>JAYUEY010000058.1:0-14550 GCA_043739005.1 Tardiphaga sp.
TGCAACCCGAACTTCAACGTGTCGCAGGTTGGTCTTGTGACCCGCTGGACTCCTGTCAAGAACCTGACGTTCTCGGCTGAAGCCATGTGGTTCCATCTCGACCAGAACTTCACTGGTGCTGCTCTCTTCGCAGCGAATGGTCCGAAGCCGGCTGCGATCTACTCGTTCAAGGACCAGGACGCCTACTCGCTCAACGTCCGCGTTCAGCGCAACTTCTGATCCTGTCACCCTTGGGCGATCTGATCTAAGTTCAAGCCCCCGGCGAGCAATCGCCGGGGGTTTTCGTTTGGCGATCGTCAGGCGGTGTTACTGCAAAAAAAGCCGCCCGGACATGTCCGGACGGCTTTTTCTGCGTCAGAATCCGAAGAGCTTTGCCTGACGCCGTCTTCACAAACGTCGTGCGCAGTGCAAAACCTTCAATCTCGTCGGTGCGACCTTCGATCTCGGTCGCGCTACCCGTCAGACGTTCTGCGGATCGCGATTAGAGGCCTGGTGCACGGCGATCACGCCGGCACGTTGTCTCCAAGATATTTGACTGCCGCATCGACGCCGCCGGTGCCGTGGGGAATCCGGAGCGCCGTCAGAGCCATCTCGATCACGCCGAGTGTGCCGAGGATCATCGGCGCATTGACGTGGCCCATGTGCGCGATGCGAAACGCCTGGCCGGACAGATCGCCGATGCCGGTGCCGAGAATTACGCCGCATTTCTCGTTGCAATAGCGCTGCAATGCGACGGGATCGTTGCCTTTCGCGACGGTCACCGTTGTCACCGTATCGGATCGCTCACGGGCTTCGGCGATGTTGAAGCCCAGCACGCCACCCTGCGCCCAGGTGCCAACCGCACGCCGGACGGCTTCCGCGAGCAGGCGATGGCGCAAAGCCGCATTATCGAGGCCTTCTTCCAACAACAAATCGATCGCGCGGCGCAAGGCAAACAGCAAATGCACGGGGGCTGTGCCAGAATATTTCTTGTAGTGCTCTGCGCCCTCGCGCTCGGTCCAATCCCAATAGGGTGTGCGCAGACCCGCGCTTTTATGGATCTTGCGCGCGCGATCGTTGGCGGCCACGAAAGCGAGGCCGGGCGGGGCCATCAAGCCCTTTTGCGAGCCGGACATCGCAACATCGATGCCCCACGCATCCATCTCGAACGGCATGCAGCCGAGCGAGGCCACAGCATCGACCATGAATAGCGCGTCGTGGTTCGCAGCCTTGATGGCGCGGCCGATGGCCTCGATATCATTGAAAGCGCCGGAGGCCGTGTCGACTTGCACAACCAGAATCGCCTTGATGTCGCGGTTGGTGTCGGCGCGCAATCGTGCCTCGACTTCGGCGGGCCGAACTGCACGGCTCCAGTCGCCCTTCAGCACCTCGACCTCAATGCCCATTGCAGAAGCTGCAGCACCCCAGCCGATGGCGAAACGGCCGCTTTCCAGCACCAGCACTTTGTCGCCGCGCGACAGCACGTTTGTGAGCGCTGCTTCCCATGCACCGTGACCATTGGCGATGTAGATGTAGCTGCGTCCCGTGGTGGCGAACAGACGCGAGAGATCGCGCAGCAGGCTCGCGGTCATGTCTTCCATCGCGGGCGAATAGATGTCGAGCGCCGGGCGATGCATCGCGCGCAACACTTCGTCCGGCATCGTCGTCGGTCCGGGGATGGCAAGAAATTCACGGCCTGCGCGAACGACCATTATCGTTGTCCTGATGAGTTTGCAGAATCGGTGCGTGGGGCGATCGTGGCATGTCGTCGGTGGTATGTCGTCGCGCGATTGGAAAATGCGACGCTTTAGCGTCGCGTCTCGCGGCATCCGGCGGCGACAGCGTCCTCGACCGAACAGAACCAGCGCGTGCCTTTGCTGACGCGCATCGTGATCTTTGCATACCAGCGACTAGTCGGCTGATGGAAGATGCAGACACCTGAGCGATTAACGTTGCCCTTGATGGTGCAGGTCGGCGACGGCGCGACGGGACCAGACGCCGAGGCGAGCAGGATCGCGTTCGCGGTGTCCGGGGCCTTTACTGCACCGAGAATTTTCGTCGTCTTGTTGCGGATGCGCCAGTCCCAAGGCGCGATGAAGGCGCCGGCCCAGAGCCCCGCTTTGGCGTCACGCGCTACTTTCTCATCCGCTTCGTAATCCTTCGAGAATTGCACGTAAGCAAGCGCCCAGCCGTTCTCCACCATCCACTTCGAGACGTCTTGCCCGTCGACGAGGCATTTTGCGACGCTGCGGCCGAAGCGGTCGATACGTGTCGGCGTACAGGTCCAGCTCTTGTCGCCGGAAAACTTGATCAACGCATCCCGCGCGGCAGAGCCGCAGGTCCAACGTTCGCCTTTCGGATTGAGGCAGAGTTGATCCAGGGCCGGTCCGTTTATGCCGGCAAGGCGCACGCGCGTCACGCCGATCACCACCTGATCGGCATCGCGAATTTTCGGAACGCCGACGATATCGGCGGCCTGCGCCAATGACGCGATCGAGACCACTAAGACAGCGAGAACAAACCGAATAGCCATGGATACACGTCTCGATGGAGCTACCATTTAACAAGGTCGGCAATTGTGGTGCCAGTTTGTCTGCATTGCATGCGCAGGGCGAGAGCACACCATCGTTCGCGCAGTCACCTTTGCGCGAGGGTGCGCCGCGCCAAGGCCAGTCCCATCAGCACGAAAGCGGATGTGACTTCTGGGCCGCCGACGATAATACGCGTCGGCGTCTTCATCTTGTTCCATTCATAGGCTTTGAACGGACCGTGGCGACCGCCTTCGCCGTGTGAGGCCATGATACAGGCGAGAGGTGCAGCGAGATGTGCGGCGTCCGCACCGAGATGACCGAGGGCAATCAGGGCCAACGCCGCATCGAATGCATTCATTTCATTCGCGATGAGGTCATCTTGCACATAGGCCAAGACGCGCGCGCGAATGAAGCCGAGATGATCGTCGGGATCAATCAAGCGCTGGATCGCCGGTGACAACTCGCGAAACGCCGCGTAGCATCGCCCGACATAGGCGGAATAGAGTTCCGGAAGATAATAGATATGCGAGCGCGGCTGAGCGAATTGCCCGCTCTCGACCAGACGGCGCTGGAAGGCGAGAATCCGGCGCACTGTTTCCAGCCGCTTCGGCGTTTCGACGATCTGCCAGCGCGTGCAATTGCGGAAAGAGACTTCGAGGACGTCGAGATTGAGCGTTGGGTCGAGGTCGTTGCCATAGGGCCGCTGGCCGGCGAGGTTGTCGATCCAGGTGACGATTCCGCCGTCATAATCGACATGGCCGTTTAGTGGCACGGTGACGCGCGGCACGTTTTCACCGGTTTGGACCTGATAGCCCGCATAGAAGTCGATCAGCGGCTGGTCGATCAGCGAGTCGCTCACGCCAGCCTGCGTTGCGGCCGAGACCGCGCAAGCGGTGGTGTCGCAATCCGGCACATAGATGTCGAAGCCGAGCGTCTGTTTGATATTTGTGAAGAACTTGCTGAAGCGCGGATGCGGCGGCGGCGCGATCGCGGTGACCACATCAAATGTCGAACCGTCGGCAGCCGGCACCGTCTCGCGGCTGGTGTGCAGGCAGAAGCGTGTCATCGCGTCGATGGCGCTTTTGGCGTCGGCGCGTTGCGCCGGTGTCGCGAGTCCGGTTTCGCGAAAGCTCAACAGCGCCTCGATGTAGAAGGCATCGTAGTAAGCCGAGCGATGCTTGATCTGCATGGGCTGCCACATCGGTTCAGCGATGCCGGTCCAGGGCGGATTGATCATGTCGCGCGCCGGCGAGCGTGCGATGAAGACACGCGCGAGATTGAACAGCAGCGTCGAGTTCTTGTAGCCGCGAGCATTCAGTCCGGTCAGCGCATTGAGGAAGTCGTCTCCGCGCAGATCCGGATCGCCGATCAGGTTGAACGCCGCATAGGCCGGGATGTAGCCGTTGCGGGCGTAAGACTTCAGGAGATGCGCGGCACAGTTCTGGATCGTCGCGTCGATATCTCTGACGGCGGGGAGGGCGGCCTCGCTTGCCAATCGCTTCGGTTTCGGATGTTCAGGTTTGAGTGTGTCGAGCAAATCCGCGACCGGCCGCCCGATCGCGGCCCAATCCGGCGTCTGCGCATCGCGCGCTTCGATCAGCGCCGCACGCAATGCGCCGAAACGGCTGGCATCACTCAGTTCCGGCAGGCCGGTTCGGCGCAACAGCACGCGCAGCGGTGGATTACCGAGGCCGGTTTTGTAGAATTTGGCGAGATGCGTGTCGCCGCCGGCGCTCTTCAGAAGAACTGGATCGCAAACGTCATATAGCGACGGCCCGTCCTTGGCAGCGGTAACAGCGCGATAGGCAGCGCCAGCAAAATCCTGAAAGCCCATGAAAAACCTGTCGCCGGAAAAAGAATATCAGCCCCTGGCGCCGTCACAAACGCCGACCAAGTGCTTGAGAAATTACATGAATTAACGCGGAACACAAATTAAAGAACCCGTACTGCTGGCCTGGCTTGCCAGCCGACATCCTACACGGTAAGAATTTGTTATGTTGCAGTGCCGCAAACACGGCGCAATTGAGCCGTAGTCCATCGGCACAACCACGAGTTAGAGACAAGTCAAACGCAGGTCTGCGCCGACGCCGGAACGTGCGCTCCTATGATGAGGACTGAACCCGCATGAAAGTCGCGCAGTTTCGCGTCTCCCGTCGCTCGGTCGAGATCGGTACCGCCCTGGTGGCGCTGGTGTCGCTAGCCATCGGCGCGCATGCGGCTTTCAACAAGCGGCTCGATGCGACCAAGCCGATTACCGTCAGCTATGCGGCCGATGAGGCCGCCAAGCCGGTCCGCGTTGCCCTCGTGATCGGCAACGGAAATTATCCCGACGCCATCGCGCCGCTAACCCAGCAGATCAACGATGCCCGCGCGCTGACCGCTGCCTTGCGCAATGACGGCTTCGATGTCGATGTGGTCGAGGACGCCAGCAAGGAGGACATGCGCCGCGCGGTGGCACGCCTGAAAGACAAGATCACGCCGGACTCGATGGTGATGCTATATTTCGGCGGCTACGGGGTTCAGGTCGGTCGCGAAAGCTACATGATCCCGACCGATGCGGCGATCTGGAAAGAGTCCGACGTGCGTCGTGATGGCTTCAGCATCGAAGCCGTGCTCGACGTCATGAAACAGCGCGGCGCGCACGCCAAGCTGGCAGTCATCGACGCCTCGCGCCGTAATCCCTATGAACGCCGTTTCCGAACATTCTCGCATGGTCTCGCGCCAATCAGCGCACCCGACAATTCGCTCATCCTGTCGTCAGCCAGCCCCGGCAAGGTGATGGACGACACCGATGCACGCCATAGCGTGTTGATGGCGGAATTGCTGACCAACCTCAGCGACAAGACCGATGGCGTCGCTGCGATGTTCGGCAAGACCCGCAACGCCGTGTCGCGTATCTCGGAAGGCGGGCAGGTGCCTTCGGTTTCGTCATCGATGCTGGAAGACATCCGCTTCGGCCAAGCCGTCGAAGCCTCCGCCGTGAAGGAGGGGAGTTAATTACTTTCCTTCGGCATTCGCCATGATCGGCCGGACGGAATCGCCCTCGCGCAGCATGGCGCCGGCACGGGCGACGACAATATCACCGTCACTCAATCCCTCGCGAATTTCGACCTGACCTGACGACATCAATCCGATCTCGACACGCCGTGTCTCGATGCGGTCGCGCTTGACGACCTGTACGACGGTCCCCGCGCTGCCATAAAGCACTGACGTCAGCGGCGCGGCGACGCCACAGCTCTCGCCCGTCTTGATAATCGCGCGCGCGGACGAATTGACCAACAGCCGCCGCGTCGATGTAATGGTGATATAGACCTGACCGAGCTGGCTGTTCGGTTCGACTGTCGCCCCGACGCGACGGACTTTTCCATCCATCTCACCGGCACCGAGAATTTTGATCCGCGCCGCCTGATTGATTGCCAGTTTCGACAGGTCACGGGTGGGCACGAGACCCACCATCTCGAATTCGCTGCGCGTGATGATGTTAAACAGGGCTTCGCCCTTGGCCGATGCTGGCGATCCGATCACGGCTGTCGATCCGGAGACGAGGCCCGTCACCGGGGCTAGCACCTGCGTCGTGCCGCCATCAGTCAAAGCCAGCCGCGCCATGACCTGCCCGGAATTGATGGTCTCGCCGGCCTCGACCTGCACGTCCGTGATTTTCAAGCCGGGGCGATCTGGGCGCACGGCGATCTCCTCGCGCGCCATCAGGATTCCGCCGATTTCGACCGTCGCGGAGAAACACGACTTGCTTACTCTGAGCACGGTGACTGCCGCACCGCGTGGTGCGTTTGGCTCGTCAGCGGCGTGAAGCGGCTGCGACAACGCGGTGGCCGCGAGCAGCGCCAGACGAAGCGACCGGAAAAACATCATCGTCGCGGTCCTTCTCACTCGCCCGGTACAGAATGTTGCACATGAGGGACGCCATGCGGTGGCTTCTTATCCAGCGCCGGTTCTTCGACGTCCAAATTGCTGGCGAGCAGCTTTTTGCCGAACTTCCACGACAGGCTGCCGACGTCGTCCATCAGCATGAACATTGCCGGCACGAAGATTAGCGACAGCGCCGTCGAAAACACGAGGCCGCCAATGATCGCAAGCGCCATTGGCGAGCGGAATTCGCCGCCCGCGCCGAACGCCAAGGCTGACGGCATCATGCCAGCCGCCATCGCGATCGTCGTCATGATGATCGGCCGCGCGCGTTTCATGCCGGCGTCGATGATCGCAAAGTCACGCGGCTTGCCTTCGCGGATCGCCTCGACGGCGAATTCGACCAGCATGATCGCATTCTTCGTGACGATGCCCATCAGCATCAAAATGCCGATCCACACCGGCGTGGTCAGTTGTTTGCCGGTGATAAGCAGCGCAGCAATCGCGCCGCCGATCGACAGCGGAAGCGAGAACAGGATGGTGATCGGTTGCAGGAAGGTGCCGAACAGCAGCACCAGCACGGCATAGACCATCATCAGTCCCGCCGAGATCGCGGTGGCAAAACCATTCGAGAGTTCGTTGAGGCTTTCGGCATCGCCGGACTGGCTGACCTTGACGCTCTTCGGAAGGCTTTTCATCACCGGCAGGTCGTAGATCAGCTTCATCGCGTCGCCGAGCGCGGCGGTGCCGACCAGATCGGCCGCGACCGTGGCCTGTCGTTCGCGGTCATAGCGGTTGATACTGGTCGGACCTTGATCGAGCCGGATATCGGCGACGACGGCCAGCGGCACGCCGCCGCGTCCACCGCCGATCGGCACGCGCAATTGCTCAAGCGTCTTGATATCGCCGCGCGCACCGTCTTCGAGTTGCACGCGGATCGGCACGAGGCGATCGCCGGCGTCGAATTTCGCAAGCGCGGGTCCGACATCGCCGATGGTGGCGACGCGGATGGTTTCAGAGAGGCTTTCGGTGGAGACGCCGAGCCGTGCTGCCAGGTCGGCGCGCGGCTGGATGCGCAATTCGGGCCGGTCCAGCGAGGTTTCAGGGATCACATTGGCGATCAGCGGAATCCGCTTCATTTGGCTCGCGAGTTCGCTGGCGACGTTGCCGACGATGCCACTGTCCGTGCCGGTCACGACCAGCGAGATCGCGCGCAACCCGTTTTCGTCGAGGAACCAGTAGCGCACATCGGGCACATTGTTGAGTTCGCCGGAGATAGAGAGTTCAAGCTCTCGCTGCGTGATCTTGCGATCGCCCTTCGGCGTGTAATTGATGATGAGCGACGCGCGGCGAACTTCTTGCAGGCCCGGCGGCACGCGGCCGCCATCGACGAAGACGCTCTTGACCTCGGGTCGTCGGCGCAGCCGCGTAACGATGTCCTCGGTGACCTTTTCGGTGTAGGCGAGTTGCGAGCCCGGCGGCAATTCCATCGCCAGCAGTGATCGCGCGGTGTCCTGCGCCGGCAAGAATCCTTGTGGAAGAAGTTTGATACTTGCGATCGATGCGGCGAACACGCCGAGCCCGATCAACACCGTAATCATGTAGTGCTTGACCGACCAGGTCACGAGTTTGGTGTAGATCCGTAACACGCGACCCGGCGGCGGATCGGCATGCGGATGGTCTTTCAGGAAATACGCGGCGAGCACCGGCGTGACGAAGCGCGCCGCGAGCAGCGAGAAGAAGACCTGCACCGAGACCGTGATGCCGAACTGCTTGAAGAACTGACCGGCGATGCCCGACATGAAGCTTGCGGGTGCGAAGATTGCGATGATCGTGAGGCTGATTGCGATGACGGCAAGGCCGATTTCATCGGCGGCTTCGAGCGCGGCCTTGTAGGGCGACTTGCCCATACGGATATGGCGGACGATGTTCTCGATTTCGACGATGGCGTCATCGACAAGAATGCCGGTCGATAGTGTGATCGCCAGAAAGCTGACGAGATTGAGCGAAAAGCCCAAGAGGTCCATCACCCAGAAGGCCGGGAAGATTGACAGCGGCAGCGAAATCGCGGCGATGACCGTCGCGCGAAGATCGCGCAGGAAAAGAAGTACGATGAAGACGGCCAATGCCGCGCCTTCGAACAAAGTCGAGATCGCGGCTTCGTAATTGCCTTTGGTGAATTCGACCGATGTGTCGATCAGTTTCAGATCGACGTCGGGGTAGGCGGCTTTGAGGCCGTCGATGCGTTTCTGCACGGCTTCGGCAACGACGACGTCGCTGGCACCTTTAGAGCGCTTGATGCCAAGCGCCACGACGGGTTCGCCATTGACGCGCGCGAATGTGCGACGGTCGGCGATCGTGTCGGTGACCGTGCCGAGGTCGTCGAGCCGGATTTCGCCGCCCTGCGACAGCGCGATCATCGTGCCCGCCAGTTCGTTGAGCGTCTTTGCGCCGGCCAGCGTGCGAATCGCCTGATCGTTCTTGCCGATTTCAGCGCGGCCGCCGGCGAGGTCGACATTGGTGCCGCGCAGCCGTCGCGACACATCGAGCGCGGTCAGCCCGGCCGCCTGCAATTTATCGGGATCGAGTGCGACGAGGATCTCGCGCTCGACGCCGCCGATGCGTTCGACCTGTGCGACGTTGCGCACGCCCTGCAGCGCGCGCTTCACGACGTCGTCGACGAACCACGACAGTTGTTCGGGCGTCTTGCCCGGCGAGATCGCGGCGTAAGTGACGATCGGCAGGCCGATGACATCGACGCGCTGGATCAACGGTTCGGTGACGTTCTGTGGCAGGTTGGCGCGGACGCGCGTCACGGCGTCCTTGACGTCGTTCAGCGCCCGGTCAGTGTTGGTTTCCAACGCGAACTGAATCGTCGTCACCGACAAACCGTCGGTGATCGACGAGGCGATGTGGCGCACGCTTTCGACGCCGGAGACGCCGTCCTCGATCGTTTTGGTCACCTGCGCTTCGAGTTCGGCCGGTGCTGCGCCGAATTGCGATACCGCGACGGAGACGACGGGAATATCCGCGCTCGGCAGCCGCGTGATCGCGAGTTTGGTGAAGGACATCCAGCCCAGCACCAGGAGGATGATCGAGAAGACGATCGACGGCAGCGGGTTGCGGATCGACCATGCCGAGATATTCAATGCCATCAGCGTACCCGCGTTCGGTCGTCGTCAGCCATCATGGTCTTGACCGTATCGCCGTCATGCAGCGACGTCCCGGCGTCGGAGACGACGAGTTCGCCTTCCTTCAACCCGTCGATGATTTCGGTCGAGGTGCCTGAGGTTAGGCCGGAGCGAATCTTCCGTGTTTCGATGGTGTTGCCGTTGACGACCTGTACGGTCTGGTGATCGAGCGCCGAGCGTGGGACCGCCACGCCGCAACTGCGCCGCGCGTCGATGCTGGCACGGGCGAACATGCCGACCTTGAGGTTTGCCACGTTCGGAAGCGCGATGCGGACATTGCCGAGTTGCGTGTTGCGGTTGATCTCGGGTGCGACCAGCCGCAGGCGACCGGTCATATCCGGCTCATTGTCGCGGCTGACGCGCGCGGTCGCACCGGGATTGAGCTTGAGCATATGGAGGCCGGGCACCTCGGCTTCGAGTTCGATCTCGTTGCCGACCGCGATGCGGAACATTGGTTCGGATTGCGGCGAGGCCGGCGCACCGGCGGCCGTGCGGATTTGCAGTACAAGACCTGCCGCGGGCGAGCGCAGCGACACGATCGGGCGGGTGGCGCTGCTGCCGGGGGCGGAGGGCGGTTGCAGCCGCGCCAGCTCCTGATTGTCCGTGACAACATCGCCTTCGCGCACCATCACATCGGTGACCTTGGAGCCTTCGCTGTCGACATTCACCAAGGCGAGTTTGCGCGGCACGACGAAACCGGTGACGCGGACCAGATCCGAGAAGCAGGCGCTGGTGGCTTTGGCGACGGTGACCGTCGCGATACCGGCCGGTGAGGCGACAGGTTCGGCGGCGCTCGCAACCATAGGGGACAGGCCCACAAGCATGAGGCTGATCATGCGGCCGAGCAGCGATCCCGGCAGATAGCGATGGCAAAGCGGCAGGGGCGGCGGTCGCGTCACGATGCGGCTCTCACTCTTCAATGGAGTCTTGAACGACGGTGGCGAGGCTGATCGCCGGTCCATGCAGGCTTATCGGTCCGGCCGTCTCGCGGCAACTCATGACCGGAGTCATTTGCGAGGTCGATTACAAACGTCGTAGAGGTCGAGCGAACGATCCAGGGTCACGACACAGCCGCACCTCATGTCTGAGAAGGCGCGGCTGGTGCAATTCAAGCGTAGCGCTTTACGTCCCGACCATTTGCGTCGCGACCATGACTTGGCTGCTTGTTTGGCAGCCTATCTGACTTGGCAGCTTATTTGGCAGCCGTCTTATTCTGCATGTTCACAACCTGCACGCGGCGGTTGGCCGGATCCATCGGATTGGACACATCCTTGAGCCGGGTCTTGCCATAACCGACGGCGACGAGATCGTTCGGTGTCAGGCCGTAGCGTTCCACCAGCACACGCTTGATGGAATCGGCGCGGCGCTCCGAGAGTTCCTGATTGTAGCCTTCGCCGCCGGCGGCATCGGTATGGCCGGCAACCATAAAGGTCGAGCCGCGCAGGCTCGGATCCGTCAGCGCCTTACCCAGCGCCCGAACGGCGGGTGCCGACTGCCCGCTGATATCGGCTGAATTATAGTCGAAGGTGATTTCGAGATCGATATTTGGCTTGTCCTTGGCGATCTCGGCGATCTGATCGCGTTCGCCTGATGACAGCGAGCGTGTCTTGCGATTGCGCACGGAATCGATCAACTGGGTCTCCGCCGCAACCTTGGCCGAATCGACCTGTAGAACGGACAGGCTGCGGGTCAGCGGCTTTTTCGGGACCAGTGCGCGCAGGATCTGGTCCTCAGTGACGGTCTCGGCGGCATAAGCCAACCCGACCGGCAGGACGAGAACCGGCATCGCAAGCGCGGCGGTCATGACAAGAGTACGAACGCCGGCGGTGAAATAACGACCTGATGCTGTCATCGAAAGTCTCCCTGTTTGCGCGGTCCGCGCCAATTCGTCCTGTTCAAAAAGCACGTCGCCTAATGTCGGCCGGCGACGCGGTTGTCGGCTTGATTTTGAAATGTCGCCGGCGGCCGCCGCCGGGTTCATCGCAGGCTTGAAAATAAGGCGGATGCCGCGACCAGTCTAGCTGAGAACAGCCATTCGATCGCCCCAAAATAGAGAAGATGCGATCCGTCTAACGGACTCCGTAACTATTGAACTCGTTCGCAATATTGGGGTCCATCGCCTTTGCATTGGCGATGTCGATGTCGCCTTCATTGGCCGTGCCGTTGCGTTGTTTGGCAAGGCCGCGGCCATATAACGACGACGTCAGCCGTGGATTGATCTTCAGCGCGGCGTCAAAATCCGCGATCGCGTTCTTGGCCATGCCGCTTTTCAGGTTCACGAGCCCGCGGCTGTCCAGCGCATCGACGAAATTCGGCCGCAGCCGCAGCGCCTCGTTGCAGTCCCGCAAAGCCGATTGCAACTCGCCGACCACGGTGCGCGCCCAGCAACGGTTGTTGTAGGCCTCGACATCGCGCGGATTGAGCCGCAGCGCATCGTCGAAATCCTTGATCGCCAGCGCATAGGCCCCCTTGCTCGCATAGACCTGACCACGCCGGTACAACGTATTGGCGTTGTTCGGGCTCAATGCCAGCCGGTCGGTTAACTCCCGGATAATCGGATCGTCCGCAAAGCCTGGCTCCGATTTCGCGTCTGGTTTCTTCTCGACGGAGTTGCTGTCGAAGGGTTTCAGCGCGAACGGTTTTGGATCGGGAACCCCGGTTTCGATAGGGTTCGCGTTTGCAGTTTTCGACTCTGAAGGCTTTGGGTCTGATGGCTTTGCGCTTGAAGAATCGGCCTCTGACGATTTGCCCGCGTCCGGTTTGGGGTCGCTGGCCTTTGGGTTTAACGCGGCCGCCGCCTGTTTGACCGGCGACTGGCCAGGGATGAACGAAAAATCATCCGCCAACGAGGACGATATCCACGGCACCTGTTCGCTTTTCGACGCCCGGATCACCGAGACCCGCGTGCGGTTCAGCGTATCCTCGGCGGTCAGATTGGGCGTGCGCAGGGATTTCAGCAACTCGCCGACGAACAGGCTTTGCGGGCCGCCCTGATCGCCTACGACAGAACTGAGAGCCGCCGAATACATCACCAGCGATCCGCCCGGTGCGACGACGGGTGCCAGACCAGCCGAGAAACTGCGAAAGCGCCGCTCGAACGGATTGCGCCGCGACGCATCCATCAGCGCGATCTTGACGCTGGCACCACGGCTGTTGATCTCGCCGAGCAGAGTTTCGAGACCGAAGCCGTCGCGGCGGACGTCCGGTTCAGTCCAGATCTGCGCATCGATCGGGATCATATAGCTTTGCCGGTTCGACTGGATGCCGATGCCGCTATAGAATATCAGCGCCGCCGCGCCGGGCTTGATCCGCGCATAAAGCCGGTCGATGGCGCGGCGCATGCCATCGATATTGAGGTTTTCGCCAAGCTCGACATCGAAGCCGTTCGTCTTCAACTCAGCCGCAACTTCGCGGGCGTCGTTGACGGGCTCTTTCAGCGGGCTTTCGGCGTCGGGATATTTGGAGTTGCCGATCACCAGTGCGACGCGGATGTCGGCGGCCCGCGCGGGCAATGCCGAAACAACCAGCAGGGCTGCCACAAAAATCTGAACCAGACGGATGTTCATCACCGATTGAGTCCGATTGAAGCGTGTGATTCTTTAGCAGAAATTTCTTGTCAGCTGTTTTTTGAAAAGTAGTTCTTCGCAAAAGACCGCAGGTTCATGCGACTACGTCCAACATAGCACAACGCTGCATCAAACCGCCTCGGTGTCAGGAGTCAATGGGGCGAGTCAATGTGTAGGGGTCGTGGTTCCCGTCCCGGACGTGCTGTATGGCAAAGACCGGGCGATTGTAGCCTTCGGCGGTGATTGACGTTGGCAATCGCGCGGCGCTTCAATTTTTCGAAGCGGTAGGAATTCACGTCCTGGACGTGGTGTAGCACGAGCGAGGCCCAGCGCTGTATCGCACTCTAGGGCACGTTGAACTCCTTAATCCATCACGGCCGCATGGTCGCTCGCACTTTGCTGTTTGCGCAAGGTCGCTTTTGTTGATCCGATGATGATCGCCATCGGGATCGCCAGCGCGATTACGATCATCACCATCTGGTAGTCGTGGCCATAGGCCAGAATCTGGGCCTGCGCTTTGAGCATCTGATCGACCAACGCGCGGCCGGAATCGGTCGTCAAATCCAGTATCGATTTCACGTCCGGCATTTGCAGCGCGTTGTTGAACGGCGTGATGTGCTCGTTGAGGATCGCGTAATAGCGCCGGCCGCCCGAGGTCAGTTCGGCGATGACAAGCGAGATGCCGATCGAGCTTGCGACATTGCGCATCAGCGTCAACATCGAGGTGCCGTCGGTTCGCAGATGGTTGGGCAACGTTAGGAAGGCGACCGTGGACAGCGGCACGAAGACGAGGCCGAGCCCAAAACCTTGCAACACGCTGAGCACGATGATCTCCGTGACCTGCGTGTCGTTGGTCCATTTCGACATGAACCACAGCGTGAGGCCCATCAACGACAGGCCAGAAATGATGAGCGTGCGCGCCTCGATATATTTCATGATGCGGCCGACCAGCATCATCGCGACAAACGTTCCTGAGCCGCGCGTCGCGAGCAAAAGCCCCGCCGAAATGATGGGATAGCCGATGACATTTTGCAGATAGGGCGAGGACAGTGCCATCGTGGAGAACAGCACGATGCCCATCACCGCCATGAAGACGCAGCCGCCGATGAAATTGCGGTCCTTGAAGATGGCGAACTGGATGAAGGGTTTTTTCGTCGTCAGCGAATGTGCAAAGAAATAATAGAAGCCGACCAACGACACGATGGTCTCGACGATGATCTCCTTGGAGCCAAACCAATCGAGCTGTTCGCCGCGATCCAGCGCCAGTTGCATCGAACCGATGCCGATCGCGAGCGCGAGAAAACCGAACCAGTCGAATTTCAATTCGAAGTTCTTCTTGGTCTCATCCATGAAGGTGATGAGGCCAAGCACCGTGATGATGCCGAACGGGATGTTGAAGAAGAACACCCAGTGCCAGGA
>JAYUEY010000059.1:0-12559 GCA_043739005.1 Tardiphaga sp.
GCACTTGGGGAAACAACATGTCAGATCCATTTCTGGGGCAGATCATGCAGGTCGGCTGGGGGTACGCGAATTCAGGATGGGCGAGTTGCAATGGCGCGACGCTCGCCATCACGCAGAATTCCGCCCTTTTCACGCTACTCGGCACGACCTTCGGCGGCAATGGTCAGACCACGTTCGGCCTGCCGGATGTCCAGGGCCGCACCCTGATCGGCCAAGGCAACGGTGCCGGACTGACGCCTTATGTCTGGGGCCAGAAGGCCGGCACAGAAAACACGACGATCAGTCAGTCGCAGATGCCGGCACACACCCACACGTCGGTATTTACGCCCACGGGCGGTGGTACGGCGAGCTTACAGGCCCTGACGAACGTTGCACCGGCGTCGGCGACAGGAATACCTGCCAGCGGCTCCCTGCTGTCGAACACCGCACCGGGCGGACCAAGCCAGCCGAAAATCTATGCGCCGGCCGGATCCGGCACAGCGGTGAATTTAGGCGGCCTTTCCGGCGGCGGTATCACCGGCGGTACGGTCACCAACGGCATAGCCGGTAACGGCCAGCCCTTCTCGAATCTGCAACCCTATCTCGCGGTGTGGACATTGATCGCCTTGCAGGGCATCTACCCCTCGCGCCAGTAAATGACTGCACGTCATTGCTTGCGGCACATCACGCCTCGCACGCAATCGCGAGTGGATCTTCCGTTCAGTTGAACACGGCGTGATAATAACGCCGGCTGGCATCGGGCCTCATTTGCGAGATGAGAATGTCATACGGCCCGCCGCGCCCGCAATCAAACTTGTAGGTCATATCGAGCAGATAGATTTCGAATGGGCATTCGAAATGGAGCACGAAGGGTTCACGATGGCTGCCGGGATAGACCGGCAGACGTTTGATGCGCGTGAGCGTCATCTCGATCGGTTGGGGCGTCGTATCGACCTTGACCGCCTTGCCGACCCAGGGTTCGAAATCTTCGGGCGTCATCAGATACACAGCTATCTCCGATTGCATCTTAACGAGAGATATCCTGTTTTGTTGGCTGTCCGCAGTCAATTTGATCCACGCGCCGGCATATGATGACCGGATCACCATCCGCGCCATGACCGAGGCCGATGCGGCCTTTGATCATCGGCTTTTCGACGAGGATCGCGGCGCGCAATTTGCGCCGCTCGGCCTCAACAGCCCCCTCTTGGCGATGCTGCTGGATCAGCAATTCCGGGCCCAGCAACTGGGCTATCGGACAGCGTTTCCCGACGTTGAGAATTCGGTGATCGACCATGCCAGCACAACCGTTGGCCGGCTGACGACGGCCTTCCGCGCGCGGCACGACAGCCCTTCTTTGTATGTCGTCGACCTCCTCGTGTCGGCGGCGGCGCGCGGTCGCGGCATCGGCTCTGCAGTGATGAGGCGTCTCGATGACGTGGCGCTGGCTCGCGGCGCTACACGGCTGTCGCTCTCTGTTTTGATCAGCAATGCCGGCGCGCGCCGGCTTTACGAGCGGCTCGGATACCGCGCTATCGATGACGACGGCGTCCGTATCGCAATGACGAAGGATCTGGCTTCATTCGCCTGCACTCGGCGGTGATCGACGCGACGACGATATCGCCCTGCTGAAGTTATTCGTTGACGACATGCATGATCCTGTTGTCACCGGGATGGAGCAGCACCGTGACGGCCGCGCCTGCCGCCTGCGCCAGGCCGCGATAGCGCGCCCAGTGATAGGGTGCAGCCCACCACCAGATACTGATATCATCGCGTCAAGCGATCGATCGGATGCATTGACGCCATCGACATGACACGCGACATCGCTTTGATTGGCGATCCAGACGACGGAGCGACGTGTATTGCCGCTTACTGCTGCCCGGCCTTCCAATCGCGTTTGATCTTCTTGGCGAGCGACCATTTGTGAACTTCGGTTGGCCCGTCATAGATACGAAACGCGCGGATCTCGCGGAAAGCCTGCTCGACGATGGTGTCGCGCGAGACGCCGTCGCCGCCCATCACCTGCACGCACCGATCGGCGATCCGCATCAGCGCTTCCGAGACCGCCACCTTGGCCATCGAACTCTCGGCGGTTCCGAGCGAGCCGGTGTCGAGAACGCCGGCGCACCAATCGATCATCAGCTCCGACTGTTTGAGATCAATCAGATTTTCCGCCAGCATAAAGCCGACGCCTTCGTGATCGACCAGCGGCTTGCCGAACGCATGGCGACGGCAGGCATAATCAGAGGCGATTTCGTTGGCGCGGATCGCCAGCCCCAGCCAGCGCATGCAATGCGACAGCCGTGCAGGGCTGAGACGGATTTGCGCGTATTTGAATCCGTCACCCGGCGCACCGAGCATCTGGTCGGCCGGCACGCGGAGATTTTCGATCTCGACCTCTGCGTGGCCGCCAGGCATCGAATTATCAATCGTGTCGAGCACACGCAATGTGCGGATTGCACGGTCCGGCAAATCGACCAGAAAGAGGCACGCGCCGTCCTCTGATTTCGCCATGACAATGCCGACCTGCGCACCTTCCGCTCCGGTGATGAATTTCTTGCGGCCGTTGATGACCCAGTGATTGCCGTCGAGCCGGCATGTCGTCAGCATCATCGACGGATCGGAGCCGGCACCGCCCATCTCGGCCGGCTCGGTCATAAAGAACGCGGAGCGCGCTCTCCCCGAGACCAGCGGGTCGAGAAAGCGCGTCTTCTGATCCGCGGTACCTACCTTGCCGAGCAAATACATATTGCCCTCGTCGGGGGCCATCGTGTTGCAGGCGAGCGGCCCTAAGGGTGACAGGCCGGATTTAATCAGCGCAATCGCGGTCTCGCGCTGCGTGAAGTGCGATCCGTCGGGCAGAATATGCGGCGTCAGGACTCCGGCCGCCCGCGCTCTGTCGCGCAGCTCTTGCACCAACTCATCACTTGGACCATGCGGACCGAGGCGTGAATCCTTTTCATACGGAATCACATCGGAGCGAATGAACGCTTCGATTTTTGCGGCGACAGCTTCGGCTCGATCAGTCATGGATGCAAAAACTCCGGTCGATCCCCGCTTGTGCGGCTTCTTTTGTGGCTGGGCTGCCAATCATTGAGGTTTGATAAAAGCGAAGACGGATCCAGCCGCAGTTTGTTCTATCTTGTGCGACGGCGCAAAACCGGGAATATCCAGACTATTGCCGAGAACCCTCCAGGAACCCCATACACATGAAGTTTGATGACGTCATCCTCGGTCGCCGAAGCATCCGTGGTTACAAGCCCGATCCCGTGCCCAGAGCGCTCATTGAAGAAATCATCGGTTTGGCGATGCGCGCGCCGTCATCGATGAACACCCAGCCGTGGAATTTCTATGTCATCACCGGCGAACCGCTCGATCGGATTCGCGCCGGCAATACCGAGCGGATGGTGGCAGGCGTACCCCAGTCGCGCGAATTCCGCACGGGGCAGGCCTTTGCGGGCCCGCACCGCGACAGGCAGGTGGGCGTCGCCAAGCAATTATTCTCGGCCATGGGGATCGCGCGCGATGACAAGGAGATGCGTCAGGATTGGGTGCTGCGCGGGTTCCGTCAATTCGACGCGCCCGTCTGCGTGATCGTGACCTACGACCGCGTTCTGGACGGTAGCGACGATACGCCCTTCGATTGCGGTGCCGTGGCGACAGCCTTGGTCAATGCCGCGTGGTCTCGCGGGCTCGGTGCGGTAATTAACAGCCAGGGCATCATGCAATCGCCGGTGGTGCGTGAACACGCAGGAATCGCCGACGATCAGGTCATTATGAAAAGTATCGCGCTCGGCTGGCCTGATGACGACTTCCCGGCAAATGCGGTGGTGTCCGAACGAAAGTCCGTCGATGAGGCCGCCGTCTTCGTCGGTTTCTAAAAACGAGCCATAATCGGCGGTCGAGTTGCCTTCAATGCTGAAAGGCAGGAGCCCACTGGTCGGAAGCAACAGGGCCGATTCATGAGAGTTCATCTGCAAAGGACGGGTGATCGCGCCTGAACAATTTGATCACCGATCCAGTCCGCCAGATGCCGGGATCAAACCTCTGGTCGAGACCGCGCCGGATCGATTACGACAGCGCATCGATGTCCAGATCGGTCAGATTTCCGGGCACCACCGTCACCGGAATCGGAAACGAGCCGACCGTCTTGGCCATCGTGGTGATGATCGGCCCCGGCCCTTCCGGCCCGGCAGAGGCCGCAAGCACCAGCATCGCGATGTCGACATCATTGTCGATCACGTCGAGCACTTCCGTCAGAGCGTCACCTTCGCGAATCACACGCTCCGGCGTGATCGCGGCGATTCCGTTGGCGCGGCCGGAGGCGCGGTCAAGCGCGGCATTGGCGTCGTCATGCGCCTCCGCGCGCATCACCTCGGCGACCCCAAGCCATTGCTGGTTGCGGTCCTCGGTCTCGATCACGCGCAGCATCACGACACCGCCGCCGACACGGATCGCCCAGCGCGCGGCATAATAGACCGCGCGGTCCCATTCCGACGTATCATCGATGATGACCAGGCATTTCGGCTTGTGGCCGGTCTCATAACTGCGTCGCTGTGTGCTCATCCGTCCCTCGATGTGCTGTCACATTTGCATGCTGCCACGACACGGCGCGGCAGGAAAGACGCATCAACGCTTACGGACGAACCCCATGATGTCCTTGACCGCCACCATCGTCTCGGCGGCGATGATTCGGGCGCGGTCGGCACCGTCAATCAGCACTTGATCGACATAGGCATCATCCTGCGACAGCCGCTTCATCTCGGCGGCGATCGGCGCCAATTTGCTGACGGACAGATCGGCCAGCGCCGTCTTGAAGCCTGAGAACTGCGCGCCGCCGAACTGCGTCAAGACATCCGCTTTCGACACGTTCGCCAGCGCCGCATAGATGCCGACGAGGTTGTCGGCTTCCGGCCGCGTCTTCAGACCATCCTCTTCCGACGGCAGCGGCTCCGGATCGGTCTTGGCCCTCTTGATCTTCTGCGCAATGATATCGGCATCGTCGGTGAGGTTGATGCGCGAATTATCCGACGCATCGGACTTCGACATCTTCTTGGTGCCGTCGCGCAGGCTCATCACGCGCGTCGCGGGGCCGGTGATGACCGGCTCCGGCGGCGGAAAGAAAATCGCTGCCTGATCGTTTGCCGCGATCGAGGCCGCAAAATCGTGGTTGAATTTTTGCGCGATATCGCGCGCCAGTTCGAGATGCTGTTTCTGGTCTTCGCCGACCGGCACATGCGTAGCGCGATAGACCAGAATGTCCGACGCCATCAGCACCGGATAATCATACAACCCGATCGATGCATTCTCGCGGTCCTTGCCCGCTTTTTCCTTGAACTGCGTCATACGGTTCAGCCAGCCGAGCCGTGCGACGCAGTTGAACACCCAGGCCAGTTCGGCATGCTCGGCGACCTGGCTCTGATTGAAGATGATCTGCTTTGCCGGATCGATACCCGATGCGATGAACGCAGCCGTCACCTCGCGAGTGTTGCGGCGCAATTCGTCGGGGCCGCCCCAAACCGAGACGTCGACAGTGATCGCATGCAGATCGACGACGCAATACATGCAATTATGCGTGGCTTGCAGCTTTACGAAGTTGACGATGGCGCCGAGGTAATTGCCGAGATGCAGGTTGCCGGTCGGCTGGACGCCGGAAAATACACGTTGAATGGCCGTCATGGTCGGTTCCCGCGCAGGAAAAATGCGTGTCGTCGTTTGCCACGCGGGCTTTAGCGGCGCAAGCGGTTGCGGATGGTGCGCAGGTCCAGCACGCCGGTGAGTGCCAACAGCCCGCCATAAATCGCAAGTCCGCCGGCGATCAACACGCCGAGCACGAACGCCTGCACGAGCGTATGACTGCCCCCGGTCAGCGGCCAGACATAGTGCGTCTTGAGCCAGAGCAGCACGCCCATCACTCCCGCCGCCACCACGATGCGCGGCAGGTTGTGTTTTGCCGCAGCGTCGAGCGCGAAGCTGAATGTCGCGGCAACGCGCCGGATCAGCGCGAACGCAGTACTCCATGCCCCTGCCGCGATCGCCATCGCAATTCCGGCAACGCCGACGATCTGCCCGAGCAAAATCGCCAGCACGATCGCAACGGCGAGCCCCTTCAGGGCGGCCAGCAGTGGCGTCAGTGTGTCCTCGCGTGCGAAGAAAGCCGGCGATAGCGCCTTGGTCAGTACATGCGCTGGTAGCCCCACCGCGAGCCACGCCAATGCCTGCGCGGTCGCGGCAGTATCATCCGATGTGAACGCACCGTGCTCGAACAGCACGCGGACTATCGGCTGCGCCAGCACCATCAGCCCCAATGTTGCCGGAAGTGCTAAGCCGACGCTGAGTTCGAGCCCGCGCGATTGCGCATGAACCAGCGCGACCTTGTCGCCGCCGCGCAGCGCGCGCGTCAATTCCGGCACCAACACCGTGCCCAAAGCCGTACCGACAATGCCGAGTGGCAATTCAATGAGACGGTTCGCGAAATACAGCCACGATACGGCGGCGGGCGACTGTGACGCCACGATCGCACCGGCCACGATCAGCAGTTGCGGGCCGGACGAGGCGACCATGCCCGGCCCGACCTTGGCGAACAGCGCGCGCATCGGCGCATCGAATGTCACCCGCAGCGGCGATGCGACCGCGTTGGTCCGGCCGGACAACGCCAATGTCGCGAGTTGAAGGAATCCCGCGATGCCGACTGTCGCCGCGATCATAAAAGCTGCGTCATCTGGATTCATCGGACGCAACAACAACGCCGCCATCACGGCGATCAGAGCGATGTTGAACAACAATGGCGAGAACGCCGTCAGCGCGAAACGATGTTGTGCATTCAGCAGTGCCATCATCACTGTAACCGGCCCTGCGAAAGCCAGATAAGGCAGCATCAGACGCGCATCGTCCGCCGCTAGTTTCAGCGTCTCGTGGCCGATGAAACCCGGAGCCAACACTGCGATCACCAGCGGCATTGCGAGACCGAGCACCAGCGCCGTCGTAATTACCGCGAGGCTGATCGTGCCGAGCACGCGCCCGGCGAAAGCCGCCGCAGCCACAGCGCCCTGCTCGCCGTTCACACGCAGCCATGCCGGCACCAGAGCCGCATTCAGCGCGCCCTCGGTAAGCAGCCGCCGCACCACGTTGACCATCTGGAAGGCGACCAGAAACGCATCAGCGACCGGCCCCGTGCCGAGCAGCGCTGCCACCATCGCATCGCGCACAAAGCCGAGCAGCCGTGAGGCCAGCGTGCCGGAGGAAACGGTCAGGATATTACGGAACATCGCAGGAGGGGCCGTGCTTGCTGGCGTGGCAGGAACCGTCTAGATGACGCTCTGCAGTAGAGCGCGGTTAGCAAAAGTGGAAGCCGGTTTCACGTCCAATCGCACTCTAAATCGTTAATAGCGCATGATTTTATCGCCAAACCACTCACGCTTTGGCAGATCGTGCGCGAGCAGGAAATCCATCAATGACCTCTGCCAAATATGACGTGCTCGGGATCGGCAACGCGATCTTCGATGTGTTCGCCCAGACCGACGACGCCTTCCTGACGACACAGGGCATGGACAAAGGCGGCATGGCCCTAATCGACGAAGCCCGCGCGCTAAAGATCTATGACGCGATGGGCGCTTCCACGAAAATGTCGGGCGGCTCGGCGGCCAATACGATCGTCGGCGTTGCTTCGCTCGGTGCCCGCGCAGCCTATGTTGGCAAGGTCAAGGACGATCAGATCGGCAAGCTCTATGCCCATGATATCCGCGCCGCCGGCGTCGCGTTCGACACCATGGCCGCGACAACCGGACCGGCGACCGGCTGCTCCTATATTCTGGTGACGCCGGATGGCGAGCGCACCATGAACACCTATCTCGGTGCCGCACAGGATCTGTCGCCGGCTGATATCGACGAGGAGGCCATCGCGGCATCCGCGATCGTCTATCTCGAAGGCTATTTGTGGGACCCCGCCAATGCCAAGGAAGCCTTCGTCAAGGCGTCGGAAATCGCGCATAACGCCAAGCGCAAAGTCGCGCTGACGCTATCGGATGCGTTTTGCGTCAGCCGCTATCGCACCGAGTTTCTCGACCTGATGCGTAACGGCACCGTCGATCTGGTATTCGCCAACGAGGCCGAATTGACCTCGCTTTATGAGACCACGGATTTCGACACCGCACTCGGCCATCTGCGCAATGACGTGATGCTCGGCGTTGTCACCCGCAGCGAAAAGGGCTGCGTCGTCGCCGGCAAGGACGGCGTCATAGCCGTTCCCGCGATGTCGATCGACAAACTTGTCGATACCACCGGCGCGGGCGATCTGTTCGCGGCCGGGTTCCTCGTCGGTCTGGCGCGCAAGCTCGGCCATGATGACTGCGGCAAACTCGGCGCGCTGGCAGCGGCGGCGGTCATCCAGCATATCGGTGCGCGGCCGCAACAGTCGCTGAAGGCGCTGGCGGAAAAGCACGGATTGAACGTGTAGTTCGTCTTAAGGTGGACACAGACGCACCTGACGACCGCACCCGGCGACGTGTTCATCGTCCGAGCCGCCGCGCGTCGATCCTAACGCAGAGGGTGAGCATGGTTTAACAAACGCCTTGCCCACCCTCTGTCGGAGCTACGCTGCCTTTTGCGCGCCCATCGCCGCATAGACCCCGCGCTCGAATGCCGCGAACGTGTCAAGACATTTGGCATCCGCGAAGGGCAGCAACTGCATCAAGATGACGCCGCACAGATCGCGCGCGGGATCGATCCAGTAATAGGTGTTCGCGAGACCTGCCCAGGCCATCGATCCGGCGCTACGCCCCTCCGGTGAGGTCGCCGTATTGATCATGAAGCTAAGGCCCCACTTCTTCGACATGCCGGGATAGAGATCGATATCATTGGTCGCAAAAGGCACAACAGATGTGAGCTTGACCATCTCAATGTCGCCGATATGGTTTTGGCCCATCATCGCAACGGTTTCCGGCTTCAGCACGTGATGGCCGTTGCCATGCCCTTGGTTGAGAATCATCTGCATGAATTTGACGTAATCGGACGCCGTGCCGTAGAGCCCACCGCCACCCATCTCGAATTCGGGATTCTGCTCAAGTTCGAATGGGATTGGCGCAAGCGATCCGTCCGGGATGCGCGCATGCATGCCGACCATTCGCTCTCTCTGCGACGCGCCGATCTTGAATCCGGTATCATCCATGCCCAGCGGTACAAACATGTTCTCGCGCAGATAATCACCGAGCCGCTTGCCGCTGACGGCCTCGATGGCCTTGCCGACGAAATCGATATTGGAGCCATATTCCCAGCGCGTGCCGGGATCGGTCACGATCGGCGTTTTCAACGCGGCGTTCTGGCAGGTCGTGATGCTGGGCGTGCCGGTGTTTTCTAGATATTTCAACATGTCGCCGTTCCACATGTCGTAGCAGAACCCGGCTGTATGCGTCATGAGATGGCGCAGTGTGATCGGCCCTTTGGCCGGGCGCAACTGCGGAGCGCCATCGGCGGCGAAGCCAGTCAGTACCTGCGGCGCAGCGAGATCAGGCAGCACATCGCCGATCGACCCGTCGAGCGACAATTTTCCCTGCTCGACCAATTGCATCGCAGCAGCGGCCGTGACGGCTTTCGTCATCGATGCGATCCAGAACACGCTGTCCGCCGTCATCGGCTGATCCTTCGACAGATCGCGCTTGCCGAACGCACCTTGATAGATCACCTCATTGCCAGTCGCGGCCATCGCCACGACGCCGGGGATGTCGCCGGCCTCGGCACGCTGACGCAGTGCCTGATCGATCTCGCCTGAACGCAGCATCATATTCCCCCGTTTGTCGTGCCAGCCACATTCTTCGCCCGATCTCCGGGTCAAGGCAACAAGACTCGTTGCCGCAGCGCAGCTACAACGCGCATCTTTCGATTGTCCGGTTTGCGCCTATATCTATGCGCAATGAAAAACGAGAAATCACATCTCAAGGAGCCAACATGTCGCCTAGCGCCGCCGCACTCAAATCCAAATCGCCATCGTCACTGAAAGACCGGTTGAAGGACGCCTCGTTGCTGCGCGAGCACTGCTACATCGATGGCGCATGGACCGGCAAAGGTGAAACCTCTGTCACAAATCCGGTGAACATGGCCGAGATTGCCAAAGTGCCGAAGATGGGCACAGCGGAAACTATCACAGCCGTCGAGGCGGCCGAGCGCGCGTTTCCGCTCTGGGCGAAGCAGACCGCAAAGCAGCGCTCGAACCTGTTGCGCAAATGGTTCGACCTCATCGTTGCCAACCGCGAAGACCTTGCGCTAATCCTCACCTGCGAACAAGGCAAGCCGCTGACCGAAGCGCTCGGCGAGGTCGATATCGGCGCGGCCTATATCGAATTTTTCGCCGAAGAAGCACGCCGCGTTTATGGCGAGACGATCCCGACCCAGCGCGCCGATGCGCGCTTGCTCGCTATCAAGCAGCCGATCGGCGTCTGCGGCGCAATCACGCCGTGGAATTTTCCGAACTCGATGATCACGCGCAAGGTCGCGCCTGCGCTCGCCGCGGGCTGCACCGTTGTGCTGAAGCCCGCCAACGAGACGCCGCTGTCGGCGCTGGCGCTGGCCGTGCTTGCGGAAAAAGCCGGCATTCCGAAAGGCGTGTTCAACATCATCACCGGCAAATCATCCGAAATCGGCAAGGTGCTATGCGAGCATCCCGCCGTGCGATTCGTCGGCTTCACCGGCTCCACGGAAGTCGGAAAAATTCTTTATCAGCAAGCCGCGATCGGCGTGAAGAAACTTGGGCTCGAACTCGGCGGCAATGCGCCCTTCGTGGTGTTCGATGATGCCGATATCGATGCCGCCGTCGAGGGCGCGATGGTTTCGAAATATCGCAACA
Organism: Tardiphaga sp.; assembly: GCA_043739005.1. Classification (GTDB taxonomy): domain Bacteria; phylum Pseudomonadota; class Alphaproteobacteria; order Rhizobiales; family Xanthobacteraceae; genus Tardiphaga. The sequence goes on from JAYUEY010000059.1 coordinate 10,814, forward strand.
TGGGCCAGACCTGCGTCTGCGCGAACAGGCTCTACGCGCAGGACGGCATCTACGATCAGTTCGTCGAGAAGCTATCGAAGAAGGTCGCCGCGATGAAAATCGGCGATGGCACGCAGGAGGGCGTGACGCAGGGGCCGCTCATCAACATGGATGCGATCGACAAGGTCGAGAAGCACATCGCCGACGCGGTGAAAGGCGGCGCGACCATCGTCACCGGCGGCAAGCGCCATGCGCTCGGCGGCACATTCTTCGAACCGACGGTGCTCGCCAATGTGCGGCCAGATGCGCTGGTGTCGCAGGAAGAAACCTTCGGTCCGCTCGCGCCTGTGTTTCGTTTCAAGGACGAGGCTGAGGTCATCAAGCTCTGCAACGACTCGCCGTTCGGATTGGCATCGTATTTTTATTCGCGCGACCTCGGCCGCGTCTGGCGCGTTGCGGAAGCGTTGGAGTCCGGCATGGTCGGCGTCAACACCGGATTGATTACGACGGAGGTCGCACCCTTCGGCGGCGTCAAGGAATCAGGCCTTGGCCGAGAAGGCTCGCATCACGGCATGGAGGAATATGTCGAGATTAAATATGTCATGATGGCGGGGATATGATGGATCGTCATTGCGAAAAACCTCGCGACGAAGCAATTTAGCTCTCTTACGAAGAAGGGCTGGATTGCTTTGCTTCGCTCGCAATGACGAACTCACAAGCCTTTTTACTCCACCACCAGATCGTGTCCCGTCAGCCGCTTATACGCATCAAGATAACGGGCGCTGGTCGCATCGATCACCGCCTGCGGCAACGCAGGAGGTGGGGCATCGCCGTTCCAGCGCCCGGCCCTGCGTTCGACGTCGAGATGGTCGCGCAACGGCTGCTTATCAAAGCTCGGCTGCGCACGACCCGGCGTGTAGTCGTCGAGCGCCCAGAACCGCGATGAGTCCGGCGTCATCACCTCGTCGATCAAAATGATCCGCCCGTCGGCATCCCTGCCGAACTCGAATTTCGTATCCGCGATAATGAGGCCCTGCCCCCGCGCCATCGTCTCGCCGAGGCGATAGATCGCGCGCGTCATGCTCTCTAGCGTGAACGTATCTTCATCGCCGATGATGTTGCGCATCCGCGCCACTGAAATGTTTTCATCATGGCCGGTCTCGGCCTTGGTCGCCGGGCTGAAGAGCGCCGGATCCAGTTTCTCGCTCTCCAGCAGACCCTGCGCGAGCTGCTCGCCCGCAAGTGTCCCCTGCGCCGCATATTCCTTCCACGCCGAACCTGAGAGATAACCGCGAACCACGCATTCGATCGGAAACACCGTCGTGCGCTTGCACAGCATCGCGCGGCCGACGATCGCATTACGATGCGGTTTCAACTCGGCAACGTGGTCGATGATCGTGTCGGCATCGGCCGAGATCATATGATGTGGCACGATGCCTTCGAGATGGCCGAACCACCACGCGCTGATCTGGGTCAGCACCGCGCCCTTCATTGGGATAGTCTCGCCCATCACCACGTCGAAGGCGCTGATACGATCCGTCGTCAGCAGTAGGACGCGGTCGTCACCGACAGCATAGACGTCGCGGACCTTGCCGCGCGCGATGAGAGGCAAGGGCAGATCGCTGGCACGCATCGAAATCATGGAGTGACTTTCACGCAATTCGAATCAGAGAAGGATTCTTGAATAACCGTCGTCATTCCGAGGCGCGAGCACATCTTTGCGCGACCTGAGCCCGGAATGACGAGCTCACTCCGGCAGCGGGATGA
>JAYUEY010000060.1:0-4955 GCA_043739005.1 Tardiphaga sp.
TGCTGTTCTATCTCGTGATGGCCTTTTGGTTCATCCTTGCGATCCCGACTTTCGTCCTGCCAATGTCGACGACATTCTGGATCGCCCGGCAGTGGGCGCGCAACACCGAGTGGCTGATGCGCGTGGTCTGCAACGTCCATATCGAATATCGCGGCGTTGAAAAGATTCCGGCCGGGCCGTTGATCGTCGCGTCGAAGCATCAGTCGATGTGGGAGACGTTCACGCTGATGCGGTTCTTCGACGAGCCGCTTTACATCTACAAGCGCGAACTGGCGCGGATTCCTCTGTTCGGCTGGTATCTCATCAAGACGCGGATGATCGGCATCGACCGCGATGCCGGCGCGCGTGCGCTCATCACGATGGCAAAGCGGGCGCGTGAGGAAGTGCTGCGCGGCCGGCAGTTGATTATCTTCCCGGAGGGCACGCGGCGGCCGGTCGGGGCACCGCCATCCTATAAAACGGGGATCGCGCAGATTTATACCGATAGCGGCGCGCCCTGCATTCCGGTGGCGCTGAATTCAGGCCTGTTTTGGCCGCGCCGCACGTTTTGGCGCTATCCCGGCACGCTGGTCGTCGAGTTTCACGACGTGCTGCCGCCGGGGCTGAAGCGCCGCGATTTCGTCGCCCAGATCAGCGCGACGATCGAGACCGCGACCGATCGGTTGGTCGATGTGGCGCGCGCAGAGCAAGCGCAATTGTTCGGGCGGGTGCCGAGTTCTGCGGATGTGGGGCTGGATGAGGGATGAGGTCGTTCCAGACCGCAAACCGCAATCACTAGACCCCACCCATCTTGCAGATCAGTTTCCATTCCGTACTCGTCACCGGCTGCACCGAGAGGCGCGACTGCTTCAGCAAGGCCATCTCGGCGAAGCGCTTGTCCTCCTTGATCGTCGCCAGCGTGACGGGCGTCTTGAACGGCTTCAACGCGGCGACATCGACGCAGACGAACTTGCCGCTTTCATCGCTGGCGTCGGGATAATGTTCGCGGACGATCTCGACGATGCCGACAATCTCCTTGCCCTCGTTCGAGTGATAATAGAACGCCTGGTCGCCCTTCTTCATCTTCATCATGTTGAGCTTGGCGGTGTGGTTGCGCACGCCGGTCCAGGCCTCGCCCGTCTTGCCTTTCGCAACTTGCTGATCCCACGACCAGACCGACGGCTCCGATTTCACAAGCCAGTAATTCAAGGTTTTTGGCGCCATCGATCTATCCTTCTCCCCGAAACGGTCGTGTCATCAGCGCATCGATCGCCTGATCGATCGTGGCGCTGCCGTCGAGGATCGCGGCGACAGCCGCCGCCACCGGCATCTCGACATCTTTTTCGCGCGCCAATTCGATCAGCACGGGTGCGGTGAACGCACCTTCCGCCAATTGCCTTGGCGGCGGTTCACCACGACCAAGTGCGACGCCGAGCGCAAAGTTGCGCGATTGCGGCGACGAGCAACTCAGCGTCAGATCGCCGAGCCCTGAGAGCCCGGCAATGGTCTCCGCGCGTGCGCCGCAGGCAAGGCCCAGCCGCATCAACTCCGAGAAGCCGCGCGTCGTCAGCGCCGCCAGCGCCGATGCGCCGAGACTGCGGCCGACGACGATCCCGGCCGCGATTGCCAGCACATTTTTCGCAGCTCCACCGATCTCGACGCCGCGCACATCGGTCGAATGATAGGGCCGGAATGTCGCCGATCCCAGCGCATGAACAAGGTCGATCGCCAGCGCTTCGTCGGCGCAGGCCAGCGTCACGGCGGTCGGCAATCCGCGCGCGACATCCTCGGCGAAATTCGGACCCGACAGGATCGCAGGGATCGCATCCGGCGCGGTTTGCGCGATGATCTCCGTCATGAAGGCATGCGTGCCGCGCTCGATGCCTTTGGCGCAAGCGACCACCGGCGTGCCTTTGCGGAGATGCGGCACGATATGCGCCAACGCCTCGCGCAGATTTTGCGACGGCACGGCGAGCAGCACGATGTCCGCGCCGGCAACGATGGACACGTCGCCCACAACCGTCACGGCCATATCGATCGCGATTCCCGGCAGGCGTAGATTGTTGCGCGTCGCCTGCATTATCTTGGCCACGGTCGTCGTGCGTGCGCATAAAGCAACATCGCGTCCGGCGCGTGCCGCGACATCGGCGAGCGCCGTGCCGTAGGCGCCCGCGCCGATCACCGCGACGGATTGCAACTGGCTCATGTTGTCTTGAGGCATGATCTTACCCGAAAACCGGTCTCCACTTTTCGGGATCATGCCTAAAAGGCGGCCCGCGTTTTTGCGAAGCCGGGCGGCGCTGTCGCATCTGCATCGAGTGCCCAGCGTGCACGCGGCGCAGCGTCGAGGTCGTCGATCATGCCGAGCGCGAGGCGTTCCGCACCTGCCCATGCGATCATCGCGCCGTTATCAGTGCAGAGTGCCGGCGGCGGCACGATCAGTTCGATCCGCGCTTTGCCGGCGACATCCTGCAATGCGCGGCGGATCGCCTGATTTGACGCAACGCCACCGGCGGCGACCAACGCCGTCGGCGTGCCGAAGCGTTCGTGAAAAATCTTCAGGCCGACGCTAATGCGATCGGCTGTCGAATCCAGAACAGCGGCCTGAAAGCTGGCACAGAGATCGTCGATGTCCTGCGTCCGCAGTGGCGTCATCCGGCTGGCTTCATTGCGCACGGCGGTCTTGAGGCCGGAGAGCGAGAAATTGGCATCCGCGCGGCCGAGCATCGGGCGTGGAAACGCAAAGCGCTTAGCATTGCCGGTCGCGGCATGACGTTCGACCTGAGGCCCGCCCGGATACGGCAGGCCAAGCATTTTCGCGATCTTGTCGAAGGCCTCGCCCATTGCGTCATCGACCGTGGTGCCGAGCCGGACATAATCGCCGACGCCGCGCACCGCGACGATCTGGGTGTGGCCGCCGGAGGCCAGAAACAGACAATAGGGAAAGGCGATGCCATTGGTGAGGCGCGGCGTCAGCGCATGCGCTTCAAGATGATTGACCGCAATTAAAGGCGTCTGCTGCACTAGCGCGATTGCCTTCGCCGTTGTCAGCCCGACGATGACGCCGCCGATCAGTCCGGGCCCGGCCGCCGCCGCGATGCCCGAAAGCTGAGCGAATTCGACATTGGCGTCCTGCATCGCGCGGCGGATGATGCCGTCGAGCACGTCGATATGCGCGCGCGCCGCGATTTCGGGAACCACGCCGCCATACGGCGCATGTTCCTCGATCTGCGAGCGGACGATATTGGACAGAATCCGACCGCTGCCGTCAGGGCCGCGTTCGATCACCGCCGCGGCGGTCTCGTCGCACGTGGTCTCGATGCCGAGCACCAGCATCGCGCGATCCTGATCCAATTTCAGTCCTTGCCTTCTTTACGGATACAGCGTTTTCGTTCCCTGGAGTTAGCATTGCGCTGACATCGTGTGCAACGTCGCGCTTGATTTGAAGCCACGACGTCGCACGAGTCATGTTCGGGCATGACGACCTCTAGGAGACCCTGACCATATGGCGATTCTCGTCACCCGTCCCGAGCCCGACAATACGACGACCGTGGCCGCTTTGCGTGCGAAAGGCCACGACGTGCTATCCGCGCCAATGCTGCGATTCGAGGCCGTCGCGCTACAGGACGATCCTGATTCGCATTACGGTGCTGTGATCGTCACGTCGGCCAATGCACTGCGTGCCATCGCCGGACAGGCGGGATTGCCTGCCTTGCTCGATCTGCCGCTGTTCGCGGTCGGCGACAAGACCGCCGATGCGGCACGCGAAGCCGGGTTTAGCAAAGTGTTCTCGGCCGATGGCGACGCGGCCGCGTTGCGCGACCTGATCGCATCTAAAAAGGGCACGGCGAAGCGGCTGAAAGCCGGCGATCCGCTGCTTTATCTTGCGGGCGCGGACCTCGCGCGCGATCTTGCTGGCGAACTGGGCGCGCGCGGTTTTACGGTGGTGACGCAGACCACCTATCGCATGGCCCCGATTGAAAGCCTGCCGCGCGACGTCGCCGACGCCTTCTCGGCCGGACAGATTTCCGCCGTGTTGCATTATTCTCGGCGTAGCGCGCGCGCCTTCATCGAGGCGGCGCGGGCCGGCGGTGTCGAGATTTCCGCGCTGTCGCTGCCGCAATGCTGCCTTTCCGATGCCGTTGCTGCCATCGTTCGGGATGCTGGCGCGACTCGCGTCATGGCAGCGCGGACGGCGGATGAAAATGCCATGTTTGCATTGCTGGATCGTGCCATCGAAACCGGATCGCGCTAGAGACGGGATCGCGCTAAGAAGAGACCAACACTGCGGCGGCGTTTGCGGCCCAACGGGAATGGGATGACAAGGCATGGCCGACGACAGGCCCCCGACAGACGGTCCATCCGACGAATCAGGGCTCGACCCGAAGCGTCCGAAGCGCGCGCCGCCGACGCTTGACCTGTCGGCGACCGAAATCCCGCGCGCCTCCGAGTTGGACGACGCAGTTCCACCGCTCGATGAGCCGGCGGCCGGACAGGCCGCCGAGCCCGTGCCCGAGGCCGCCAAGCGTCAGAAGAAGCAATCGACTGTCCTGATTCCGGCGTTGGCTGGGGCTACGGCAGCGTCTTTCATCATGATTCTTATTTCATTGGCGGGTTGGCCGGTCGGCGCGCCGACAACGGAAGTTCCGCTGGCTGCGCCGACCAACACGGCCGCTCTCGACGAATTGACCGCGCGGCTGGCCCGCCTCGAAGCCCGCCCCGTGGCCACGCCAGCCCCAGCCTCCGCACCAACTCCCACGCCTGCCACACCGTCGATGGCCCCGCGCATCGATGCGCTGGACAAGATTGTGGCGGCGTTGCGCGACGACGTCGCTGCCACGCGTACCCGGAGCGAAACCGCGCTGGCCGGCGTTACCGAATTGAAAGCCGCACCGCCTCCGGCCGCACCACCGGCAGCGCCGCCCGATCTCTCCGCGATCATATCGCGCCTGAGCCAAATCGAAAGCGCGATCAAG
>JAYUEY010000061.1:0-9905 GCA_043739005.1 Tardiphaga sp.
GCGATCAGGTTGATCAGCGAGGTCTTGCCGGTACCCGACGCACCAAATAAACCGGTGACGCGACCATCGCTCTCGAAGGCGACATCGAGCGCGAAGTCACCGAGTTGCTTGGCGGCGTTGAAGCTGAGCACGGTCAATTCCCATGCAAGCGCAGCGTCGCACGCCGCGCCAGCCACTCGGACATGACCAGCGCCGCCATCGCGATAACGACGGAAACCATCACCAGCCGCAACGCGGCCGTGTCGCCATTTGGCGTCTGGATCAGCGAATAGATAGCGGCGGAAATCGTCTGCGTCTCGCCGGGAATGTTCGACACGAAGGTAATGGTCGCGCCGAATTCACCGATCGCTTTTGCAAATCCCAACACCATGCCCGCGAGTACGCCGGGCAGCGCCAATGGCAGCGTGATGGTCCAGAACACGCGCCATGGCGCCGCACCAAGCGTCGAGGCTGCCTGTTCGAGCTTGCGATCGACGGCTTCGATAGACAGTCTGATCGGACGGACCAGCAATGGAAACGACATCACGCCGCAGGCCAGCGCAGCGCCAGTCCATCTGAACGCGAAGACGATGCCGAGGTTTTCCGCAAGCCATGCGCCAACAGCGCCTCGCCGTCCAAACGTTAGAAGCAGCAAATAACCGGTGACGACCGGCGGCAGCACCAGCGGCAGATGCACCAGCGCGTCGATCAGGCCCTTGCCCCAAAAATTCCGCCGCGCCAGCAGCCACGCGAGCGCGATGCCGAGCGGTGTTGCCACCAGCGTTGCGACCAGCGCCACGCGCAGCGACAGCGTGATCGCTGTCCATTCTTCGGGGGTAATGTCGGACATGGGCGGCAACGGTCTGGTGGTTAGGACACCGGCTTGATGAGGAACGTGAAGCCGTATTTTTCCAACACCGTCTTCGCCGCCGATGAGCGAAGGAAGGCGAGGTAGTCGTTGACCTCGGGCTTTGCTGTCGTCGTTGCCGCAACTGGATAGATGATCGGCGGATGCGAGTCGGCCGGGAAGCTGCCGAGCACTTTGACGCCGGGCTCGATCTTGGCGTCGGTCGCATAGACGATGCCGAGACTGGCTTCGCCGCGCGCCACCAGCGTCAGTGCGGCACGCACGCTTTCGGCCATCGCGAATTTCGGCTCGGCCGCAGTCCACGATCCAAGTTTCTCAAGTGCCGATTTGGCATATTTGCCGACCGGCACGGATTTGACGTCGCCGGTGGCGATCCTGCCGTCGCCGGCAAGTGTGGCGAGGTCGAAACCCTGACCTATCGTGACGTTTTCGATCTTGGACTCTTTTGGTGCGATCAGCACGATCGAATTGCCGAGCAGGTTGACGCGCGAAGATTCGTTGATCGCCTTCTTTTGTGCGACGTAATCCATCCAGTCGGTGTCGGCTGAGACAAACACATCAGCCGGTGCGCCCTGTTCGATCTGCTTAGCGAGCGCCGAGGAGGCTGCGTAGCTGGCGATGATCTTGATACCGGTTTTGGCCGTGTATGCGGCGTTGACGTCATCCAACGCATTTTTCATCGATGCCGCCGCAAACACAGTGAGTGTTTTTTCCTGCGCGAGCGCGGACGACTTCAATCCGCCGATTAGCGAGAGCGCGGCGAAACCGATCGCGACATTGAATGAGACGAGGCGGCGAGAAAAACGAATCATGGGGCGCTCCAGAACCGTAAGACCAAGCACAGCCGCGCGAGGATGCGCGGGATCGCTACTTGACAGGATGATCGGTTGCGACAGTCGGAAGCGCCGTTCCGGCAACCCCGAGGGACTGACGGTCCGCAGGGCATCGCTCTAACGGACCATATCAGCTTCGCCACCACGGTAAAGGGATCGGGACTAACGCGAATGTGCTTGGGACAGCAGCAGATTGACGCGGTCGGCCTTGCCGCCGCTGAGCTGGATCGTCACCGGCTGGGTGGTCAGTTCGAACCGAATGGTCTTTAGGATGCCCGCGCAATCTATAGCGCCGCTGAACGCCACCGGCGTCAGCGCTTTGCCGTCCTGTACGACGTCGATCCACAGCGTGTCGGACAGGCTCACTGCGTAGAGGCCGGCATCCTTCGGGGCGGCAACCGAGACGTAGCCACCGAAGGTGTCCGGCGGAAAGTTACGTTTGGACGCCGTCGGCAGCTTGGCCGCGGCCGAGGGCACCAGCGCGACCGTGACCGCCTTGCCGGATGCCGGCAGTTCGCCGTCGGATCGGATGAGCATTCGCTCCGCCGTCGTCAGCGCCGCGCGCTCGACATCGACAGACCATTTGAATTTGTCGCAGCCGCTTGGCTCGGCGGCATAAGCCGCAGACGTACCGAGCAGCAGAATCGTGGTGAAAAGGATATGCATCAATCCACCGCGATCATAACGTCGGAAGCCTTCACGACGACGACGACCTTGCCGCCCTTGGTGAGAGCGAGTTCGTCCACGGCTTCGTTGGTGATGGAGGAGGTCATCATCTGGCCTCCGCCAATATCGACGCGGATATGCGACGTGGTCGCGCCCTTGGTGACGTCGACAACGGTGCCTTTAATCTGATTGCGTGCGCTTATTCGCATATTGAGTCCTCAACATGATGCCGCACGCGGCGAAAGCCACGCATGAGCGATTGATGATGTGGAGAGGAACCGCCGTTCCGGATTGATCGTCTGCGCTTACGGCGCGCGATCAATCACAACTCTAGCGCGATTTCTACGGCGCGGCCAGCACCTGACGGCAAGCCGCCGGCATGTCCGCCAGCGTCATCGGCGGGCGCGGCTTCGGCGGCACCGGCGACGGCTTCGGGTGCAGCACGGCGTCGCTGAACCAATAGTTCAGTTCCGACCCGCATCCTTCGCCGTCGCCGGGAGGCGCCTGCGGCGTGCACTCACGGCTGCCCGCCGGGCAGACGATACGCACATGAAAATGATAATCATGGCCGTACATCGGCCGCACCTTGGACAGCCAGGAGCGATCCCCTTTGGCCTCGCGGCATAACGCCTTCTTGATCGCGGCATTGACGAAGATGCGCTCGACCGCCGGCTCCTGCGCGGCGGCGCGGATCACCGACAAATGTGTCGGTGTCCAAGTCTGTGGATCGATGTCGAGGCGGTCCTTGCGCACCATCATTACGGCCGACATCTCCTCACGCTCGTTGCGCGACAATTGCCGGTTCGGCATCGGAGTCAGCCAGATGTCGGCATCGAGCCCGATCTGATGGCTGGCATGGCCGGTCAGCATCGGTCCGCCTCGCGGCTGCGACATGTCGCCGACCAGAAGTCCCGGCCAGCCCGCGATCTTGCTGGCTTTCGCGGATAACCGCTCAACGAGCGCCACCATCTGCGGATGCGCCCAGTTTCGGTTGCGCGACAGTCGCATGACCTGCCATGTGTCGCCATTGATCGGCAGTGCTTCGGCACCGGCGATGCAGCCCTTGGCATAAAAGCCGACAACGTCCGGCGCGCTGCGGGTCGGAAGTGCCTTGCGGGCGAACAGCTCCTTGGCCGCGAGCCTGGGGTCCTCCGCATTTACCAGCGGCGGCAGGATGCGCGGTGTGACGGTGCCCTTGTCCTGCGCAAGTGCAGGGTTGGCAGCGGCGAGCAAAGCGAGCAGCGGAAGAATCAGCCGAATGTTCATGAGTTGATTTATAGACCAGCCGTTTCGCGATTTCAGTAATGGCAACGACGTTTGGCGAGGTGTCTCCGTCAAGACTTTGGTAACCCTTCCACCAACTGGCGCGGATAGATGCAGTCACCGTATCCACAGCGTCTGGTTGTTCTAAAATCCCCAAAATATGTTCAAAATTAACACTTTTTAAGTTCTAAGAATTTTTCTTACAACCTAAAATATGTATTTGTTCAAGGTCTTTGCTCTAAAAACAGGCCGCCATTGTTGAAACTCTTCAATGGCGTGTCCGTGTGTCGTCCGGCGCTACACCGTTTTTTCAGACAAACCGGCGAGAACGGCACACGCAGAACGCGAAGAGGCTCAGTGAATGCCGGGATATCGGCCGAAACCTTCCAAACCGACCAAGCGGCAGACGCGTATCGCCATGACCGCGCGCACGCCGCGTAAGCCCGTTGCGAAGCTGATGGCCAGCCGCAAGCTCGGCTGCGCGATCAGCGAAGTCGTGCGCAATCGCGTGGAGACCGAGATCGCCATCGCCGATGCGCGGCGCTCGCATGAGCGGTTGCGCGAGGCGATCGACATCCTGCCGCAAGGCATCGTGTTCCTCGATGCCGAAGGCCGCTACATCCTCTGGAATAAAAAATACGCCGAGATCTATAACGGTACGGCTGATCTGTTTGCCAAGGGCGTGCGGCTCGAAGACACCATTCGCATCGGCGTCGACCGCGGCGAATATCCCGAAGCTGTCGGTCGCGAGGATGAATGGCTGGCGGAACGTCTTGCCAAGCTGAGCGAGCCCGGCAAAAGCCATGAGCAGACGCTGTCCGATGGTCGCGTCATCTTGATCGAAGAACGGTTGACCGATGATGGCGGCGTCATTGGCCTGCGCGTCGACATCACGGAGTTGAAACGGCGCGAGGCATCGTTCCGGCTGCTGTTCGACAGCAATCCTGTGCCGATGATCGTATGTTCGATCGACGACGAGCGCGTGCTTGCCGTCAACGATGCAGCCGTCTCGCATTACGGGTATTCGCGGACCGACTTCGAGAGGCTGACGATCCGGCAATTGCAGGCCTATGGCATTGGCACGCCGTGGAACGGCGAGCAGAGCGAGGACGAACGCAGCGCGCGGACCTGGAAGCACGTCAAGGCGGACGGCACACTGATCGACCTCGCGATCTATTCGCGGGCGCTGACCTATGGCGACCAGCCGGCCGTGATGCTAGCGCTGATGGACATCACCGAGCGCAAGCAAGCCGAGTTGCGGCTCGCCTTCATGGCGCAGCATGACGGGCTCACGGGATTGCCAAACCGCAATCTGCTGCGGCAACGACTCGACGAAATGCTGTCGCAGTCGCGGCGCAGCGGCGCGCTGATTGGCGTGCTCGCGCTCGGTATCGACAATTTCAAAGCGATCAATGACAGCCTCGGCCATTCGATCGGCGACAAGCTGCTGCGCAGCGTCGGGCAACGCCTGAGATCATCTCTGCGCGAGGAAGACACGGTCGCGCGGTTGAATTCCGACGAGTTCGCGGTCGTGCAGAACGGTGTCGATCGGTCCGACGATGTCGTGCTGCTGGCGCAGCGTTTGCTCAAGGCGGTCAGCGAACCGTTCCTGTTCGAGGGCCATTCGATTGTCGTTAGCGCCAGCATCGGTATCGCTATCGCGCCCGGCGACGGCGACGAATCCGAACGTCTCTTAAAAAACGCCGCCATGGCGCTATCGCGCGCCAAGGCTAACCAGCGCGGCACCTTCAGCTTTTTCGAGGCCGAAATGGATGCGCGCGCGCAGATCCGGCGCAAGATCGAAATCGACCTGCGCGCGGCGATTCAGAATAATGTGCTTCGGCCCCATTATCAGCCGCTGATCGATCTCGTAACAGGCCGAATTACCGGCGTGGAAGCGCTGGTCCGCTGGCCTGATCCTGTACGTGGCATGATCCCGCCCGGTGACTTCATTCCCGTCGCCGAAGACACCGGCCTGATCTCGCCGCTCGGCATCCAGATACTGCGCCGTGCTTGCAGCGACGCCGCTCAATGGCCGGAAGATATTCGTGTCGCGGTCAACCTGTCGCCGCTGCAATTCCGCGTCGGTAATTTGTTGTCCGTCGTCATGGAGGCCTTGCGCCAATCGGGACTGCCGGCGCGCCGGCTCGAACTGGAGATCACCGAAACGCTTCTGCTCGACAAGAGCGACGATGTGCTGGCAACGTTGCATGCACTGCGCGCGCTTGGCGTCCGAATCTCTATGGATGATTTTGGGACCGGCTATTCGTCACTCAGCTATCTGCGTAGCTTCCCGTTCGACAAGATCAAGATCGACCAGACGTTTGTCCGCGGGCTTGGCGACAATCGCGAAGGCCAGGCGATCGTGCGCGCGATCGTCAGTCTCGGCGTCAGTCTCGGTGTCACGATCACCGCCGAAGGCGTCGAGACCGAAAGCGAATTGCATTGCTTGCGCAATGAAGGCTGCCACGAAGGGCAGGGCTTCCTGTTCAGCCGCGCCCGACCGAACCACGAGATCGTGGAGCTGCTCATGGCTCAACGTGGCGGTCATCTCGGCGAGGCGATCCGCGTGGCGTGAGGGTCAGCCAGCGCGCTTGCAGTATCGTGTGCCGGCCAGCCGTCCACTCCTCGATTCCATCGGTGAGCAAAAAGTAGGGCTCAATTTGGTGCATCTGCGCCACGGACAACAAGAACAAATGACGTGTCGCTGCATCTGCGACATCGCCAGCAAATCAATCAAGCGACAATCATGTCATGGTGTGAAGAGATGCAGAGCGGCTGATCGACGAAACGAGTTTTCTAAAACGTCTCAACGGACGGACGCCCCAGGATGCATTGCGGACCATGACGCTGGACGAACTGCCGGCATGTTATACGGCGGTCATTGTGGACGCCGTCGCCGATAACGCCATCCCGGTTGCTCAAACCCGGACATGGTTCATGCCCGAAAATGCCGTGGGAGAGATGACAGCGCCGGATGATGCAAGGTGCGAATGACCTGTTGGTAGCGATCTATCAAGCGTTTCCAATGTTTGCTTCGGTACGATGCGATGGGACGTCATTTCCTTTCGCCATCCACCTGGCGCCAACCCATCATGGTCAATAGCCGAGCGTGCGATCGACAGCATGCAGCAGCGCAGTGCCGGCTTTAATCGCGCGTGCCGTGGCTTCGATGGTTTGACCCACCGCCGGCACGCTGACGTCGCAGGCATCGTGCGGCGTCAGCACGATATTCGGATGGCCCCAGAACGGATGTTCAACCGGCAGCGGCTCTGCCAGGAACACATCGAGCGCTGCGCCGGCGAGGTGGCCGGCGTCGAGCGCTGCGAGTAGGTCGGTTTCTACCAGATGCTCGCCGCGCCCGACTTGAATGACATAACCGCCACGCTTCATGCGTGCGAACGCTTCAGTGTTGAGTATGCCGCGCGTCTCAGGCGTCAGCGGCAGCAGGTTCACCAATACTTCCGTCTCGCGCAGCATGGCAGCGAGACCGTCCTTGCCGTAAAATCCGACAACGCCGTCCGACATCGGTTTGGCGGTGCGGCTCCATGCATGAACCGGAAAGCCGAGACGCGAAAGATCAGTCGCGACGCGCTGGCCCATTTCGCCATAGCCAAGAATGCTGACCGGCACGTCGCGCGCCGGACGCTGCGGAAACCGATCCCAGCGCCGCTCGCTCTGATGCGCTAAATGCTTACGAAAGCTGCGCTGATGCCAGATCACATGCCACGTCACGAAGCCGGACATCATCTGCGCCTGCGCGGGTTCGACGACGCGAACGACAGGGATGCCGTCGCGCAGGCTCGGGCAATGCAGGATGCTATCGGCACCGGCGGCGATCGAGCACACGGCTTTCAGATTCGCATAGCGCGCAAAGCCATCGGCCGGCGGATACCATGCGACGGCCATCTCGACGTCGTCAGCCGTCGCATCGGGATGATCGACGAAGCTGATCACGCCATCGAGCCGCGCGATTTCGCTTGCAAGATGCTGCCGCAGATCGAGTGTTTGGCTCAACAAGACGCAACGCATGGATCAGGCAGCCTGTGGCGCGCTCTGGCCGGGGACGGCACTGAGCAATTCGCGTGTATAGGCATGTTCGGGGTTCGCGAACAACTCTGCCGTCGGTTTTGAGGTCTTCGATCAGCGCCAGCACTCGCGCCCTGCATCGAGCCCGACCATGGCAAGCAGATCGCGGGCGCGTTTCAATGCGACCTTTGCATCAACGCCGCGCGCGATCGGACCGTGGCTGATGATCTGGCCGACTCTGCGACGGGGATTAAGCGAAGGCCATCGTTAATTTTTTCCTAATACGCGGTTGCTAGCATCTGCAGATCAATCGGAGATCATGAGGATGCCGCGTCTGTTTGCCGTCAGTGCTGTGGTGCTATCGCTGATGGCCGGCACAACGCAGGCCGCCGATCTGGCGCGGCAGTCGCGGCTCGGCGCGGTTTTCGCCGAGTCCGCGGCCCCGCGCGGACCGATCGGCCGCGAGATCAAATCCGAATTCGTTTATGCGCCGGAGGTCGATATCCGGCCGCTCGTGCAGGGCTATTACGGCAAGCCGAATTCTTTTTTTTACCAGTCCTATTACGGAACGCCGTCCTCCGTGATCTTTGGCCGCTTGCCTTATGCCTGTGGCTCTTACGGCTATTGCTGACACTCCCCGTCAATTGGTGACGCCTTTGCAAGCCACTGACGCTCCGCTATTCTTGAGCTGCGCGGAGCAGGCCCTTCTGTCTTTGCCACGCAAGAACAAAAGAAGTGGTTGGACGATATGACGGATACGGCAACTTTAGCGCGCCCAGCGCCGGCCTCCCATAAGGCAAGCGAACATTTTGACGTGCTGATCGTGGGTGCCGGAATTTCGGGGGTCGGTAGTGCCTATCATCTCACCGTGCAGCGGCCGGGCACCAGCTTCGTCGTGCTCGAAACGCAGGAGTCGTTTGGCGGCACGTGGCTGACGCATAAATATCCGGGCATCCGCTCCGACAGCGATCTGCACACGTTCGGCTACCGCTTCAAGCCGTGGACCTCCGCGCCGATCGCGAGCGCCGCCGAAATCCGCGCTTACATGGGCGAGGTGATTGCCGAGAACGGCCTCGCCCCGCACATTCGCTACAAGCACAAAATTCTGTCCGCAAGCTGGTCGAGCGACACGTCGCTCTGGACCATCGACGCGGAGCGGACCGACACCAACCAGCCTGTGCAATTCACTGCCGGTTTCCTCTGGATGTGTCAGGGCTATTACCGCCACTCCGAAGGCTATATGCCGACGTGGCCGGGCATGGAAAATTTCAAAGGCCGGATCGTGCATCCGCAGACATGGCCGGCCGATCTCGACCTCACTGACAAGAAAGTCGTCGTGATCGGTTCGGGTGCGACCGCCGCGACCGTCGTGCCTGCGATCGCGAAGGATTGCGCGCATGTCACGATGTTGCAGCGCTCGCCGACCTATTTCATCACCGGCCGGAATGCGATTGAACTGGCCGAGACGCTGCGCGCTTTGCAGGTGAAGGAGGAGTGGATTCACGAAATCGTCCGCCGCAAGATTTTGTTCGATCAGGCGACCTTCACCAAGCGCGCCTTCGAGGAGCCTGAGGTTGTTACGAAAGAATTGCTCGGTGGCATCCGCGCTGTCTTGGGCGAGGGCCACGACATCGAGACGCATTTCACGCCGTCATACCGACCGTGGCGGCAGCGCATTGCCTTCGTACCGGAGGCTGATCTGTTCAAGGCGATCAAATCCGGCAGTGCGTCCGTCGTCACCGACGAGATCGCGACATTTACCGAGACGGGCCTGGCCCTGACATCCGGTGCGACGCTGGATGCCGATGTCATCATCACCGCGACCGGCTTCAATCTCAGCATTCTCGGCGATATAGCGATGGAGATCGACGGCAAGCCGCTGAATTTCGCCGACACCGTCACCTATCGCGGCATGATGTTCACTGGCGTACCGAACATGGCGTGGGTGTTCGGCTATTTCCGCGCAAGCTGGACGCTGCGGACTGATTTGGTCGCGGATTTTGTCTGCCGCATGTTGGCCCATATGGACGCCAAAGGTGTGACGCAGGTCACGACCGCGCTGCGGCCCGATGATGCCGACATGGTGCTGAAGGAGTGGATCGATCCGGAGAATTTCAATCCGGGCTACATGATGCGTCATATGCATCTGTTGCCAAAGCGCGGCGACAAGCCCGAATGGCAGCATAGCCAGGATTATTGGGCGGAAAAGGACGAACTGCCGCTCATCGATTTGGACGACGGTGCGTTTATCTATCGGTAAGCAGCCG
>JAYUEY010000062.1:0-27105 GCA_043739005.1 Tardiphaga sp.
CGCATTCTGCGCCTCGTCGGCTATCGGCCGGTGACCACATGAATATGATGGTCTCAACGATCGGGCGTTATTTCGCGGGCCGCTTCATCACCGCGGCGATCGGCGTCTTCGCGAGCATTTTTCTGCTTTTGGTGCTGGTCGATTACATTGAGATGGTACGCAAGACATCCGGCCTCACCACCGTATCGGCGGTCACCGTGGTGCAGACGTCGCTTTATCGCGTCCCGCAACTGCTCGAAAAGCTGATGCCGTTCTGCATCCTGATCGGCGGCATGACCTGCTATCTTGCTTTGTCGCGACGGCTTGAACTGGTTGTCGCCCGCGCCGCCGGCGTGTCGGCCTGGCAGTTCATCTCGCCGGCGCTCGGCAGCGCTCTCATCATGGGGATTCTCGCGACGATCGCCTACAATCCGATGTCGGCTTACATGCGCGAACGCTCCAAGCAGATGGAAGCGGAGATGTTCGGCGGCGTGCCCGGCGGCGGCCTTCAGGACGCCAACGGATTCTGGATCAACCAGATCAACAACGACGGGCAATACATCATCAACGCCGCCCGGAGTGAGCAGCAGGGCCTTCGCCTGACCGGCATGACGATCTTCAAGTATGATACCGAACCCCGCTTCCAGGAGCGGATCGAGGCGCGTGAGGCGACGCTCGAGGAAGGTCACTGGCTATTCAAGGACGTCCGCCGCTACCGACTCAACCTGCCGCCGATCGACCAGCCGACATTGGTGATTCCCACAGCCCTCACCCCGGCGCAGGCGCGGAACAGTTTTTCGACCCCCGAAACCGTGTCTTTTTGGCAACTGCCATCCTATATCCGCTCATCCGAGAGTTCCGGCTTTGCTACCGCAGGTTATCGGTTGCAGTATCAGAAGCTCATTGCACAGCCGTTTTTGCTGGTTGCAATGGTGATGTTGGCGGCCGCCGTGAGCCTTCGTTTCTTCCGGATGGGCGGTGTCCAGAAAATGGTTTTGAGTGGCGTGGCTTCGGGGTTTCTGCTCTACGTTTTATCTAAGGTGACAGAAGATTTGAGCAAGGCTGAATTGATGCATCCGATCGCTGCGGCGTGGCTGCCAGTATGCGTGGGAGGCCTCTCCGGCTTCATGGCTTTGCTATATCTGGAGGACGGCTAGTGGCTGGTGTTGCCGCCCGCCGGGGGCAATCGATGGGATCGGGATCGCGCAAGGGGTTGCGCGGTGGTCGCGGTCGCATGCCAATTTTTTCAAAGTTTCTTATTGTGAACGCCGCGCAGGCATCGAAGGTCGGCCTGATGATCGGCCTGCTGCTGCTCGGCGGTGCGATCTCGGTTGCCACCACCGCTCCGGCCACTGCACAGAGCTTCACCTATAATCCGCCGCCGACCCGTCCGAAGCCGCCAAAGGCGCCGCAGGACGGCCAGATGATGGTGCAGGCCACCGAGGTCAATTACGACTACAATAATTCGCGCGTGTCGGCCGTCGGCAAAGTGCAGATGTTTTATAATGGCACCTCGATCGAAGCCGACAAGCTGATCTACGACCAGAAAACCAAGCGCCTCCGCGCCGAAGGCAATATCCGCATGACGGATGCCGACGGCCGCATCACCTATGCCGAGCAGCTCGAACTCAGCGACGATTACCGCGACGGTTTCGTCGATTCACTGCGCGTCGACACCGCCGACTCGACCCGTATGGCCGCTTCGCGCGCCGACCGCTCGAACGGCAACTTCACCGTCTTCGAGAACGGCGTCTATACCGCCTGCGCGCCTTGCCGCGACGATCCGAAGAAGCCGCCTCTGTGGCAGGTGAAGGGTGCGCGCATCATTCACGACCAGACTGAGAAGATGCTGTATTTCGAGGACGCGCGCCTCGAATTTTTCGGCACGCCCTTGGCCTATCTGCCCTATTTCTCGACGCCCGATCCGTCGGTGAAGCGCAAGACCGGCTTCCTGATTCCATTCTCGACCTCGACCACGACCAACGGTTTCGGCGTCGACGTTCCGTTTTACTGGGCGATCGCGCCGGATTATGACGCGACCTTTACGCCGCGCGTTATGACCCGTCAGGGCGTGCTGTTTCAGGGTGAATTCCGCCAGCGCCTGATGGACGGTGCCTATACGATCCGCGCTTACGGCATCAACCAGCTCGATCCCGGTGCTTATACGAACCAGCCCGGCGACCGCACGCTTCGCGGCGGCGTCGAGGGCCATGGCCAATACGCGCTGAACGACAAATGGGTCGTGGGCGTCGATGCCGTTGCGCTCTCGGACTACACATTCCTGCAGGACTACCGGCTCTCCCAGTATCGCGATCCGCTCAATGCGCTTCTGAACCAGCCGACCGAGGCGATTTCGCAGCTTTATCTGACCGGCGTCGGCAATCGCAGCTTCTTCGATGCACGCGCGATGTATTTCCTGAGCTATTCAGGCAATCAGAGCCAGGTGCCGATCGTGCATCCGGTCATCGACTACAACAACGTCATCAACCACAACATTCTCGGCGGCGAATTCAGCTACAAGTTCAACCTGACCAGCTTGAGCCGCGATCAGGTGGCTTTTGATAGGATCAGCGCTGCCGGTTGTGCGCCGACCTCTGCCGATTCAGCGCAAATGGTTCGTAATAATTGCCTGCTACGTGGCGCACCCGGCACCTATTCCCGCTTCAGCGCTGAAGCGCAGTGGCGCAAATCCTACACCGATACGCTCGGCCAGATCTGGACGCCGTTCGCGATCTTGCGCGCCGACGCGATCAACGCCTCGATCTCGAACCAGCCCGGCGTGGACAAGTTTCTGACACCCGGCGACACTAACGCGCTGCGACTGATGCCGACGATCGGCTTCGAATATCGCTATCCCTTCATCAACGTTCAGCCTTACGGCACCACGATCGTCGAACCGATCGCGCAGGTTATCGTCCGCCCGAACGAAACATTTGCCGGCCGCTTCCCGAATGAAGACGCGCAGAGCATGATCTTCGACGCGAGCAACCTGTTCAGCGTCGACAAGTTCTCCGGTTATGACCGCGTTGAAGGCGGCGGACGTGCCAATGTCGGCATCCAGTCGACCACGCAGTTCGATCGCGGTGGCTCGATCAGCGCCCTGTTCGGCCAGTCCTACCAGTTGTTCGGCCTGAACTCCTACGGCATCGCCGACACCGTCAATACGGGCGTCAATTCAGGCCTAGAAACTCGGCGCTCCGACTATGTCGCCCGCGTCAATTACGCGCCGAACCGGACTTGGAGCTTCAGCACCCGCGCCCGGATCGACGAGGCGACTTACAACGTCCAGCGCTTCGAGGCCGAAGGTAAGGCCACATTCGATCGCTGGAACGTCAGCATGATGTACGGCAATTATGCCCCGCAACCGGAACTCGGCTATCTGTTCCGGCGTCAGGGCATTCTCGGCACCGGCTCGGTCAAGGTCGCGACGAACTGGGTCGTGTCGGGTGCCGCGCGCCTCGATCTCGAAACCAACAAGATCAACCAGTATTCGGTCGGCGCAGGCTATGTGGACGACTGTTTCGTCCTGGCTCTAAATTACGTGACCTCCTACACCTACGCTAACAGTGTCACGGCGCCCATTTTAAGCCACTCTGTCATGTTCCAGATTGGACTGCGGACCATCGGAACGTCGGCCACGACGCAATCAGCCTCTGGCGTTTCGAACTATTGATCGACCTATTGATCGACCTGCACCGGTCCGCAGATCAGCCGACCGGACGGTTGCAGCAGGCTCGTCCGGCACGAGAGCCGTGTCTTGCTTGACCCGCCGGAGACCATCCGGGCGATACGATGGAATGACCATGACGACTATAAAATACAAATGCCGTTCCAACCTGCTTCTGCTCGTTCAAAGCTGCGTCGCGGCCATGACCCTGCTCGTAGCGACAGCGCCTGTGCGGGCGCAGACCGTCGCGGTGATGGTCAATGGCGAACCGATCACGAATTACGATATCGAGCAGCGCTCCAAACTGACCCAGTTGACGACACAGAAGACACCGTCGCGGCAGGAAGTGATCGAGGATCTGGTCAACGAAAAAATCAAGACCAAGGAAGGCAAGAAATTCGGCATCGACCCTTCCACTTCCGACGTCGACTCGTCCTACGCCTCGATGAGTTCACGGATGCGCATCACGGCGGACCAGCTTACCAAGTCGCTTGAAAGCAAGGGGATACGCGCCGACACACTGCGCGCGCGCATCAAAGCCGACATGGTCTGGACCAGTCTCGTGCGCGGCCGCTACAAGGACAGCCTGCTGGTCGGTGAAAAAGACGTCAACGACGCGATTCAGGTCAAGGGCGACGACAAGGCAGATGTTGCCAGCTTCGAATACCAGTTGCAGCCCGTCGTGCTGATCGTGCCGCGTGGGGCCGGAGCCGGCGCGACCGAGTCCCGCAAGAAAGAAGCCGAGGCGCTGCGCAGCCGCGTCCAGAGTTGCCAGGACGCCAACAACATCTCCCGCACGATACCGAACACGACAATCCGTAGCACGGTGACCAAAACCTCGGCCGACCTGCCGCAGCCATTGCGTGAACTGCTCGACAAGACGCCGATCGGCACTTTGACTGCGCCGGAAGTAACGCGCCAGGGCATCGAGATGGTGGCGCTGTGCGGCCGCAAGCCGACGACTGTGGACTCGCCGCGGAAGCGCGAAATTCGCGACAAGATGTTCGCCGAGAAGTATGAGGCGAAGTCGAAATCCTACCTGCGAGATATCCGCAAATCTGCGATGGTCGAGTTTCGCTGACGATCTGCAAAATCCGCGCTAGAGAATCTGCATGAGAAAACCTCTGGCGCTTACGCTCGGCGAGCCTGCGGGCATCGGCCCTGATCTCGCGCTTGCCGCGTGGCTACTCCGCGATGCACTGCAATTGCCGCCGTTTTATTTGCTCGGTGACCGCGACTTTCTGGATGCGCGCGCCAGATCGCTCGGGCTCGCTGTGCCCTTGGCTGACGCCACGCCCGAACATGCCATCGAGACTTTCGCCAGCGCATTGCCGGTCGTCTCAACGGGCGTAGTGACGACAGCGCCTGCGGGCCAGCCGGATTACAGCAGCGCGCCGTCGGCGATGGCATCGATCACGCAGGCTGTCGAGCATGTCAGCACCGGTCGCGCGGCTGCCGTCGTCACCAATCCGATCGCCAAGAGCGTGCTCTATCGCGCAGGCTTTGCGCATCCAGGCCACACCGAATTTCTTGCCGAACTAGCGACCCGCGACGGCAAGACGCCGATGCCGGTGATGCTGCTGTGGTCACCGACGCTAGCGGTCGTGCCGGTGACGATCCACCTGTCGCTGCGCGATGCGATCGCGCAGCTCACCTCCGAGATGATCGTCTCTACTGCGCGCATCGTCGTGACAGATTTGCGCGCGCGTTTCGGTCTGGCGCAGCCGCGCCTTGTGGTCTCTGGACTTAATCCGCATGCGGGCGAAGACGGCGCACTCGGTCATGAGGATCAAAGCATCGTCGCCCCTGCTGTCGCCACCCTGCGCGCCGAAGGCATCGATGTCCGTGGGCCTTTGCCCGCAGACACCATGTTTCACGCCGCCGCCCGCGCGACATACGATTGCGCGCTGTGCATGTATCACGATCAGGCGTTGATCCCGGTGAAGACGCTGGCCTTCGACGACGCCGTAAATGTCACGCTCGGTCTTCCCTTCATTCGCACCTCGCCGGATCACGGCACGGCGTTCGACATCGCCGGCACCGGCCGCGCCAATCCGTCGAGTCTCATTGCAGCCATACGCCTCGCCTCCCGCATGGCGCATGGGGCATGAGCGATATCGACGATCTGCCGCCGTTACGTGATGTGATCGCGCGTCACGGACTTGCCCCGAAGAAATCGCTTGGCCAGAACTTTCTGTTCGATCTCAATCTCACGGCGCGCATCGCCCGCGCCGCCGGGCCGATCGATGATTTCACCGTGGTCGAGATCGGTCCCGGCCCCGGCGGTCTCACGCGCGCGCTGCTGGCCCTCGGTGCCAAGCGCGTCATCGCCATCGAGCGCGACGAGCGCGCCATCGGTGCATTGCAGGAGATCGCGAAGCGATATCCCGGCCGGCTTGAGATCATCAATGCCGACGCGCTGACCTTCGATCCGCGCCCGCTGCTGAACGGCGAGCGCGCCAAGATCGTCGCCAACCTGCCCTACAACATCGCGACGCCTTTGCTGATCGGCTGGCTCTGCGTCGAGCCGTGGCCGCCCTGGTTCGACATGATGGTGCTGATGTTTCAGCGCGAGGTCGCCGAGCGAATCGTTGCGCGCGAAGACGACGACGCCTATGGCCGGCTCGGCGTGCTGGCGAACTGGCGCGCAGAAACCAAAATGCTGTTCGACATTTCGCCGGCTGCTTTCACGCCGCCGCCGAAGGTCACCTCCTCTGTCGTGCGCCTCGTTCCGCGCGCCGATCCAGAGCCCTGCGATCGCCGGATGCTGGAGCGTGTTTCAGCCGCCGCCTTCGGTCAGCGCCGCAAGATGCTACGGCAAAGCCTCAAGGCGCTCGGCGTCGATCCGGAAATTCTGGCCGCTGCCGCAGGCATCGAATCCACGCGCCGCGCCGAGACCGTGCCCGTCTCGGGCTTTGTTGCCATGGCACTAGAATTGACCGATATACAAAACGCAAAAAATCAAAAATAGGGAGTTGATCCGATGGGGCAGATGATCCGGCAGTCACTCGTGAAGTTCGATGCGCCCTTGTGCGAGACCATCATCGATACGCCGCAGCCGCAGGGCGCGGAGGTACTGGTCAAAATCGAACGCTGCGGGCTGTGCCATTCCGATCTGCACATTCAGGATGGCTATGCTGATTTAGGCGGCGGCAAGAAGCTCGACACGACGCGCGGCATGTCGCTTCCATTCACGCTCGGCCATGAAATCGCAGGCATCGTCGATGCGGTCGGCCCGGATGCGCCGCAGACTCTCGTCGGTCAAAAATTCGCAGTGTTTCCGTGGATCGGCTGCGGCAAGTGCCGCGACTGCCTCGCCGGTGACGAGAACCTGTGTGCGAAAAACCAATATCTCGGCGTCTCGCGTGACGGCGGTTTCGCCACGCACGTCCTTGTGCCAGATGCGAAGTATCTGCTCGATTACGGCAACCTGCCCGTCAATATGGCCGCGACCTTGATGTGTTCGGGCGCAACCGCTTACGGCGCGCTGAAGCGCCTCGTCGATCGTCCGCGCCAACGCAACATTCTGCTGATTGGTCTTGGCGGCGTCGGCATGATGGGATTGGCGTTTGCGCAGGCGATGTTCAAGCAGCCGATTTCGGTGGCCGATCTCAATCCGGCGGCGCGCGACAGCGCGTTGAACAACGGCGCAGCGATCGCCTACGATCCGGCAGAGACTGACATCCTCAAGCGCATCTTGAAAGAAACCGATGGCGGCTTCGATGGCGTCGTCGATTTCGCCGGCAATGACAAGTCGATGGCGTTTGCGATGGGCGCTCTCGCGCGTGGTGGCAAAATCGTCGTGTCCGGCCTGATGGGCGGCAATTTTTCGCTGCCCATGGTGCAGTGGATTTACAAGCGCATGACCATCGAAGGATTCATGACGGGGACGCTGGACGAAGCGAAAGAATTGATGGCGCTGGCGCGCGACGGCAAGGTCAAGCCGACGCCGATGAAGGAAGAGCCGATGACGGATGTGCAGTCCTGGATCGACGAACTCCGCGCCGGCAAGGTTGTCGGCCGCATCATGTTGAAGAACTGACGCCGATCAGACGTCAGATCGGCGACAGCGCCTGCCCGATTTAGACCCCAAGCTCACCGAATTTACGGCTCAATGCCACCGCACTCAGCGCCGATGTTTCAGGCTGGGACAAATTGCGTTGGCGTGGAGTTGGGGGATGAAGATGGGACGTCGTACCGTCGGATTGTTGCGGGCTGCAGGGTTTGGATGTGCGTTGAGTCTCGCATCCAGCGCTGGATTCGCGATCGGGGCTGACACGCCGACCGAAACAGACGCCGCCAAATCGAGCGCGTGCCTGGCCGGCCCGAAAGGCACCGCACCGCAGGGCGAGCGCTGGTTCTATCGCGTCGAGCGCGGCACCAAGAAACATTGCTGGTACACGCGCGCGAACACATCGCGCAACATTGCGGCGCGCACGCCGGCCCCAGAGCCTGTTGAAGCGGCCGACGAGACACAGCCTGCCCAAGGACAACCCGCCCCTCTACAGCTCTCTGTGGCCAATGCGCGGGCCGAAGTCGTGACCCCAACCTTTCCGCCACCACCTGTTGTGGCAGCGCAGCCAGCCATGACGCAGCCAGCCATGACGACGGACGCACCAAGCCGCACGCTGGCAGATCGTTTTTCGGACCATCCCAATGCCGGTCAGCCGGCGCAGCCGACGCCGCCCGCAGCAGCAATGCCATCGCCGGACAATCAAGGCACGTCGTTAGGCCTGATTCTGGTCGTTATCGGCAGCGCGCTCGCGCTGGTCGGTCTCGCGGTCGGGCTCATCACACGCTTCGCCCGTCCTCGAACGTGGATGGAGCCGCACGATCGTTGGGCGTCGTCGCAATGGGATCACGACGAGCCGGAGACGAGTCCGCCACTGGCAGGCAATGATGACGAGCCGTCGACACAATGGGACCAAACGCCAATGAACTGGGTGCGTGTCGCGCGCGAACATGCCGACAGGCACGACGACGAGATCGAGCACTTGCTGTCACGCCGTACACGGACGGAGTGAGGGTTTAGCCTAAAGCTGCTGCCGCAATTTCTGCACAAAGGCTCCAAGACCGACTTGGCGTTCGCGCTTCAATTGCTCGGCGCGCAGGATCGCCTTCACAGCCTCAAAAGCGAGACCGATATTGTCGTTGACGACGATGTAGTCATACGCATCGTAATGGCTCATCTCGTCGCCGGCTTTTTTCATGCGAGCGCGGATCACCTCGTCGGAATCCTGCGCGCGCGTATGCAGCCGATGCTCCAACGCCTGCACCGAGGGCGGCAGGATGAAGACGCTCACTACATCGTTCGGCTGGCGGTCACGCAATTGCTGCGTGCCCTGCCAGTCGATGTCGAACAACACATCCTTGCCATCGGCCAAGGCCGCTTCGACCGGCGTGCGCGGCGTGCCGTAGCGATTGTCGAAAACATTTGCCCATTCGAGCAACTCACCCGTATCAGCCATCGCCTTGAAGCGCGGCTGATCGACGAAGAAATAATCGCGGCCTTCGATTTCCCCCGGCCGCATCGCACGCGTCGTCGCCGACACCGACATTCGCAGATCGGGCGTCTCGGCGACGAGCATCCGCGACAACGTCGTCTTGCCCGCACCCGACGGCGACGACAGCACGAACATCAGCCCGCGCCGTTCGACAGCCGTAAAACTCTGGTCCACCGCGCTCATTCGAGGTTTTGAACCTGCTCGCGGAATTGCTCGACGATGTTTTTCATCTCAAGACCCGTATTGGTCAATTCCAGATCGTTGGATTTGCTGCAGCAGGTGTTGACCTCGCGGTTGAACTCCTGCGCCAGAAAATCCAGCCGGCGGCCGACCGCGCCACCCTTGCCGATCATCTCGCGCGCCTGCGCGATATGCGATGCGATGCGATCGAGTTCTTCGCGGATGTCGGCCTTGGCCGCGATCATCACCGCTTCCTGATGCAGACGATCGGCATCGAAACGATCCGACGTCTCAAGCAGCAATGCGATCTGTTCGCCGAGCCGCGCGCGGATCGCGTCGGGCTTGCGACCCGGAGCCGCTTCGGCGGTTTTCATCAGCCGTTCGATTTCGTCCATACGTTGACCGAGAATTTGACCGAGCGTCACGCCCTCGCGCTTGCGCATGTCGATCAGGCTTTTGAGCGCCTCGTCGAATGATGTTTCGACGGCGGCCTTGGCGGCCTTGTCCTCGGCCTCGTTGGTCTCCGGCTCGGCCACTTCGATGACGCCCTTGATCGCGAGTAGGCCATCGATGCTCGGCGCGACCGCATCAATCTTGCCGGCCATATCCGCAGCGATCCGCAGAATTGCGTTCAGCACGTCCTCGTTGACGCGTACACTCGACGCCGCGTTGCTGCGCTTGACCGTGAGATTCGCATAGACCGTGCCGCGCGACAGATGCTCGGCGGCGCGTTTGCGCGCGATCGCTTCAAGCTCGTCGAAGCCCGGCGGCAGCCGCATCCGCAGATCGAAACCCTTTGCGTTGACGGACTTCAACTCCCACTCGAACGAATAAGGGCCGGAGGTGCCGTGGCTTCGCGCGAAGCCGGTCATGCTCGACAGCGCCATCAGGTCAAATTCTCCATAGCGAAACGGCCGCGACGCTCAATTGAGGGCGCGACCATAGTTGATGATTTCAAGACTGGAAACTGGCCTGAAAACCGGCGCTGCGTTGGACGCGGGGGCAAACTATCGCTGCACCACCGGCGGCGTCGCACCCGTCGATTGCGCGGCACCCTGACGGGCGGGCGCGGCCTGCTTGGCGCGCTTCTGTGCCGGCTGACGCGCACCTGCAGGCGGAATTGCTGCGTTGCCATCGACGGCAGGCGCAGCGGCCGCAGCCGGCGTAGCGGGCTCTTCCGGCGCTTCGACGGTGTCGTTGGCGGAGGCCTTCTCCATCGCGCGCAGCTTGGCGACGTTGCGATTATGCGCGTCGTAGGTTTCGGTAAAGGCATGTCCGCCGGTGCCGTCGGCAACAAAGAACAAATCGCGCGTGCGCGCAGGATTGGCCGTGGCTTCAAGCGAGGCACGGCCCGGATTGGCGATTGGTCCCGGCGGCAGGCCCTCGACGACATAAGTATTGAACGGTGACGGCTGCTGGATTTCGCTGCGCTTGATCGGGCGTCCCAGCGTGCCCTTGCCGCCGACGAGGCCGTAGATGATGGTCGGATCGGACTGTAGCTTCATTTTCTTCTGCAACCGGTTGACGAACACCGAGGCGACGCGGCTGCGCTCGTCGGCGCGGCCAGTCTCCTTCTCGACAATCGACGCCAACGTCACCAGTTGGTCTGGCGTCTTCACCGGCACCTCCGGGCTGCGGCGCTCCCAGATTTCGGCAAGCACGCGCTTTTGTGCCTGCTGCATGCGCTGGATCACCTGTTCGCGCGTGGTGCCACGCGGAAACTTGTACGTCTCGGGCAACAGCGTGCCTTCGCGCGGCATTTCGCGGATGCTGCCGGAGAAAATCTCGTTGTCGCTGAGACGCGACACGATCTGCTCGGACGTTAGCCCTTCGGGGATTGTCACTGAGTGCTGCACGACTTTGCCCTCGACAATGGTGCCGATGACGTCACGCAGATTGGCGTTCTTCTGGAACAGATATTCGCCGGGCTTCAATTCCGATGAAGCCTTGAGCGCGAACACGCCGCCGATGAAGACCCAGCGATTAACGTCGATGACGCCTTCCTTGAGCAGCGTCTCGGCGATATCGCCCTTGCCGGCGCGGGCCGGAATATTGACGATCTTGTCTTCGCGCAACGGCCCCGGCGCTTCGAGCGCCTGCCGGCCATACACATATGCGCCACCAGCACCGATCATCGCGACCAGCAACACGGTGATGATCGCATTGCCGGCGATGACCAACGGATTTCGCGCTCGCGCGGAACGTTTCGGTGGCGGCGGGAGCTGTTCGGGCTCGAGCGCGGCGCGTGGTGATCTCGGCGAAATGGGCGGCCTCTCACTCATCGATACAACCTGAATCCTGTCGGTTCGATCGTCGCCGGGCGAAGTATGATGTGCCTGCGCGATAGTCGTGCCGTCCCGGTGGCAAGGAATCGCCGCCGATTAAGGCTATTGCGTGAAGCGCGCGCAAACGCCTGCTACTTTGCAAGCCTTTGCACGATCAGCGATGCATTGGTTCCGCCGAATCCGAACGAGTTCGACAGCGCCGTATTGATTTCGCGCGGACGCGGCGTGTGCGGCACGAGATCGATCGCGGTCTCGACCGACGGATTGAGAGATTGATCGTCGGCGGCGCGATGTTGTCGCGAATGGCGAGGATCGAGAAGATCGCCTCGATCGCACCGGCCGCGCCGAGCAGATGGCCGGTCGAGGATTTGGTCGACGACATCGCCACTTTCGATGCTGCATTGCCGAGCAGGCGCAACGCGGCACCGAGTTCGATCTCGTCGCCGAGCGGCGTCGAGGTGCCGTGAGCATTGATATAATCAAGGTCCGACGCCGCAATGCCGGCGCGCTTCATCGCCGCCGTCATGCACCGAAACGCGCCGTCGCCGTCAGGGGTCGGCGCGGTGATGTGATAGGCATCGCCGGACATGCCATAGCCGATGATCTCGCAATAGATGCGTGCACCGCGCGCCTTGGCGTGTTCATAGTCTTCCAGCACGAGAACGCCCGCGCCCTCGCCCATCACGAATCCGTCGCGGCCTTTGTCATAGGGGCGCGAGGCCTTCGTCGGATCGTCATTGTACCCCGTCGAGAGCGCGCGCAGCGCACAAAACCCAGCCATCGCAAGACGGCTGATCGGCGATTCGGTGCCGCCCGCGACCATCACATCGGCATCGCCAAGCGCGATCAGGCGGCTGGCATCGCCGATCGCATGCGCGCCGGTCGAACAGGCCGTGACCACGGAATGATTCGGCCCCTTCAGGCCATGTTCGATCGAGACATAACCCGAAGCGAGATTGATGAGCCTGCCAGGAATGAAAAAAGGCGACAGCCGGCGCGGTCCGCGCTCCTTGACCAGCACAGCCGCATCGGCGATGCCGGACAGACCGCCAATGCCGGATCCGATCATGGTGCCGGTGGCGCAGCGTTCCTCTTCGGTGGAGGGATGCCAGCCGGCATCGTCGAGTGCTTGCTTGGCGGCGCACATCGCATAGACGATGAAATCATCGACCTTGCGCTGATCCTTCGGGTCCATCCAATGATCGGGATTGAACGTGTCGTTGGTGCCGTCGCCGCGCGGAATGATGCAGGCGATCTGGCTGGAAAGGTCCGACACGTCGAACATGTCGATCCGCCGGGCCCCGCTTT
Organism: Tardiphaga sp.; assembly: GCA_043739005.1. Classification (GTDB taxonomy): domain Bacteria; phylum Pseudomonadota; class Alphaproteobacteria; order Rhizobiales; family Xanthobacteraceae; genus Tardiphaga. The sequence goes on from JAYUEY010000062.1 coordinate 12,924, forward strand.
CGCCCTTCAGGATACGCTGCCACGTGGCTTCGACACCGCAGCCGAGTGGCGACACCATGCCAAGGCCCGTGACGACAACCCGCCTCATATCCTGCACTCCAATACAATTATCACGGTGACAACATAAAGCCGGGGGACCGCGCATAGGCAGCCCGTCCGGCTTCATGGCACCGCGATCGCTTGTTAGCTTTTCGCGTTCTTTTCAAGAAACTTGGTGGCATCGCCGACCGTTAGAATCGTCTCGGCGGCATCGTCAGGAATTTCGCAGCCGAACTCTTCTTCGAAAGCCATCACGAGCTCGACGGTGTCGAGGCTGTCAGCGCCGAGATCGTCGATGAAGCTTGCTGCATCGACAACTTTCTCGGGTTCAACACCAAGGTGTTCGACCACGATCTTCTTAACTCGCTCGCCAATCTCACTCATCGTTAAAACCTCGTGCTTTGCATGCGACCTGACCGCGAGCGATCCGGATCATTGGTATGCGTTTGAACAGTTCTGCGCCACGGCAGATGCGCGTGATGTCGGTAGTGCCCCGCCGCCCCAAGCACCGCCAAATATACAGGGTTTGAAAAACCTGCAATGGCGTTGTTTGAACGGCCTTTGCCGGTTCGGGTAACACACTTCCCGGCGGATGACTACAAGACCTGCGGCACCGGCCGGAAACACTTATTCCAGTTATCGAAACAGCGGGTTCCCGCCGCATCTCGTTTGCCTCGTAGGGTGGTTCGGACGTTTTTGGCGATGGTGCTGCAAGTCCGTTTCCGCGAACTTCCGAGCCAAACCATATGGGAAATCTCCGCTACTCACGTCCTTTCGAATCCGAAGTTCGCCAAGAGCCTATTGCTTGGTATCGCGAACGTCGGATTCGGGACACTAGATCATCGCCATTCCGCCATTCACGTGGATGGTCTGGCCGGTGACGTAAGCTGCCTCATTCGACGCCAGATACACGGCGGCTGCAGCAATGTCGTCCGGAGTGCCGAGCCGGGCCGCCGGCACCTTGGTGAGAATCATCTCGCGCTGTTTGTCGTTGAGCGCGTCGGTCATCGGCGTGGCGATGAAGCCCGGTGCGATGCAGTTGGCCGTGACATTGCGCTTGGCGTATTCCGCACCGAGCGTCTTGATCATGCCGATCAGGCCGGCCTTGGATGCCGTGTAATTGCCCTGCCCTGGATTGCCGGTGACGCCGACCACCGAGGTGATTGCAATGATCCGGCCGAAGCGCTTGCGCATCATCAGCTTGGTGGCGGCGCGGGCCAGCCGGAACGTCGCGGTAAGATTGACGCGGATGACGTCGTCCCAGTCTTCGTCGCGCAATTGCACGAACAGATTATCTTTGGTGATGCCGGCATTGCTGACCAGAATATCGAGCTGTCCCATTGCCTTCTCGGCCGATGGCACCAGCGCTTCGACCTCTGTTGCATCGGACAGATTGCACGGAAGCACATGCGTGCGGTCGCCGAGTTTGGCGGCCAGCGCTTCCAGTGCCTCGCGCCGCGTGCCGGACAAAGCGACGGTTGCGCCCTGCCCATGCAGGGCTGCCGCAATCGCGCCGCCGATGCCGCCGGTCGCACCGGTGACGAGCGCGGTCTTGCCTGTGAGGTCGAACATTGTTTCTCCTTGAATGCCTCTAAGACGTAGAATGCCTTTAAGATGGAAAATGCCTTTAAGACTTGGAATGCCTTTAAGACTTGCGCGACGCAGCCAGTGCATCTGTCGCGGCCTGAATATCATTGGGACCGCCGACGGCGACGCCGATCGCGCCTTCGGCGATTCGCTTGACGAGGCCGCTCAGCACCTTGCCCGCGCCGATCTCGAAAAAATACGTCACACCATTGGCGGCCATGTAAGCGACCGACTCGCGCCAGCGCACGGTGCCCGTCACCTGTTCGACGAGACGATTGCGGATGTCGTCCGGGTCGGTGATCGCGGACGCCAGCACATTCGAAACCAGCGGCACTCTTGGTGCCCTGATCTTCACATCGGCTAAAGCCTGCGCCATCGCGTCGGCGGCGGGCTGCATCAGGCGGCAGTGAAACGGCGCTGACACGGGCAAAAGCATCGCGCGTTTCGCACCCTTGGTCTTGGCGATCTCAAGTGCGCGATCGACGGCCGCCTTGTCGCCGGAGACGACGACCTGACCGCCGCCATTGTCATTCGCCGCCTGACAGACATCGCCCTGTGCAGCTTCCTCGGCGACCGTCACCGCCGTCTCGAAATCGAGCCCAAGCAGTGCGGCCATCGCGCCGACACCGACCGGCACGGCTTTTTGCATGGCAAGGCCACGGGTGCGCAGTAGCCGCGCGGTGTCGAAAATCGACAGCGCGCCTGCGGCGGCCAGCGCGGAATATTCGCCGAGCGAATGGCCCGCAACAAACTTTGCATCGCGGCCGACGTCGAAACCGGCTTCGGTTTCGAGCACGCGCAAGGTCGCCAGCGACATCGCCATCAATGCCGGCTGCGCATTCTGCGTCAGTTGCAGCGTCTCAGCCGGGCCGTCCCAGATGATCGTCGTCAGTTTTTCGCCCAACGCCGCATCGACCTCGTCGAACACCGCCCGCGCGGCCGGGAACTGCTCGGCCAGCGCCTTGCCCATGCCGACCGCCTGGGACCCCTGCCCCGGAAAGGTAAATGCCGCCGTCATGTTCCGCCCTTAAATTTGCTCGAAGGTGGGCGTAAGACACCGCGAAAGTCCGATATGTCAACCCGGCGGACAATTTCGCGGCGGCATTGCCTTGTATTGAGCCGGAAAATCCGTATAACCCGCGCATCCGCAGATCCCGGCCGGGAGCTGAACGGACGGTTTCAGCAACATTCTTTTCGATTGTGTTGAGATAGGGCCAGTCGGCCTGTCGTCCCGTGCTCCCGCCTTCTGAGCGTTTATCGAGGTCCTTTCCGAAGGTCTCGAAGGGCTTGCCGCCGGGATCAGCGCCAACACAGGAAAGGACGCCCATGCCTCTTTATGAGCATGTATTTCTCGCGCGCCAGGATGCGAGCGCTACGCAGGTCGAAGAACTCACCACCCAGATGACCGGAATCGTCGAATCGCTCGGCGGCAAGGTCGTGAAGATGGAAAACTGGGGCGTGCGGTCGCTGACCTATCGCATGAACAAAAATCGCAAAGCACACTTCGTGTTGCTCAACATCGATGGCCCCTCCGCCATCGTTGCCGAGATGGAGCGCCAGGAGCGCATCAACGAAGACGTCATCCGTTACCTGACCGTCCGCGTCGAAGAGCACGAGGAAGGCCCGTCGGCGATGATGCGCAAGGCCGACCGCGATCGTGATCGGGACGACCGTGGTGGCGGCGGCGGTGGCTTCCGGGGCGACCGTGAAGGCGGTGGCTTCCGTGGCGGCGATCGTGAAGGTGGTGGATTCCGTGGCGACCGTGGCCCGCGGCGTCCGCGCGACGATGCCGCCGCTACTGGCGTTGAGGAGTAAGACAAATGGCTGAAGCTGGTGCCCGTCGTCCGTTCTTTCGTCGTCGCAAGACCTGCCCGTTTACGGGTCCGAATGCGCCGAAGATCGATTACAAGGATTCGAAGCTGCTGATGCGTTACGTCTCCGAGCGCGGCAAGATCGTGCCGAGCCGCATCACTGCCGTCTCCGCCAAGAAGCAGCGTGAACTCGCCCGCGCCATCAAGCGCTCGCGTTTCCTCGGCCTCCTGCCCTACGTCATTCGCTGATCGAACCGATTTCTGGGCTTGCATTGCTTCAAGCAAGCAAGCCCAAAATCTAAAACACAGAGCCATGACCGCTTTCAAGTCGGTTGACGCAACTGCGCTCACGCTCCGGATGACGCGTTTATAAGAATTTGCCGAAGCGCTCATGCGTTTCGCTCAGCGCGCATATCATCGCAGAAACGGCCCCGAAATCTGAATGATTTCGGGGCCGTTTGTCGAGCGATCATGTTTGTCGACAGGACGCTTTATTTAGCACTTTCCGAACGACTTCTGGACGATCTGGATACCAGCCACCGTGACGGTGACTTTGACACCTGTCGGAAAGCCCCATGTCGTGCAGATATCAAGGCACGCACTGGCGACCTGTCCATCGTAAGAAATCGGGATCGGCAAACAGACGTGGCCAATGCCCAGCGGCAGGTTCACGCAAGCTTGCCCATTGGCGATCGTCAATGTGATGCATTGCGCCCGCGTGGACAAATGGCCATCGTCAGAGGTGATCTGCTTAGCCCCTTGAGCGAGACGGCCCTCATAATATTTTCTTGCTGAATCAAGCGCTTCCTGAATTTTCGTATCCGAAAATGACGGTGTTGTTTCTGCCATGATAATACTCCCTTTGCGTGTATTGTTAAATTCAACACGCAAAAGTATATTCACGTAAATAATTCTCAGTTTCAATCAAAAGTTGTACATTACACGTTTTAAGATTGGCATTCGCATCTGGGAGCGATCGATGCGCTTTCGAAAATCATAATGCGCTCATTGATTCACGCGTCGCGTTGCTCTAGAAGGCTGACAATTCATGAGGTTGCGACGACGTCTTGAAATGTCGAGGCGTCTCGATTTCAGCCGTTCCGGCTGCTCACGAAAAACTCTAAATAGTTGGTTCCGCTGCGATATTCGCTGACGGCAATCTAACCGCTCGAAAGGAGCGGGACAGCTCATGATCATTATGCTCCTCATTGCATTGGCCGCCGGTGCTGCATCAGCGCTGATGTTTGCGTCGATCATTTCGGGCGCGCTGGTCTCCATCCTGCTGTTCTATCTGGCCCCGCTGCCGTTGATGGTCGCAGCCTTGGGCTGGAGCCCGCTGCATGCCGCAATTGGCGGAATCGCTGCCGGCACCAGCCTCGGCCTGTTGTTCGGCATGCCCTATCTCGGCGCTTTCGTGCTGACGATCGCATTGCCCGCCTGGTGGCTCGGCCACCTTGCCACGCTCGGCCGCCCTGCAGAAATTCATCCCTCCGCCACCTCGGCAGCGCCGCCCGCTACGGAATGGTATCCGACCGGACGCCTGTTGCTGTGGATCGCTGGCTTTGCCTCGCTGACCACGATTGCCGCTCTCATGACGCTCGGCTCCGACGCCGAGACGATCACAGCAGCCCTTCGCCGTGGCCTCGGCCGGATGATCGGGATGCGCGGCGCGGCGACCGGCAGCGAAACACAAGACATCGAACCGGGCAGCATGATGGATGCGCTGATTTCGATCGCGCCCGCCGCCGCCGCTATCGCCGCGATTCTGACGTTGACACTCAATCTTTGGCTCGCCGGTCGCATCACGCTGACCTCAGGCCGCCTCAAGCGGTCATGGCCCGACCTCACAACGGCTGCGCTGCCGCCGATGACGCTGGTCGGCCTCTGCGTCGCACTGGCTCTCTGCTTCGTCGGCGGGCTCGTCGCTATCGCCGCCCAGATTGCCAGCGCCTGCCTGCTGATGGCCTATGCGCTCACCGGTCTGGCGACGCTGCATGCGATCACGCGCGGCCGCAAAAGCCGCGTGCTGTGGCTGTCGAGCGTCTATGCCGTCGTCACCGTCTTTGGCTGGCCGGTGCTCGGCCTGATCGTTCTCGGCCTCGCCGACGCGATGCTTGATTTTCGGCGGCGTTTATCGCCGCCCACCCCGACGCCATCCGCGTAATTCAAATCAACCAACACACCCACCTAAGGAGATAAATCATGGAAGTCATTTTGCTGGAACGTGTCGCCAAGCTCGGCCAGATGGGCGAAGTCGTCCGCGTCAAGGACGGCTACGCCCGCAATTTCCTGCTCAAGCGCGGCAAGGCGCTGCGCGCCACCACCGACAATCGCGGCAAGTATGAAGGCATGAAGGCCGATCTCGAAGCTCGCAACCTGCAGGCCAAGGGCGAAGCCGAGAAGGTCGCCGAGAAGATCGACGGCCGCAACGTCGTCGTGATCCGTCAGGCATCGGAAACCGGCCAGTTGTTCGGTTCGGTGTCGGTGCGCGACATCATCGCGTCGTTCGAGGCCGATGGCGTCACCTTCGCGCGCAGCCAGGTGCTGCTCGACGCGCCGATCAAGACCATCGGCAAGCAGCAGATCTCGATCGCCGTGCATCCGGAAGTCGAAGTCAAGGTGTCCGTCACCGTCGCCCGCTCAGCCGATGAAGCCGAGCGCATCAACCGTGGCGAAGACATCTCGTCGCGCCGGGAAGATCAGGACGCTGCCGCAGAAGCCCTCGCGGCGGCCGGCGAGTTCTTCGATCCCGACGCCCAGGGCGGCGACGAGGACGACACCGAGAAGTAAATTCTCGTCTCAGCATCATAGCAAAAAGCCCGGCAGCAACGCCGGGCTTTTTCATGCGCCATCATTTCGCCGTCTGACGCCTGCCCTCCTGTAAAGCAATTAAAAACAAGAATAGGAAACGCCATGCTCCGCCCCGTCCAGGCTCGATCGGCCTTCGCCGCTGCCGCGCTCATGCTCGCCGGCACATCATCGCAAGCGCAGCAAATTGAAGGCTGCAATTCCACAGACCTCTCGACGCGGTTCGAAGAACTCAGCCGGACCGGCAAAATGCCGCCTGATCTTGGTCGCTGGGTGATGGATCCGAAAGCGCAGCTCATCACGCCGTTCAAGGCATTCGATAACGTCACCTTCGTCGGCATCTGCTGGGTGTCGGCCTGGATCATCAAGACCCCTGACGGCGCGATCCTGATCGACACACTGCACGAACCGCATGTCGATCAACTGATCCGCAACATCGAGACATCAGGTGTCAAACTGTCTGACATCAAATACGTCTTCATCACGCATGGCCATTTCGACCATGCCGGCGGCGCGGCCAAGTTGAAGCCGTTGCTGCCGAACGCGACATTCGTCATGACGCAGATCGGCTGGGATGAAGCCAAGACATCAGCAGATGCGTCTCAGGGCACGCCGCGAGCCTGGCGCATGATCCCGCAGGACGTCGTCGCCAACGATGGCGAGGCCTTTCGGCTCGGTGGCGAAACCGTCCGCGTCTATGCGACGCCCGGCCATACGCTCGGCACCGCCTCCTTTGCCTATGATGTGAAAGATAACGGCAAAACTCTGCATGCGATCACGGTCGGCGGACTAGGCCTCAACGCAATCGAGAACTCCAAGCAGGTCGAGGGCTACATCGCCAGCGTCGACCGCATCGAAGCGATGGTGCAACAGCCGAGCGATCCGGTCACGGTGCACCTGACGACGCACCCCTTCTCAACCAGCCTGATGGAAGCGCGCGACAAGCTAGCGGCGCGCAAACCCGGCGAGCCCAATCCACTGGTTGATCCCGTGGCCTTCACCAAGCAACTCGATGGCTTGCGTAGCGGCGCAGACCAACGTCTCGCGGTCGAGAAAAAGGCCGGGCGATAGACCCGGCCTCAATCCCTATTGCGAAATTGGCGCGGCAGCCGGGCCTGACGGCGGCGCTGGCGGCGGTGGCGGCGTCACGCTGATCGTCGGCTTCGGCGGCGCGTCACTCGGTTCTGGTGCCGCCGCTGGGGCTTCAGCAGGGGCCGAGACTGAAGGAGCCGGCGTCGATGGCGCAGGCGTCACCTGCGGCACCGGATCGGGACGCAGCGCGGCCGGCTCAGCAGGTTTCACCGGCTCGGCTTTCGGTGCATCGATTTTTGGATCGATCACGACGGGCGCTTGCTCAGACGGCTTGGGCATCTCGGCAGGCGTGACCTCGGGTTTAGCGACCAAGGGTTTGGCGACCTCCGCCGGCGCTGGCATCGCAGTAGCCGCTGGCTTTAGCTCCTTACGGGCCTTCTTTTGATCCAGCTTTTGCTTCTGGCGCTTGGTCAGCGGCTTCTCGTCGGCAGGCACAGGCTGGCCGTCCGGTCCCGGCGCGGCCTGCTGCTGCGGCTGTTGCTCGGCGCGATTACGCTTGGTGCGGACCGGCTGGTCAGGCGAAGGCTCGCTTTGACCGCCGGACTTGGCATCCTGACCCTGTTTGGTCAGCCGGCCGCCAGCCCCGCGCGGATCGGTTGCGCCATTCGACAGAAGATAGGCTGACATCGTCTGCGCCATATCTTTGCTGGTCGTATAATGCTCGCGCAGAAATCCGGGCAACGATCCCGGCGGCACGGTTTTCAAGAGGCCGCGCTGGCTGCGATGGCAGGCCGAGCAACTGTTCGAAAAAAGCTGGGATGGCGATTTGCCGGCTTCGAGGTTCTGGGCCTGCGCCTGCGGCGCCGCGATCAGGATCGAAATCATCACCGTCGCTAAAATGAGCGCTCGGCTCAACATTCCAACCTCCAGGCGAAACAAGTTCCGTAACGGCAACGTCGTAATGGCAACGCTGCACCTTTTAGAGATTTGATCGCTGAATGGAAGCGGCGAGATCGCGCATTCCCAACAATCCCGCGTGAGATGTGGTCAAGCATCGCAAAATCTGGCGACCTGTTGCTCAAGTTCCACAACGCAAAACGCCGACCACGACGGCCGGCGCTATTCATTCCATCCATTTCGAATTTAATGCAGAGCAGATGCGCCGTTCAAAGATCCGCCGACCAAAGACGCTGCCGGCCGAGCCAGTTGCAACTTCAAAGCTGTAATGCTGGCCGGATCGGCTGGGTTGATGGGATCGCGCGACACGGATTCAAACGTTTCGACGAGCAAAGCCAACCAGGCTTGCTCCCCGCCGCTCGAATGCCACTGCTGTCGCTGTTTCATCGCCGTTGTCCTGTTCGCCCAAACCTTACAATCCAAAGTCGTTGATTCCGTTCCCGAAACCGCTCAAACTTTTACGAATGTTTTAAGCTTTCGCCGGCTCTCGCACATATGTCGGCATCGGGCTTGTGCAGGTTCACGGCCGAGAATCTCAATGATCGGAACGCAAAAAGCTGCGGTGGCCGGCGGCAAATCCCGTCAAGCGCTAACGACGCCATCGTCCACCGAATTATTGAATCGTTGACGATCTGACGTTAGCGCTTTCATCCCCCGGCGAAGTGGCGCTGTATTCGCCCTCGCCCCGCATCCGACAAATTCCAGCGAACAATCGGTCTCATGATCCCCAGCGATTCGAACGTCTTCAAACTCACGCCTGATGGTGCCGGGCCGGTCTATCGCACCGCGCCGCACAACATCGAGGCCGAACAGAGCGTGCTCGGCGCAATTCTGGTCAATAATGATGCGTTCTACCGCGTCTCGGACTTTCTGAAGCAGGAACATTTCTTCGAGCCGATCCACCAGACCATCTTTGATACGGCAGCGAGCCTCATTCGCGCCGGCAAGGTCGCCACGCCCGTGACGCTGAAGACCTTCGTGCCGGCGGACACCGACATCGGCGGCATGACGGTCGGGCAATATCTCGCGCGCCTCGCTGCCGAAGCCACCACGATCATCAACGCCAACGACTACGGCCGCACGATCTATGAACTGGCGCTGCGCCGCGATCTGATCCGCATCGGCGAGGACATGGTCAACGTCGCGTTCGACGCGCCGGTCGATTTCGCGCCGCGCGCCCAGATCGAGGATGCCGAACGCCGGCTGTACGAACTGGCCGAGGCTGGACGTTACGACGGCGGCTTCCAGAAATTCTCGCAGGCGATGAAGACCGCGCTCGACATGGCCGCCAACGCCTATCAGCGCGACGGCAGGCTCTCCGGCATCGCGACCGGCATGCGCGCGCTCGACAACAAGATGGGCGGCCTGCAGCATTCCGATCTGATCGTCATCGCCGGCCGCCCCGGCATGGGCAAGACCGCGCTTGCCACGAACATCGCCTACAATATCGCCCGCGCGCATCAAGATGAACTCAGCCCCGATGGCAGCCGCAAGACGATCAATGGCGGCATCGTCGGCTTTTTCTCCTGCGAAATGTCGGCCGAGCAATTGGCGACCCGTATTCTGGCCGAACAAACCAGCATCGCATCGAGCACGATCCGTCGCGGCGGCATCACCCAGAGCGAGTTCGACAAAATTCGCGACCACACCATCGAATTGCAGCATTTGCCGCTGTTCGTCGATGAAACCGGCGGCCTGTCGATCTCGCAACTCACCGCCCGCGCCCGCCGCCTGAAACGGCAAAAGGGCCTCGACGTCATCATGGTGGACTACATCCAGCTTCTGTCCGGCTCAGGGAAACGCTCCGACAATCGCGTGCAGGAAGTGACCGAAATCACCACGAGCCTAAAGGCGCTGGCGAAAGAACTGAACTGCCCGGTGATCGCGCTGTCGCAGCTCTCGCGTCAGGTCGAAAGCCGCGACGATAAGCGCCCGCAGCTGTCGGATTTGCGTGAATCCGGATCGATCGAGCAGGACGCCGACGTCGTGATCTTCGTGTATCGCGAAGAATATTATCTGCAAAACAAAGAGCCGCGCGCGGGCACCCCCGAACACGAAAAATGGCAACTCGACATGTCGCTGGTGCACGGCAAGGCAGAAGTGATCATCGCCAAGCAGCGCCACGGACCGACCGGCACCGTCGACTTGCAGTTCGAGGGCCAGTTCACGCGCTTCAGCGATCTCGCGCACGACGTCGTGTGACGCGATGAGCAATACCGATGCTCTAAAAAATGATGAATTGCCGCCCGGCGCGAGCGGCATTCTCACCATCGATCTCGACGCCATCGTCGCCAATTGGCGCAAGCTCGAAAAGACAGCTTTGCCCGCCGAATGCGCGGCTGTGGTGAAGGCCGACGCCTATGGCTGCGGCATCGCGCGCGTCGTACCTGCATTGGCCAAAGCCGGCTGCAAGACCTTCTTCGTTGCGACGCTCGACGAAGCCCGCGCGGTGCGCGCCGTCGCACCCGATGTCGCGCTCTATGTGCTCGACGGATTTTTCGCAGGCTCAGGTGATGCGCTCGCGCAGATCAATGCGCAGCCTGTGATCGGCGATCTGAACGAACTCGCCGAATGGGACATGTTCTGCCGCATCAAACCATGGAGCGGCGGCGCGGCCATCCATATCGACACCGGTATGAACCGCTTGGGCCTCAGTTTGCCGGACGCGCAAGCCATCGTGCCGCGCATCGCTGCCGGCAGTCACGGGCTGACGCTGGTGATGAGCCATCTTGCCTGTGCCGAAGCGCTGAACAATCCCGCCAATGTTAAACAGCTTTCGACGTTTCGCGATATCGCCGGTGCGTATGCGGGCATCACGGCCTCGCTGGCCGCCTCCTCCGGCATTTTTCTCGGTGGGCAATATGCCTGCGACATGGTGCGGCCCGGTGCGGCGCTATACGGCGTCAATCCGACGCCGGAAGCCGACAATCCGATGCAGAGCGTCGTCACGCTGAAAGCGCGCATCATCCAGATTCGCGATGTGGAGCGCGGTGAGCCCGTCGGCTATGGCGGCACATGGTCGGCGCGGCGGCCGACGAAACTTGCGATCATCGCGGCCGGCTATGCCGACGGCTATTTCCGCGCAGCAGGGTCGACCGATGGCACAAAAGGGGCCGACGTCGTCATCGCGGGCAAGCGCTGTCCGGTCGCCGGGCGCGTCTCGATGGATTTGACCGCGATCGACATTACCGATTTGCTGCCGAATGCCGCGCGGCGCGGCCATATGGCGACATTGATCGGCGACGGCATCGGCGTCGATGATCTCGCGCATCATTTCGGCACCATCGGCTATGAGGTGCTGACCAGCCTCGGCCGCCGCTTCGCGCGCGTTTATCATGGTGGCCAAAACTGACGGCATGAGGCTAGACTGGCATCCGCCGGCTCTTTCGACGGAGAAACCTCATGCGTAGTCTCATCATTCTTATCGCTCTCATGATCGGCGTCGCTGCGCCGGTTCGCGCGGCCGACGACGCCGCCGACGCAAAATCCATCATCACCTCGCAAGTCGAGGCCTTCATCCGCGACGATGCGGCCGCCGCTTACTCCTATGCATCGCCGCTATTGCATGAATTGTTTCCGCAAGCCGAGATGTTCATGGGAATGGTGCGCGGCGGCTATCCGCCGATATATCGCCACAAGTCGTTTCAGCTCGGCGAATTCTCGACCGCCGACGGCCGCATGACGCAGCGCGCCAATATTATCGATGCCAATGGCGTGGCCTGGGAAGCCGTCTATTCGCTGGAACGCCAGGACGACGGCACGTTGAAGATCAGCGGCTGCTCGCTGGTGAAGATGGACATGCCGGCTTGATTTTAGCGCGCGTCATCGGCAGCAACTCTCTTCCCTCGTGTTCTCCGGAGCAGGATTGCTGGTGATGGAAGTTGATACCTATAGGTGCATGATGCGTTGATCGAGTTGGCGGCAAGATAGATGCACTTTCACCAACGATCCCGGCGTTCTCTCGGTCGCAATACCGATATGTGAGCGGGTCAACTGATCGGAAGCATGTATAGGCCTCGCATTAAATTGACTGTAGAAATTTAGCGACTTGCGAGACATTTCAAATCGACGCGAATGACCCAAATCACCCGTTCACCCAATCACCTATGATAAAAAGCTCGGTCTAGCGACTTTCAACGTCTTTCATTCAGAGATCATGTGATGATTATTTCCGACGATGGTTTAAGGGGACACCAGTGAAGCGGCGAGATTTCATTAAACTTCTTGGCGGCGCGGGAGCAGCGTGGCCGATCGCGGCTCGCGCCCAGCAGATGCCGATTATCGGTTTTTTACACAGCGGATCGGCCAGCTATCTCAATCGATTTCTCGATTCCATTCATGAAGGCCTGGCAGAAACAGGTTATGTCGATGGAAAAAATATCGTCATCGAATCCCGCCTCGCAGACGGCCACTATGACCGGCTGGCGTCCCTGGCGTTGGATCTCGTGAATCGTCAGGTTGCCGTTATTCTGGCGATGGGCGGGACCGACCCGGCCAAGGCCGCCAAATCGGCGACTGCAAAAATCCCAATCGTTTTCGTCAGCGCTGCCGATCCGGTCAAGACCGGCCTCGTGACCAGCCTCAATCGCCCCGGCGGAAATGTGACAGGCGTAAGCTTGATCGCATCCGCGCTCGAATCGAAAAAGCTGGCACTGATGCGCGAATTGGCACCGCAGGCGTCGACGATCGCTGCACTAACGAACCCAAACTATCCTGAGATGAATACGCAAGTCGAAGAGACGAAAGAGGCAGCGAGCTCTCTCGGTGTCACCGTGATCGCACTGACCGCGTCGACCGAGGACGAAATTAACGCGGCCTTTGCTGCTGCGGTCCAGAGGGGCGCACGCGCGATGCTCGTGAGCAGTGACCCGTTTTTCAACAGCCACAGCGGACGATTTGTCGAGCAGGCGGCTTTGCATTCAATACCGGTGATCTATCCGCAGAGCGAATATGTTCACGCCGGCGGCCTGATCAGCTACGGACCAAATTATTCGGACAGTTATCGCAGCGGTGGAATCTACGTGGGCAAAATTCTTCGCGGCGCAAACCCTTCCGAATTACCAATCGTGCAGCCGACGAAATTCGAGCTTGTGATCAATCTCAAGACAGCGAGAACACTCGGCATCACATTGCCGTCAATGCTGCTCGCATTGGCCGACGAGGTGATCGAACGGTAGCTGCTGACGACTGATATTGAACTGCTTGGCTAGCGTGCCAAGCTTGCAAAATGCATATTGGGCTGCAACTATCCCGGCAGTTCATGGCTATGATTTTTTGTAAGCTGAAGGGGTTCGAGGCTGATCAATCGGCGTACCATTATCGCAGCACTCGGCGGCGCGGCGGCGGCTTGGCCGCTCGATGTCTTTGGCCAGGCAATAGAAAAACCGCGTCGAGTAGCGGTGCTGATCAGTGCCGGTGAAAAAGATCCCGAAGGCCAGTCACGCATCGAGAGCCTGCGCGAAGGCCTAAAAGATCTCGGCTGGATCGAGGGCCGAAACATCCAGCTCGATGTGCGTTTTGCCGGCGGCAAGACCGAGTTGTTCCGCGAATATACGGCAGCGTTCATCGCCAACCCGCCAGACATGATCGTTGTCAACAGCACGGCTGCACTGGGCGTGGTCTATCAGGCCACCAAAACGATTCCCGTCGTCTTCATGGCTGCATTCGACCCGGTCGGGCTCGGTTACATCAAGAGCCTCGCCCGTCCCGGCGGCAATATCACCGGCTTCACGTTCTGGGACGTCGGCCTGATTGGCAAGTGGCTGCAACTTCTAAAGGAAGCAGCACCTTCAATCGATCATGCCACCGTCATCCACAATCCCAGCAACACGACGTTCTATCCCGCATTGATGAAATCCGTCGAGCACCTCCCGGCCCTGCCGAACATTGCGCTCACGCTTGCTCCAGTTCGCAATATCGCCGAGATCGAACTCGCCTTTGATGAAACT
>JAYUEY010000063.1:0-25722 GCA_043739005.1 Tardiphaga sp.
ACGCCGTCGAACAGCGCGCAATCATCGGTGATCTCGATCGCGGCGCGGCCGAATTCGCGGTGATGCCCGGCCTCGACGGTGCCGCCGAGTTGCTGCGCCATGGTCTGCTCGCCGTAGCAGATGCCGAGCACCGGCACGCCCGACGTCAGGATCGACATCGGCGCTGCCGGCGCGTTGTCGTCGAGCACCGACGCCGGACCGCCGGACAGAATAACGGCCTTCGGCTTCATCAGAGCGAACGCCGCCTCGGCCTTGTTGAACGGTACGATTTCCGAATAGACGCCCTCTTCGCGGACCCGCCGCGCGATCAGTTGCGTCACCTGCGACCCGAAATCGACGATGAGGATCTTGTCGTGATCGGCCGACACCTCTGGCGTCAGCGCGGCATCGGTCTGGCTCGGAAGGGGGCTGGATACTGTCATCCGCAGCAGATACGCGACGCGACCGCGCCTCGCAATGCCGGAATTAGCGTTGTCCGCCCGAATTTAGGCCTCAGATCAGGACTTGGATCAGGACTTGTATCAAGACTTGGATCAGGATTTGGACCGGGTCATCACGCTGACGAAAAACCCGTCCGTGCCGGTGCGACGGGGCGTCATCAGCAGCCCTTCGTCGGACACCAAAGCGGCTGCAATGAAATCATCAGCCTTATCCCACAGCACGGCCGCGACCTGCGCCGGGGGGACGATCTCGAAACCGGGCGTGCGGGCCAAGAACGCCGAAATCTGTGCGTTGTTCTCTTGGTGCAGCACGGAGCAAGTGATGTAAGCCAGCCGCCCGCCGGGTTTGACGAGCGCCGCGCCACGATCGAGTACGGCGATCTGATCCTTCAGCCGCACATCCAGCGCGCCGGGCCGCATTCGCCATTTGGCATCAGGATTGCGCCGCCAGGTGCCCGTGCCCGTGCACGGCGCGTCGATCAGCACCAGATCGGCCGAGGCGCTGATATCGCTCAGCGTATCGTTCGGCCCCTTCGGCGTGCGGACGTCGCAATTGTGAATGCCTGCCCGCGACAGCCGCTCATAGATCGGTGCAAGCTGGCGCTTGTCATGATCCGTTGCAATGAGCCGGCCTTTGCCCTGCATCATCGCCGCCAGCGCCAGCGTCTTGCCGCCAGCACCTGCGCAGAGATCGATCACCTGCTCGCCGGGCTTGGCACCGGACAACAAAGCCGCGAGCTGCGAGCCTTCGTCCTGCACTTCGACATGGCCCTTGATGAAATCTTCTTCGGCATGGATGCCGGGATTGCGCGCATCGGCACCAAGTTCGATCCGCAAGCCCAGCGGCGACCACGGCGTCGGCGTCGCACCGAGATGCGCCATCGAGGCCTGAACTTTGTCGCGTTTAGCATTCAGCGTGTTGACACGCATATCGAGCGGCGCGCGGCTGGCCATCGCAGCTGCTTCCGCAGCGCGATCAACGCCGAACACCTGCGCAAGGTGCGCGTCGAGCCATTCGGGATAATCGCCCGCCACATGCGCCGGCGCATCATCGACGTTGCGCGACGTCAGCGCGGCGTGCTCGGCATCGGACAACGCTTGCGGGGCGAAACGACCACCATCGCAAAGCGCGGAAATCGCGTCGGCGTCCATGTTGCGTTCGCGTTTGAGCATGCCGAGGACACGGGCGCGCGGCGTATCATCATCCATGATCCAGGCCGACGACGCACGACGGCGCAGCACGTCGAACACGAGGCCGGCGATCGCGGCCCGATCACCGGAGCCCGCATAGCGATGCGCCGTGCCCCATTCCTTCAGCGCCTTGGCGGCCGGCACGCGGTCGGTATCGATCGCGGTAATGAGATCGATGGCGGCAGAAAGCCGTGCGGCAGGCGTCATATTGCAACCGTGGCCAGCAGCATCTTGAATGCGAAATATATCCACATCGCCATCAGCACCAGCACGCTGGCGAACCACGCCATTGCGCGCTGCTGCAGGCCGTTCGAGGTCACGAAGATCCCGGCATGGGCAAGGCGCGCGATGATAAACACCCAGGATAGCATCACCAACACGAGATCGATGCGGCGCAACGGCAAACCGATTGCGATCAGCGCATAAAACAGAACTGGAATTTCAAACTGGTTACGAAAACAATCGCCGAATTGCGCGGCCCGCGATGGCCATTTCACAGTGCCGGCGAGGATTTCATTCGGCTTCGCTTGTCCGGATGTCATGGCACGCATGCGATTGCTGGCCATGCCGAAGAACAGCGCGAATGTCAGCGCGACCTGCACGAATACCGGCAGCAGCACCATTTGAACGGTCATCTAAAACCCTCTAGAAATATATCGTCGTCAGCCTTGATGTACACGTCATCGGCGATGCGCGGGCATCGCCGATGACAGGCCTCGAAGGATCGCTCCGAGTGTCAGGCCTTATCGGGCCCGACGCGGACGAGTTGCTTGCCGAAATTCGCACCCTTCAACAGACCCATGAACGCATCAGGTGCGCTGTCGAGGCCTTCGGTGACGAACTCCTTGTACTTCACCTTGCCCTCGCGGACCCATTGCGACATGTCGCGCAGGAAGTCGCCGTGACGCGCCGCGAAATCGCTGACGATAAAGCCGCGAATGGTCAGGCGCTTGGTCAGCACCGCGCGCATCATCGTTCCGGCCCAAGCTGGCACCTCAGCCTCGGTCGCATTGTAACCCGCGATCAAGCCACAAACGGGCATGCGCGCAAACGCATTGAGACGCGGAAAAACAGCTTCGAACACGTGACCACCGACGTTTTCAAAATAGACGTCGATGCCTTTCGGGCAGGCATCTTTCAGCTTGGCCTTCAAATCGGGGTCGCGATGATCGAGGCATTCGTCGAAGCCGAGTTCGTTCTTGACGAAATCGCATTTGTCCTTGCCGCCAGCAATGCCGACTGCGCGTGCGCCCTTGATCTTCGCGATCTGACCGACCGCAGAGCCAACCGCGCCGGAAGCAGCGGCAACGACGACAGTTTCGCCGGGCTGCGGCTTGCCGATATCGAGCAGGCCCGTATAGGCCGTCATGCCGGGCATGCCGAGAACGCCCACCGCCGTCGAAATCGGACCAGCCGCCGGATCGATCTTGCGCAGGCCCTTTCCATCAGAGATCGCGTGGGTCTGCCAGCCAGCATGCGACAACACGATGTCACCCGTCTTGAAGGACGGGTTATGCGAGGCAATCACTTCGGAGACGGTGCCGCCCTCCATCGTGCCGCCGATCGGCACCGGCTGGGCGTAAGACGGGCCGTCGCTCATGCGGCCACGCATATAGGGATCAAGCGACAGCCAAATCGTGCGCAGCAGCACTTCGCCGTCCTTCGGCGTCGGCGCGACATAGGTCTCAAGTTTGAAATCGCTCGACTTCGGTTCACCGTTCGGGCGTGCAGCCAGAGTGATGCGCTTGGCGGATTGGGTCATGATGTCCTCCGTTGGTTTCTTTTTGGTCGTTTAGGCTACGAGTTTTGCGAGGGCCGCGTCGAACGCCGCTGCGGCGGATTCGAGATCTTTGAACGACGCACCGCTATCGGCGGATTGCTTTTGCTTCTCGGTCGCGCTCGGACGAATATCGGCGATCGGCTTAGCGCCCTTAAGCATGGTGGCAGGCGCGAGCACATGAAACTCAGCGCTGTCGACAGGCTGATCCTTCAACAGAAACACGCCGAGCGATACGATATCGTTGCCGCGCCGATGCGAGATGTAACGCTCGACGGCAACCGAGCCGTCGCGCTGCATACCGCCGAGCTTTGCCCGACCATCGCTACCGAACAGCTTGTGCGCGCGAAAGCCTTTGACGCCTTCGGAGCGCGCCTTGGCGGTGTCCTCGGTGAGATCGTATTTCGCAGCCATGTTCTTACCGATCGTGGCGAGCTGCTCGGACATGACGTGCTCGAATTCCTTGACCTCGGTGCGCGGCTTGCTGACACCGCCGCGCGGCTTGTTCGCGCCACGCTTTTCAAGTTCGGCCTTGCAGGTCGCGACCAAAGTCTCGACGCCCTTGCGCTCGGCATTGGCCATCAGGTTCTTCAGCTCTGGGCTCGACAGCGCGGCAATCTTTTCGTCAGTCCAATCAACCATAATATTCAACAATCTTTTCAGTGCAGCTTCGGGTGTAAGTTCGGGTGCAAGTTCTGATGCAAGTTCTAATGCAGGTGAGTGCATCGCCAGCTTAGCGAAAACCCGGCAGGCGCAGGCAGCGGATGGCGGCGGGTTCCAGTGTATCCGGTTTAGCGGCGCAGTGGGGCCCTATTTGGGCCGGTGTCAAACCTAGCCGCCGCCGGGATAATTCGGACTTTCGCGGGTGATCGTCACGTCATGAACATGACTTTCGCGCAGGCCCGCGCCGGTGATGCGCACGAATTGCGCCTTGGCGTGGAAATCGGCCAGATCTTTCGCGCCGACATAACCCATGGCCGCGCGCAAACCACCAGCCAGTTGGTGCATCACATTGCCGACCGGCCCCTTATAAGGCACCTGCCCCTCAATGCCTTCTGGCACAAGCTTCAGCGTGTCTTTGATGTCCTGCTGAAAGTAACGATCAGCCGAGCCGCGCGCCATCGCGCCGACAGAGCCCATGCCGCGATAAGCTTTGTAGGAGCGGCCTTGCCAGAGAAACACGTCGCCGGGCGTCTCGTCGGTGCCAGCCAGCAGCGAGCCGACCATCGCGATGTCCGCACCGGCCGCCAGCGCTTTGGCGAGATCGCCGGAATATTTGATGCCACCATCGGCAATCACGGGAATGTTGACCTTCTTCGCCGCCTCAACCGCATCCATGATCGCCGTGAGCTGCGGCACGCCGACGCCGGCGACAATGCGCGTGGTGCAGATCGAGCCCGGTCCGATGCCGACTTTGATCGCGTCCGCGCCGGCGTCGATCAGCGCCTGTGCGCCTTCGGTTGTCGCGATATTTCCGGCGATCACCTGCACGGCGTTCGACAGCCGCTTGATACGGTTGACCGCTTCGAGCACGCGCGACGAGTGGCCATGCGCGGTATCGACGACGATGACGTCAGCCCCGGCATCGATCAGCCGCTCGGTGCGCTCATGGCCACCGTCGCCGACCGTCGTTGCCGCCGCGACGCGCAGACGTCCCTGCGAATCCTTGCTGGCGAGCGGATGCGCGACCGCTTTCTCCATGTCCTTGACGGTGATGAGGCCGACGCAGCGATAATCGTCATCAACGACCAACAGCTTTTCGATGCGATGCTGATGCAGCATCATTTTGGCCTCGTCCTGACTGACGCCCTGACGCACCGTCACGAGGTTCTCATGCGTCATCAGTTCGGAGATTTTCTGCCGCGGGTCTTTCGCGAAGCGCACGTCGCGATTGGTCAGGATGCCGACCAATTTACCCGGCACGCCTTTGCTTGCGCCGGTGACGACTGGAATACCGGAGAAGCCGTGATCGCTCATCAATTGCAGCGCATCGGCGAGCATTGCGTCCGGACCGATGGTGAGCGGATTTACCACCATGCCAGATTCGTATTTCTTGACCTTGCGGACTTCAGCCGCCTGCCCGTCGCCTTCGAAATTACGATGGATGACACCGATGCCGCCGGCCTGCGCCATGGCAATCGCCATTCGCGCCTCGGTCACGGTATCCATCGCCGAGGCGATGATCGGGATATTGAGTTGAATCTGCCGGGTGACGCGGGACCGAATGTCGGCGTCGGAAGGCAGGATATCGGATAGGCCGGGTTTCAGCAGCACGTCATCGAAAGTGAACGCTTCGCGAAATCCCTGAACACTCGCCATTGCCAACTCCATTGAACGGCTTACGCGCCGTATAAAACCCTAGGGATAAGCCAATCCATCGGCTGCCATGCGGCAAATCCGTCGAATCGAAGCCCATCGGTGGGGTTGGCGGTGGTCGATAGCATGGCGTTTCCGCGAATCAAAGCGGGGAACAGCCATGCACAGGATTTTGAATAGCTTATCTCGGATAAGCGGGCGGCGGACCGTGGCGACGGATCGCCTCGACGACCTCGCGATGCATCCGTTTTTCCCGCGTCATATGGACGGCGATCAGCGCATGTGCCGACGGCACGAACAGCAAAAAGTGAAAGATCAGCCCGAACACCAGGCAGAAGATACACAGAAACAGGTTGAAGATCGCGGCGAAAGGCTGGCCGTTAAACAGCAGACCGAGCGGCGGCACCAGGGCGGCAAGGACATAGATCATCGCAAAACCTCAAGCGTCACCGCAATATTACGGGTCGAGAATTACCTAGGAGGTATTCCGCGATCCGCAATGGTCGTGCCTGCGACATGATGATACACGCCGCCAAGTCGTGAATCATCTTCAGTTGCCGGCCAAAAGAAATTCATATGACAAAAGAACGCCTGATCCCGCTGATCGTGGCCGCAGCCTTGTTCATGGAAAACATGGATTCGACGGTGATCGCGACGTCGCTGCCGGCGATCGCGGCCGATATCGGCACCTCCCCGCTCACACTGAAACTGGCGATCACGTCCTATCTGCTGTCGCTCGCCGTTTTTATCCCGGCATCGGGCTGGACCGCCGATCGGTTCGGAGCGCGAGCGGTGTTCTCGATCGCGATCGGCGTCTTCATGATCGGATCGATCGGCTGCGCGCTGTCGCAATCCGTGACGCATTTCGTCATTGCGCGCATCATTCAGGGAATCGGCGGTGCGATGATGACGCCAGTCGGCCGTCTGGTGCTGTTGCGTTCGATTGACAAGAGCGCGCTGGTCAATGCGATGGCTTGGGTCACCGTGCCGGCGCTGATCGGCCCCGTGATCGGCCCGCCGCTCGGCGGCTTCATCACCACCTATTTCTCGTGGCACTGGATCTTCCTCATCAACATCCCGATCGGCTGCCTCGGCATCTATCTGGCGCTGCGCTACATCGACCCGATCCGCAGCGAGAACCCTGAGCGCTTCGACCTCACGGGGCTGGTGCTCGCCGGCACCGGCCTTGCCGGTCTCGCTTTCGGCCTCTCGGTCGCGGGCCTTAACCTGCTGCCGTGGTGGATCGTCGTCGGACTGATCGGCGTGGGGACGATCGCGATGACTCTCTATGTCATTCACGCCCGCCGCACTGCCTCGCCGGTGCTAGATTTTTCCCTGCTGCGGCTCGCGACTTTGCGAGCCTCTGTCATCGGCGGCTTCCTATTTCGGCTTGGCATCGGCGCGCTTCCGTTCCTGCTCCCGTTGCTAATGCAGGTCGGGTTCGGCCTGTCGCCGTTCCGATCCGGCCTCGTGACATTCGCGTCGGCTGTCGGTGCGATGGGCATGAAGACGCTGGCGGCGCGGATCATCCGCACCTTCGGCTTCCGTAATGTGATGACGATCAATGCGATCGTCAGTTCGGTGTTTCTTGCTGCCTGTGGTCTATTCACAGTAACGACGCCGCTGCTGCTCATCATGATTATCCTCGTCGTCGGCGGCTTTTTCCGCTCGCTGCAGTTCACGGCGATCAACACGGTGGCTTATGCCGAAGTCGAGCCATCGCAAATGAGCCGCGCAACAACGCTGGTCAGCGTCAATCAGCAGTTGGCGATCTCGGCCGGAGTTGCCATTGGAGCGTTTTGCGTGGAGACCACGATGGTTGCGCGCGGTATGTCGGAATTGTCAGCTGCTGATTTCGGCCCGGCATTCTACGTCGTCGCTGTACTTGCGGCGGTGTCGTCTTGGTTCTTCTGGCAGATGCCGGACGATGCCGGTCACGAGATTTCCGGTCGCAAAGCCGTGGAAATGTCGAGCCGCAAAGGGGCCGAAGCCGCCGCGGTTAAGGCAGCGTCGGAAGGCACGCAAGACGCGCGGGATCAGAAATTGGGTTAGGCCTCGTCTCGTCTGACTGTGCCCTGCCCGCGAAAGCCCATCGCCAACACGTAGCGCTCGGAGGAATCCGCGCGGCTCGATGCCGGTTTGACGTGCTTCACGGTCGTAAAATCGCGCTTGAGTTGCGTCATCAGCGTCGCATCCGCGCCGCTTTGAAAAACCTTCGCAACGAAAGTCCCGCCGGAATTTAGTACATCCGCCGCAAAGGCCGCAGCCCCTTCGACGAGGCCAAGAATCCGCAACTGGTCGGTCTTGCGATGGCCCGTCGTATTAGCCGCCATATCGGACATGACGACATCGGCACGGCCGCCCATCATTGCAATCAGTTTGTCCGGCGCGTCGTCCTGCAAAAAGTCCATCTGCGCAAAATCAACGCCGACGATCTCCGGCATTTCCAAGAGATCGATGGCGACCACCTTGCCGCGCTCCGGCGCACCTACGCGTTTGGCCGCGATTTGGCTCCAGCCACCGGGAGCAGCACCAAGATCGACGATCGCGGCGCCTCGCTTGAGGATATGATATTTATCGTCGATCTCGATCAGCTTATAGGCTGCGCGCGAGCGCAGGCCGTCGCGCTTGGCCTGCAGTACATAGGGGTCGTTGAGTTGGCGTTCGAGCCACAGCTTCGACGACAGTTTGAGCCTGCCGGCGCTCTTGACGGTGACGCGGAGCCGCCCGGTGGTATCTTTGGCCATAGTGTCGTGCCTTGGTTCAATTCAGTCGTGTCTCTAGCACACAAGGCCGAAACAGATATGCCTCACGCCGAAAGCACGCCGTCCTGCCGCATCATGCCGACCAGCATGCCCTCGCGCAGGCCGCGATCGGCTACCCGTAGCCGCGGTAGCGGGAACGCCTGGCGGATCGCGTCGAGAATCGCGCAGCCCGCCAGCACCAGATCGGCCCGCTCGGCCCCGATGCAGTGATTGGCCGCACGCGCCTGATAGTCCATCGTCATCAATCTGGCGATCGTCGCGGTGAGGTCGTCATTGCTCATCCAGATGCCGTCGATCCGGCGACGATCATACCGCAACAGGCTCAAATAGATACCGGCCAACGTCGTGACGGTGCCTGACGTGCCAAGCAAATGCATGCCGTCGAGGTCACTGCCATGGTCGGCTGCGAACGGCGCGACATGTATGGCTACGCTCGCCACCATTGCTTCGTAGATTGCGGGCGTCACCTCGCAACCGCCGAATTTCTCCGCCAAAGTAACGACGCCCAGCGGGATCGACATCCATGCGGCCATCTTTGGCGGCATCTCAGGTCTTGCAGGATCGCGCGCGATCCGCACCAATTCGCTCGATCCACCGCCGATATCGAACAGGATCGCTCCTCGCCCGCTTGGATCGAGCAACGGCGAACAGCCGGTCATCGCCAATGCAGCTTCGGTCTCGCGATCAATGATCTCTAAGACAATCCCCGTTTCGGCCGCGATCCGCGCCAGAAACGAATCGGCATTGACGGCAGCGCGACACGCCTCCGTCGCGATCAGCCGCAGCCGGGTCGCTTGCCTGAACGCGATCTTGTCGCGGCAGACGCTCAACGCGGCCACTGCTCGGTCGATCGCGGCATCGCTAATGCGCCCGGTGACGGAGACGCCTTCACCCAGCCGGATGATGCGCGAAAACGAATCGATTACGCGAAAGCCGTCCGGCGACGGCACCGCGACGAGAAGCCGGCAATTATTGGTCCCAAGGTCAATCGCGGCATAGACGGCGTGAGGCGACGGTCGCGCAGCGCGAACCAGAGCCCCAGCCGGCAGAGCGTCGCGTGCCGTCGGGCCGTCGCGAAGCCGCATGTCGTCACCCATCGCCGATGTCTTTCCGCGGCCTTTCGTTGCCGGCGAATTCCTGTTCACCGAAAGTTTAGCAGCGTGTGGCGGCAGCGCAACAGCGCCGGGCCTCTCATGTCGGATCATGCGTTGTGGGGACGGCTTCGCAAGTCTATCTTACGATCATAATATCTCCCCCTCTCGGAATTTTGCCATGCAGGACATCACCTCGCCGCTCAACCGCGACAACGCCATCGCGATGGAGAAAAACGCCATCGGTCAACCGGTCCGCCGTAAAGAGGACGACACGCTGGTGCGCGGCAAGGGCTGCTACACGGACGACGTCAGCCTGCCGAACCAAGCCTATGCGTGGATGGTGCGCAGCCAGCATGCGCATGGGCTCATCCGCGGCATCGACACCGACGCCGCCAAAACAATGCCCGGCGTACTCGGTATCTGGACCGGCAAGGATCTCGCCGAGGCCGGCTATGGCCCCTTCACCTGCGGCCTTCCGTTGAAGAGCCGTGACGGCACGCCGCTGCACCAGACCAGCCGCCTTGCGCTGATGACCGATAAGGTCCGCTTCGTCGGCGATCCCGTCGCGATCGTGGTCGCCGAAACCGTCGCGCAGGCACGCGATGCCGCCGAGGCCGTGGTGCTCGACATCGATCCGCTGCCGGCGGTGACGGACGCAGCGGAAGCCTGCCAGCCCGGTGCGCCGCAGCTTTACGATCACATCCCGGACAATGTCGCGCTCGATTATCATTATGGTGACAGCGACGCGGTCGAAGCCGCCTTCGCGAGCGCCGCTCATGTGACGACACTCGACATCGTCAACACCCGCGTTGCGGTGGTACCGATGGAGCCGCGCGCAGCCTTGGCATCCTATGATGCCAAGGCTGAGCATTACACGATTCAGGTGCCGACACAGGGCGTCTCCGGCAACCGCAATTCGCTTGCGAAAGCGCTGCTGAAAGTACCGAACGAAAAGGTGCGCGTACTGACCGGCAATGTCGGCGGATCGTTCGGCATGAAGAATATCAACTACCCCGAATATATCTCGATCTTGCATGCTGCAAAGGCTCTCGGCCGCCCAGTGAAGTGGACCGATGAGCGCTCGGGAAGTTTCTTGTCAGATAGTCAGGGCCGCGCACAAAAAATCCATGCCGAACTAGCGCTCGATGCCGCCGGCAAATTCCTCGCTGTTCGTCTCTCCGGCTATGGCAATCTCGGCGCCTATATCACCGGCGTCTCGCCGAGCCCGCTGTCGCTGAACACCGGCAAAAACCTGTCGAGCGTCTATAAGACGCCGTTGATGGCGGTCGACATCAAATGCGTACTGACCAACACGACGTTAATGGGGGCTTATCGTGGTGCCGGCCGGCCCGAGGCCAATTACTTCATGGAACGATTGATCGACGCAGCCGCGGACGAGATGAAGATCGACCGTTTGACTTTGCGCAAGCGCAATTTCATCAAGACGTCTGAACTGCCATTCAAGGCGTCGTCGGGCGTCACCTATGATAGCGGCGATTTCGCCGGCGTGTTCGGCAAGGCGCTGGACATGTCGGACCATGCCGGTTTCGCGAAACGCAAACGCGAGAGCCGCAAGTTCGGAAAACTTCGTGGTATTGCTGTCGGCTCTTATCTCGAGGTCACCGCTCCGCCCTCGCCCGAACTCGGCCACATTGTATTCGAGGCTGATGGCAGCGTGAAACTCATCACCGGTACTCTGGATTACGGCCAAGGCCATGCGACACCGTTTGCGCAAGTGCTGTCAGCACAACTCGGCGTTCCCTTTGAGGCGGTCAAGCTTGAACAGAATGACAGCGACATCGTGCGCATGGGCAACGGCACCGGTGGTTCACGCTCAATCACTGCCAGTGGTCAGGCCATTGTTGAGGCGTCAAAACTCGTCGTGGAAAAAGGCCGCGTCGCGGCGGCGCATCTTTTGGAAGCGTCGGAAGGCGACATCGAATTTGCAAATGGTCGCTTTACGATCGCCGGCACCGACCGCGGCATCGACATTATGGAATTGGCGCAAAAACTGCGCGATACAAAGCAGCCGGACGGCGTGCCATCCTCACTCGACGTCGATCATACGTCGGGCGATGTGCCATCGACATTTCCAAATGGTTGCCATGTCGCCGAGGTCGAGATCGATCCCGATACCGGGGTGATTCGCATCGTCGGCTATACCGGCATCAGCGACTTCGGCACCGTTGTAAATCCGATGATCGTCGCGGGACAATTGCATGGCGGTGTCGCTCAGGGCATCGGGCAGGCGCTGATGGAAGAGGTCAGCTATGACGAGGGCGGCCAGCCGATCACCGGCTCATTTATGGACTACGCAATGCCGCGTGCCGAAGACATTCCATTGATGTCGACGGGCGACCACCCGTCCCCGACGCCAAGCAATTCGCTCGGCACCAAGGGCTGCGGCGAAGCCGGTTGCGCGGGCTCACTCTCGACGATCGTGAATGCGGTAATCGACGCGCTGTCGGATTACGGCATTACCCATCTCGACATGCCGCTGACATCCGAGCGCATCTGGCGCGCGATCCAGGATGCGAGAGCCAAGAAGGCGGCTTGATCGAGATCAAGGAATGCCGCTGATCACGGCGCTGTTGTCATCACCCGCGAAGGCGGGTGAACCAATATTCTTCCCCGCACGTGTTCAATCGAGACGCGGCGGATTATTGGATGCTCCGTCTTCGTGGAGTATGATGACAGCGTTGTTAGCTATGCGGCCGCCTGCTGCCTTGGCTGCGTGATCGCCACATGATGGCAATGCGCCACAGCGCGCGTTCCATTGGCGACGACGACGGCATCCAGTTCGACGAATTTGTGCCCCTTTTTGTCATAGGCATCCGTCACCTTCGCGCGCGCAGTGAGTTCGTCACCGACGACGATTGGAGACAGCAATTGCATCTTGCTGCCGACGTGGATCCATGGCCCCAGCACAGCGTTCTCGACCAGTAGCCGGTTCATGAGCCGCTGAATCACGCCGGGATGAACGAACTTCTCGTTGGCATAGATCGCCTCGCCGTCGCGGACGTCCGATGCATACGCGCTCGCCTCCGATGCCGGCCAGGCCTTCGGCGCGGTGCCGAGCCATTTGCCTGGCAGGTAAGATTGGTCATCGACCGGGCGGCGATCTGCAACCGGCGCCGTGTCAGGATAGTCTGCCAGATCAATCACCGGAACCTGTGCCAACAGCGACGCCGAACCCGTGGCGCAGACCTCTCCTCGCCCTTTCAAGCTCAAGGCCAGCAAGCCGGCTTCGGTCTCAGCATTGAGCGTCAGGTCGTCGCCATCATAGACCGGCTTCAGGAACCGGCCTTCGATCAATCCACGTTCCAGGAAGTCGCGCCCCCAGCGTGCGACCGGCAGATGGATCATATAGGCAAGCAGATCAACGCCGGTGACGAGCCCGCCGGAGAAGCCAAACTGCCGCGCGACGGTATCGTCGTGCATCTTGTTCTCGGACTCTTTGGCCGTGTTATAGGCCTGCACGTGGTAGGGCGCGCCAACAAGGGTCATGATTCCTCCGAATTAAGGGTGTTTGTCTGTTGTCGGGAATGGTACGTCATCGCGACCGCATGACAAGGCTATCCCCCGCGCCGCCCCCATACCAAACGATTGCATTGTTTTGAGCACGATCCGCATCTATGTCGACGCCGACGCCTGCCCGGTGAAAGACGAGATTTACCGCGTCGCCGTGCGGCTGAACGTCCCGGTCAGTGTCGTTGCGGGTAATTTTATCCGCATCCCAGAGGATCCGCTATTCGAACGCATCGCCGCCGGCTCCGGCATGGATGCCGCGGACGACTGGATTGCGGAACGCGCAGGAAACAGCGATATCGTGGTGACGTCGGATGTTCCGCTGGCGAGCCGCTGCGTCAAGGCGGGGGCGACAGTGCTGGCCCCAAACGGTAAGCCGTTTTCCGAAGCCTCGATCGGCATGGCACTGGCGGTGCGTAATCTGATGACCGATCTGCGGTCGTCAGGCGAAATCACCGGCGGTCCGCGGGGATTCACACCAAAAGACCGCTCAAGTTTTCTCTCCGCGCTCGATCAAGCGATCCGCCGTATCCAGCGCACTTCATCCTAAAAAAGAATCGAGACCATGGCTCCTCCGCTCATCCAGTTGAAAGACATCTCGCTAACCTTCGGCGGCACGCCACTGTTGAACGGCGTCGAGCTCTCGGTGTCACAAGGCGAGCGGGTCTGCCTGATCGGCCGCAATGGCTCTGGCAAATCGACGCTTTTAAAAATAGTTGCCGGCATCGTCGAGCCGGACAAGGGCAGCCGCTTCGTTCAGCCGGGTGCGACCGTGCGGTATCTGGCGCAGGAGCCGGATTTCTCCGGCCATGCAACCACGCTGTCTTACGTCGAGGCCGGCATGGGTCCGGGCGACGATCATTATCAGGCGCAATATCTGCTAGAGCAACTTGGCCTCACAGGACAAGAAGACCCCGCGCACCTCTCCGGCGGCGAAGCGCGCCGCACGGCGATCGCAGCGGTGCTCGCACCCTCGCCCGACATCCTGCTGCTCGATGAGCCGACCAACCATCTCGATCTCACCACCATCGAATGGCTGGAAGCCGAACTCGCCAGCCGTCGTTGCGCGCTCATTATCATCAGCCATGACCGGCGTTTTCTTTCGAATTTGTCGCGTGCGACTGCATGGCTCGATCGCGGTCAGATTCGCCAGATCGACAAGGGCTTCTCGGCCTTCGAGCAATGGCGCGACGACGTGCTTGCGGAAGAAGAACGCGACCAGCACAAGCTCGACCGCAAGATCGTGATGGAAGAACACTGGCTGCGTTACGGCGTCTCCGGTCGGCGCAAGCGCAACGTCAAACGCCTTGGCAATCTGTTCGCGCTTCGCGACCAGCGGCGCGACTATCGCGGCGCGACCGGGCAAGCCAGCCTCGCCGCAGCCGAGGCCGACAAGTCGGGCAAGCTCATCATCGAAGCCAAGCATATCGAGCGACATTACGGCGACCGCATCATCGTTGCGGATTTCTCAACGCGCATCCAGCGCGGCGACCGCATCGGCATCGTTGGCCCTAACGGTGCCGGCAAGACCACGCTCATCACGATGCTGACCGGCGGCAGCCCGCCGGATTCGGGCACCATCCGCTTCGGCGCCAATATCGAAATGGCAACGCTCGATCAGCACCGCGAAAGTCTCGATCCAAAATCCACGCTCGCAGAAGCGATGACCGGCGGGCGCGGCGATCATGTCATGGTCGGCGACAAGCCGCGCCACGTCGTCAGCTATATGAAAGACTTTCTGTTCGCGCAGGAGCAGATGCGCACGCCGCTGGAAGTGCTCTCTGGCGGTGAACGCGGCCGGCTGATGCTTGCGCGCGCGCTGGCTAAACCTTCAAACCTGCTGATCCTCGATGAGCCAACCAACGACCTTGATCTCGAAACGCTCGATGTGCTGGAAGAAATGCTCGGTGACTATCCAGGAACGGTCATTCTCATCAGCCATGACCGCGACTTCCTCGACCGCGTCGTGACATCGACAATCGCACCCGAAGGCAAAGGCGTCTGGATTGAATATGCTGGCGGCTATTCGGACATGCTGGCACAGCGCGGCGCTGATTTGAAACGCGACGCCGTAAAATCGCAGGAGGCGACGCGCAGCGGTAGTGCGAAGCAGGCGTCGTCGAGCGGATCGAAGAAAAAGCTGAACTTTAACGACAAGCACGCACTCGAAACGCTGCCAAAGACGATGAAGACACTGCAAGACGAAATTGCCAAGCAACAACGACATCTCGACGACCCGAATCTATACGCAAAAGACCGCAAGAAATTTGATCGCGTCTCGGCCGCTTTGGCGGATGCGCAAAAACAGTTGCAAGATGCGGAAGACAAGTGGCTGGAGCTTGAGATGCGGCGCGAAGAGATTGAGCAAGCATCGTAAACTTTTTGTAGCCTAGACGAAGCGAGGCGAAATCCCGGACGGTCGTAAACCGGATTTCGTCAAGAAGCTTCATCCGGGTCATATTTTAAATGTTCTCGGGGCCAACCATGACCACACCGCTCGCCGCACAGATCGCCCGCGACTATGGCACTCCGGCGCTTGTGATCGACATGGACCGCGTCGAGCGCAACATCGCGCGCATCCAGACGGTGTGCGACAATGCGGGTGTCGCAAACCGCCCGCATATCAAGACGCATAAATCGCCCTACCTCGCCAAGATGCAGATCGCCGCCGGAGCCAAAGGCATCACCTGCCAGAAACTCGGCGAGGCCGAGATCATGGTCGATGCCGGAATCGACAATATCCTCATCAGCTACAATCTGATCGGCGACGAAAAAATGGCGCGACTGGGCGCGCTTCAGGCCAAAGCTCGCATCACTGTGGCTGCTGATAACACGACCGTCATCGCAGGCCTGCAGCAAGCAGCCGCAATGTCCGGTCGCGCACTCGACGTCGTCGTCGAATGCGACACAGGGCGCAAGCGCGCCGGCGTCGAAACGCCGCGCGAAGCTGTCGCGCTCGCACGACAGATCGCGGCTTTACCGGGACTGAGCTTCGCGGGCTTCATGCTGTACCCGACCGAAAACGGCTGGGCGGATGCGCAACAATTCTATGACGACGCGGCGGCTAGCGTGCGTGCGGAAGGTCTTGAACCGCGCATCGTCTCGACCGGTGGCACGCCGAACTTGAAGAACGTCGGAAGTCTTAAGGGCGCGACCGAGCATCGCTTTGGCACTTACATTTACAATGACCGCATGCAGGTCGCGGCAGGCTCTGCCACATGGGATGATTGCGCGCTCAACGTCTACACGACCGTCGTCAGTCGTGCGGGCCCCCACCGAGGCATTATCGACGCTGGCTCGAAGACGCTGACGTCTGATACCGGTGGCAACCTCGACGGACATGGCTTGATTCTCGAACATCCGGAAGCGCGAATTGCGCGCTTCGCCGAGGAGCACGGCTTTCTCGATCTCACGCGCAGCAACACCCGGCCCGAGGTCGGTGATGTTGTCCGCATCGTGCCCAATCATGTTTGTGTTGTCGTCAACATGTTCGACGAAGTCGTAATGGTACGGGGCGATGAGATTATTGGCACTCTTCCCGTCGCGGCGCGCGGCAAGTTGCGGTGAGGCCTTAGCCGGATGAAGCGAAGCGTCATCCGTGACCCCAACTTATGCCAAGCGGCTCCATCCGACCACGACCTCGCTGAGGATGATGCAAAACTTTTGTCATTTCAGATATTGCAAAACTCCCTGCCCTGCCGCGCGTCCCGTCGCGAACGACGCCTGCAACAGATAGCCGCCGGTCGGCGCCTCCCAGTCCAGCATCTCACCAGCCGCAAAGACACCTGGTAATTTCCGTAACATGTAATTCTCATTAAGCTCTTCAAACACGAGGCCGCCGGCCGTCGAGATCGCACGCCCGATCGGCGCGACGCTCGACAGTCGCAATGGCACCGCGTTGATGCGCGCGGCCATGTCTTGCAAAGATAGAGCGGCTAAGGCGACGCCCGACGTGACAGCGCTTTCCTGCAACAGTCCGATCGCAGCGGGCGACAGATGCAGCGCCTTCCGCAAATGGTTCGACAGCGATTGCTTGCCACGCCGCGCGCCGAGCCTCGCGACAAGCTCATTTGGCGGCACGTCAGGCCGCAATGCGACCGTCAAGTCTGCACTGCCGTCAGCAAGGATCGCCTCACGCAACAATGCCGACAGCGCATAGACCGCGCCGCCTTCTATGCCATCCCGTGTCAGAATCAATTCGCCACGCACCCTTTGTCCGGCGAAGGACAGCGCGAGACTCTTCAAAGGTAGGCCGGAAAACCGCTCGCGAAACAGCGCCGACCAAGCAACGCCGAAGCCGCAATTCGCCGGCCGCAACGGTGCGATAGAAATGCCTCTCGCTTGCAACAATGATGTCCACGCACCATCAGAGCCAAGTCGCGGCCAACTCGCACCGCCCAACGCAAGCACTGTCGCGCGCGCAGCAATACGACGCGGCCCCTCTGGCGTATCGAATACGAAATATTCACCGTCCCAACCCGTCCAGCGATGTCGTGTATGGATCTCGACGCCCGATGTGCTCAATCGGTGCAGCCATGCGCGCAGCAATGGAGATGCTTTGAAGACCTTCGGAAAAACCCGGCCGCTGGAACCGACAAATGTCTCTTGCCCCAGTGCTGCGCTCCAGTCGCGTAAAGCTTGCGGTGAGAATGCCTCGATCGCACGCACCACATGCGGTTCGGCCTCGCGGTAACGCCCGAGAAAAGTTGGCAGCGGCTCGCTATGCGTAAGGTTCAGGCCGCCTCGTCCCGCCATCAAAAACTTACGACCGACCGATGGCATCGCGTCCAAAATACACACGCGCGCTCCACCTTGCGCGATCGTCTCCGCCGCCATCAAACCTGCAGGACCGGCCCCAATCACCGCGACGTCTGTCGTGACAACATCCGTCATGGTGATGATCGCTCCCTTACATCTTGATCCCGAGGCGAGCAGCGGCTTGGCCGACATATTTGTTGGTCTGCTGAAATGCACCTTCCAGTGCCTGCGCCTTGCTCATGTCGCTTATCGCGGCGAAATGTGCGGCAACGCCATCCGGCGTCCACTCATCCTGAGAAAGATTGACGCCTTCGCTCTCCAAAATCTTGATGACGGCAAACGAACCTGCACCCGCGCCCATGATCGTGCGTGTCGGCGCGCTATCGCTAAGCATGTAAAGGACTGCCGGCGTGATCGCTTCAGGCCGCATCAATTCCAACGCCTGCGGGGGAAGCAGTTCTTCTGTCATACGCGTCGCGGCCGTCGGCGAAATCATGTTGACGCGAATATCGGTCTTGCGGCCCTCTTCCGCGAGCACATTCATCAATCCGATCATACCGGTTTTCGCCGCTCCATAATTGGCCTGGCCGAAATTTCCGAACAGTCCCGACGACGAGGTGGTGACGACGATGCGGCCATAATTGCGTGCGCGCATGCCGTCCCAAACCGCCTTGCAGCAATAGAACGTGCCGGTGAGATGCACATCGAGCACCTTTGCGAAATCGGCCACTTCCATCTTTGCAAAGGATTTGTCACGCAGAATGCCGGCATTGGCGCACAGCAGATCGACGCTGCCCCACTCCTTTGTCGCTTTCGCGACCATGTCCGTCACCTGTTCAAAGTTCGACACGTCAGCGCCATGCGCCATCGCCGTGCCGCCGGCGTTGCGGATTTCCTCAACAACGGCTTCGGCTGGAGTCATCGACCCACCAGTGCCGTCCCGTGCACCGCCAAAATCGTTGACGACGACTTTCGCGCCGCGACTGGCCAAGCCAAGCGCATGCGCGCGGCCTAGTCCATTTCCGGCGCCCGTGACGATAGCGACGCGGCCGTCAAATCGAATAGTCATTTGGGAATGTCCTTAAGCGTTCATGCAAAGAAGATCAGGCCGAGCCAATCGGCGGCCAGCGCCGGCTTGCTCTCGCCTTCGATCTCAACGATCACATTGGTGCGCGACAACATCTCGCCCGGTTTGCGGATGGTCGCATCTGCCAGAATGAACCGGCCGCGCACGCGCGACCCGGATTTTACCGGTGACAAAAAGCGGAGCCTGTCGAAGCCATAATTGAAGCCCATCGTCGTGCCCTGAATGCCCGGCATCACTTCGTAGGACATCACGCTGAGCAACGACATTGTGAGAAACCCGTGCGCCACAGTCGTGCCCATCGGCGTTGCCTTTGAACGCTCAGGATCGACATGGATGAACTGATGATCCTCGATCACGTCGGCATACGTGTCGATCCGTTTCTGATCGACCATATGCCATGACGAGATGCCGATTTCCTGACCAACCAACGCTTGAAACGCATCAGGCGAAAGCAGTTTCGTCTCGAAACGGCCGTCCATAGTAACAATCCCTTATTCAGCCGGCGCGCTGCGTCTGCAACTCCGCGAAATCCTCTTCAAGATATTCATCGCCACGCAGGGCGTCCGTGCGGTCATTATCGTGTTCCAGTCGACGCAGCTGAACACGACGAATTTTACCAGAGATCGTCTTCGGCAATTCGGTGACAAGTTCGATGCGGCGGATACGCTTGAACGGAGCCAGCCGCACATGCAGATGTCGAAAGATCGACAGCGCTGTCTCTTTGTTGCGCGCGGCATCGGCTGTCAACAGCACATATGCTTTCGGGATCGCGAGTCTGATCGGATCGGGGCTGGGCACCACGGCGGCTTCAGCAACGAGATCATGCTCGAGCATGATGCTTTCAAGTTCGAATGGGCTAATGCGGTAATCCGACGATTTAAACACGTCGTCAGAGCGACCGACGAAGGTAAGGTAGCCGTCATCGTCGGCGAAGACGACATCGCCGCTCCGATAGGTCTCGCCATCCGCGCCGCTCACGCTGCCATCATCGGCCTGATAGCCTTGCATCAAACCGGCCGGACGGAGGTCTCCCAGCAGAAGGGTCACCTCTCCTTCTTTCGATTCATGGCCGTCGGCGTCCGTTACCCGCACCGCATAACCCGGCAATGGACGACCCATCGACCCGATCTTGACCTTTTGTCCTGGCGAATTCCCAGCAAGCGCAGTTGTTTCGGTCTGGCCGTAGCCATCACGGATCGTCAGTCCCCACGCCGCCTTCACCTGATCGATCACTTCAGGGTTGAGCGGCTCGCCTGCACCGCAAATCTCGCGCAGCGACACTTTGAAGGTCGCAAGTTTCTCCTGAATGAACAGCCGCCAAACGGTCGGTGGCGCACACAATGTCGTCACACCGCAGCGTCCGATCGTGGCGAGCAATTGCTTGGCTTCAAAGCGCGGCTGGTTGACGATGAAGATCGTCGCACCCGCAATCCACGGCGCAAAAAAACAACTCCATGCATGCTTGGCCCAACCCGGCGAGGAAATGTTAAGATGAATGTCGCCGGGTTGCAGCCCGATCCAATACATCGTGGACAAACCTCCGACCGGATAGCTGCGCTGGCTATGGCGCACCAGCTTCGGCTTCGCCGTCGTACCGGATGTGAAATATAACAACATCGGATCGTCGGCTTTGGTCACGCCGTCCGGGACGAAGGTTTCGTCATGCGATGCGGATCCATCAAATGCCATCCAGCCATCGTGCTTCTCTTGACCAACGACAATCTTCGTAATGCACGATGTATCGAGGCTATCGAATTTCGCGACCTGATCGGCGGATGCAACGACGAGCTTGGCCTTGCCGCGATCGAGCCGATCGCGCAGTTCATCCGGTGTCAGCAGCGTGGTCGCCGGAATAACGACGACACCAAGCTTCATTGCCGCCAGCATCGTCTCCCATAACGGCACGACATTGCCGAGCAGCAGCAGCAGGTGATCGCCGCGCTTCAGGTCCTGCGCGCGCAGGAAATTCGCGACCTGATTGGAACGGCGTGACAGCGTGGAAAAAGAGAGTTTCGTATCACGATGATTGCCCGCATCAACGATCCACAACGCCGTGCGATCGCGGCTTTCGGCGTCGGTAGCCAGTTCCGCATCGAACCAGTCCAGTGCCCAATTAAAATCGACGGGATCGGGCCAACGGAATTGCGCGACCGCTGCGTCGTAATCGGTGCGGTGTTCAAGCAAGAATTTACGGGCTTGCTGGAAAGTGGTCATGATACTGCCCTTGTCCGAATGGCACTGCTGTCGCTCATCGCGACTCGGATGAGAAAATCTCGCATCCAGCCCAACGACGTCGCTTGGTGGAAGTGACTGTTACTTCGTCCCGCGCAGATGATTGATGATCCCCGAAAAATCGTCGCCGCCGTGACCAGCTTTCTCGAACGCGGCGTAAATCTCTTCGGCGTGCGCGCCCAACGGCGTCGATGCGCCAGCAACTTTCGAGGCCTCCTGCGATAGCCGCAGATCCTTCAACATCAAAGCTGCCGCAAAGCCAGGCTTATAGCCATTATTTGCAGGCGACGTCGGCACCGGACCCGGCACAGGGCAATACGTCGTGAGCGACCAGCATTGGCCAGACGACGTTGAGGCAACATCGAACAGCGCCTGATGCGACAGGCCTAACTTTTCAGCCAGCGCGAATGCTTCGCTGACACCGATCATCGAAATGCCTAAGATCATATTGTTGCAGATCTTGGCCGCCTGCCCCGCGCCGGCGTCACCACAATGCACAATCTTTTTGCCCATGGCTTCGAGCTCGGGCTTGGCCTTGGCGAAAGCATCCGGCGCACCACCTGCCATGAACGTCAGCGTCGCGCCCTTCGCGCCGCCCGTGCCGCCAGAGACAGGTGCATCAACGGATGCGATGCCCTTCGCAGAGGCAAGTTTATGTGCCTCGACGGCGCTTGCGACATCGATCGTCGAGCAATCGATCATCAAAGCGCCCTCTCCGATTTCGGGCAGCATTTCGGTCCAGACGGATACCACATGCTTGCCGGCTGGCAGCATGGTGATCACGACGTCCGCGCCTTTCACGGCCTCCTTCGCAGACGCCGCGATGGTAACGCCCTCGGCCTTTGCCATGTCACAGGACGCCTGTGCGAGATCGAAACCTATCACCTTGCGACCAGCCTTTACGAGATTGGCGGCCATCGGGCCACCCATATTGCCAAGGCCGATGAATGCGATTGTCGTCATGTTGACTGCCCTGTCAGTTTTGCTTTTTAGTTAGTCCGGAAATACCAATAGTTCTTTATTTGCCGTATCGAAATAACGCGCAATGATCTCGGGCGTCACGTCAGCGACTTTTGCAGGTTGCCACATTGGATTGCGATCTTTGTCGATAACAGCCGCGCGAACGCCTTCAATAAAATCGTCGCTAACGAAAACGTGAAGTGCCGCGATATATTCGCGCTTCAAACAGTCTTCAAGCGACGACGATGCACGCGCCTGCCTCAGAAGTTTTAATGTGACCACCATGCTGGTCGGCGATTTTGATTTCAGAGCGTCTAGTGTCGTATGTGCGAAATCAGAACCGTCGCTTTCCAGCGCTTTAAAAATCTCGTCCATCGTGTCATGCGCGAATAGCCGATCTATTTCGGCGCGCTGACTTGCAACAGGCGCATCGGCAACTTCCGAAGAAAACTTCTTCAGCGTGGCAAGCACATCCGTGTCGGTTGCGGAGACGTCAAGTTCGGTCAGCGCCGTGCGGGCAGCGGACCAATCTTTCGAAGGGATGAATAGGTCGGCGAAACCGGCCGCGATTGCGTCGGCTCCATTCATCGTTTGCCCGGTCAAGCCAAAGTAAGTTCCAATTTCGCCAGGCGCGCGAGACAGCAACCATGTGCCGCCAACGTCCGGAAAGAAACCGATACCAACTTCAGGCATTGCAAGTTTCGTCTTTTCGTTGACTACGCGATGGCGACCATGAGCAGCCAGTCCAACGCCGCCACCCATCACGATGCCGTCCATGTAGGCGACATAGGGTTTGTCGTACGCGGCGATACGTGCGTTGAGGAGGTACTCCTCGCGCCAGAACGTCGGCCCAAGATCGCCATGAGCTTTGGCGCTGTCATAGAGACTGCGAATGTCGCCACCTGCGCAGAGCCCGCGCTCACCCGCACCTTCGAGCAGCACGAGCGTCGCAGCATCATTGGTCTCGAAATCAGTTAGTGCTTCGGCGATGCCACGCGTCATCTCCAGCGTCAGCGCATTGATCGCCTTCGGCCGATTCAGGCGAATGATACCTGCGAATTTGTCGCGCGCGACAACAAGGTCGCCATGTTCAAATGTTGTTTCGGTCATCGCGCACCTTCAATGAGTTTGCGCGACACGATCAACCGCATGATTTCGTTAGTGCCTTCCAGAATCTGATGCACGCGCAGGTCGCGCACAATCTTTTCGATGCCGTATTCGAACAAATAACCGTAGCCGCCATGCAATTGCAACGCGTCATTGGCGACGTTGAATCCGACATCAGTACCGAAGCGTTTCGCCATCGCGCAGAGCATCGTCGCATCGTGGTCTTTTCGGTCGAGCGCCGCCGCGGCCCGCCACAGGAACGTGCGTGCTGCTTCCAGTTCGGTCGCCATATCCGCGAGCTTGAACTGCAGCGCCTGAAATTCATCGAGGCGTTTGCCAAAGGCCTTGCGCTCTTTCATATAACCGAGAGTTTTGTCGAGCGCAGATTGCGCGCCTCCGAGCGAACACGCGGCGATGTTCAGCCGTCCACCATCGAGCCCGGCCATCGCAATCTTGAAACCGATGCCTTCAGGCCCAAGCCGATTTGCAACCGGCACCCGCGCATTGTCGAAAATGACCGCGCGTGTTGGCTGCGCGTTCCACCCCATCTTGCGTTCATTATTGCCGAATGACAGGCCAGGCGTGTTCGCTTCCACGACAATGGTAGAGACACCGCTTGCGCCATCATCGCCGGTTCGCACCATAACGACGTAGAGATCGTTCGCACCAGCACCGGAGATAAACTGCTTCTGGCCATTCAAAACGTAGTGATCGCCGTCGCGCTCCGCGCGGGTCCGAAGAGCCGCAGCGTCCGAACCCGAACCGGGCTCGGTCAGGCAATAGCTCGCGATCAATTCCATCGTGCAAAGACGCGGCAACCATTTTTGCCGTTGCGCATCGTCGCCATAGGCGTCGATCATCCATGACGCCATATTGTGAATCGAGATAAATGCCGAGACCGCTGGACATCCCTGCGCCAGTGCCTCGAAGATCAGCGCGGCGTCGAAGCGCGTCATCGCTGACCCACCGACATCGTCGCGGATATAGATACCGCCGATGCCGAGCGCCGCCGCCTGTCGCATCACATCGACGGGGAGATGTTTCTCCTCATCCCATTTCAGCGCATGCGGCGCGATATTCTCGGCGGCAAAATCGCGGGCCATATCACGGACCGCGGTCTGATCTTCGTTGAGCGCGAACATCGTCATGAAGTTCGCTTCCCCGTCAGTTCATCGTCGGGATCGAGAACTCCGCACCTTCCTTGACACCAGATGGCCAACGCGAGGTGATGGTCTTTGTCTTGGTATAGAAGCGCACCGAATCCGGGCCATGCTGATTGAGGTCACCGAAGCCCGACTTCTTCCAGCCGCCGAATGTGTAATACGCAATCGGCACAGGGATCGGCACGTTGATGCCGACCATGCCGACATTGACCTTGGCTGCGAAGTCGCGCGCGGCGTCGCCGTCACGTGTGAAGATCGCGACGCCGTTGCCGTAGTCATGCTCGGACGGCAAACGCAACGCTTCTGCGTAATCATGCGCGCGGACGACGGACAGCACCGGGCCGAAGATTTCTTCTTTGTAGATTCGCATATCCTTGGTGACGTTGTCGAACAGGCAACCGCCGAGGTAGAATCCGTTTTCGTAGCCCTGCATCTTGAAGCCGCGACCATCTACTGCGAGCGTCGCACCTTCCTTGATGCCGACCTCGACATAATCCTTGACCTTCTCCAGCGCTGCCTTCGTCACCAATGGGCCATAATCGGCGGTTGGATCGGTCGACGGGCCAATCTTCAAGCTCTCGACGCGTGGGATGAGCTTTTCCATCAGGCGATCGGCGGTGGCCTTGCCGACCGGGACAGCAACCGAGATCGCCATGCAGCGCTCGCCCGCTGAACCATAGCCGGCACCGATCAGTGCATCGACGGTCTGGTCCATGTCGGCATCCGGCATGATGATGGCGTGGTTCTTGGCACCACCGAAGCACTGGGCGCGCTTGCCCGTTTGTGCCGCGCGCTCATAGATATATTGCGCAATCGGCGACGAGCCGACGAAGCCAACGGCCTTGATGTCCGGATCGTCGAGGATCGCGTCGACGGCTTCCTTGTCGCCATTGACGACGTTTAGCACGCCCGGCGGCAAACCAGCTTCGATCATGAGTGCAGCGAGCGCCATCGGCACCCCCGGATCGCGCTCGCTGGGCTTGAGTATAAAGGCATTGCCGCAGGCGATCGCGGGTGCGAATTTCCACAACGGTTTCATCGCCGGGAAGTTGAATGGCGTTAT
Source organism: Tardiphaga sp. (assembly GCA_043739005.1). Taxonomy (GTDB): domain Bacteria; phylum Pseudomonadota; class Alphaproteobacteria; order Rhizobiales; family Xanthobacteraceae; genus Tardiphaga. The sequence goes on from JAYUEY010000063.1 coordinate 25,482, forward strand.
GCCTGCGACCACGCCCAAGGGCTGGCGCATCGAATAGATATCGATGCCGGGACCAGCGCCTTCGGTATATTCGCCCTTCATCAAATGCGGAATGCCGCAGGCAAACTCCACCACTTCGAGGCCGCGCTGGATATCGCCCTTGGCGTCGGGACCGGTTTTGCCATGCTCACGCGCCAGCAAATCGGCGAGCTTGTCGTAATCGCGCTGCGCCAGTTCCAAAAACTTCATCATGATTCGGGCG
>JAYUEY010000064.1:0-8413 GCA_043739005.1 Tardiphaga sp.
AGGCCGTGCAGTTGTTTTCGAATGTTTCAAAATTCTTGCCTGGCTTCATCGTGACAGTCTCGTCAGGCAGTTGATAGTTGACCGGCTTGGCCTCTGCGACGACGATCGAGGCCGAAATGGCAGCGGCTGAAAGGACATATTTCAATGGGGTCATGATTTGGTCCTCAAGCTGCCGTCACGCGGGTGGTCTCGATGACGTTGCGCAGATAGCCGGCCGGATTCCATAAGGCCTCCATCGGCTGCATCTTGCCGTCATTGCTGATAGCGCGGACTTTCAAAGCGTGATCGCCTGCGGTGAGTGTCACCGGCAGCGTCCATTCACGAAACGAAAACTTGCCGAGATCCTTGCCGAGTTTTGCGGATATCCAGGTCTGTCCGCCATCACTGGAGACGGACACGTCCTTGATGCCGCTGCCGCCGTCAAAAGCGATGCCCTTCAATGACGTCTCGCCGGCCTGAACCTTAGCCCCGTCGACAACATTGGTGATGAAGGACCGCACCGTGAACTTTGCGATCGGGATCGTTGCTTTCGGAACGGTGCCGGGCGGCACGCTGTTGTTGTCGGTATCGGGCATCCGATATGCGGATTTCATCCAGAAACCATCGAAGACCGTGTCGATGACGGTGATCTCGTTGAGGTGCTTGACCCAGTACGTGCCATAGTAACCGGGCACGACCAGACGTAGCGGGAAGCCATTCAGAAACGGCAGGTCTGCGCCATTCATCTGGTAGGCCAGCATCACCTCGCCGTCGCGCGCATGATCGATGTCGAGCGCTTTAGCGAAATCCGGCGTCTTGTCGCTGACCGGCCCGTCCATGCCGGCAAACACCACCTGCCTCGCGCCGCTTTGTACGCCGGCTGAGTCGAGCACCGATTTGAGCGTAACGCCGGTCCAGCGCGCATTGCCCATCGCGCCATTTCCGAGTTGGCCACCCGCGACACGCGGCATCAGGAAACCTCGGCTATTTCCGGAACATTGATTGACGGCAACGAGTTCGACGGACGGCAGTTTCTTGATATCCGCGAGCGACAGTTTCAGCGGCTTATCGACCTTGCCCTTGATCTCAAGATTGAACGTGTCGGGGTCGAGATTATAGGGCACGTCGGCGAGGTGATACCGCACGAAGAACGCATCGTTCGGCGTGATGACGTTATCGTTGAAGACCGAGAAAGGTGTTTCGAGTTGCGGTGGCCGGCTGGTCAGCCCGATCATCGCACGCTTTTGCGGGACGGTGACGAGAGGCCGCTCGCCGTTCTCAAACGGCAGAGTGATGGTATCGGCTGCAAGGCTTGAAAGGGTCGATCCGCTGATCATGCCGCCGCCTGCCAACAGGACAGCCCCACCCTTCAGGACGGTTCTCCGATTCATCATCGTTTCTCTCCCTGCGGCACATTTTCCCTTGCAGGACTGGACACACAAAGCCGCATTTTATTCCATAGGAATTTTTGCGGGCCCGACCGAAATCACCAAAATATCGATTTTCTGCCGACGTATGTTTCGTCGGTCTTTCGGGCGGGCGTGCGAACGGTTCGACACGTCGTCCCGCTCAAGAGGGTGATGCGGATACGCAAGCCCCCCACCCCCCAACCTTGCGCCATCCCGCCCGATCCTTTAATCCGTCAACGCCAAGGGGCTTGCGGTCGAATCCAGGCGCGGCCCCTAAAGCACAGCATCGCGCGAAAAACACCGGGCAGGGCTGATATCGGCTGTCTGGGCGCTCGCGCGACCATATGTTTGACCAACAAGGGACGTTTTCAGGCATGGCCAATGTTGTCGTCGTCGGCGCTCAATGGGGCGACGAGGGAAAAGGCAAGATCGTCGACTGGTTGTCGGAGCAGGCGGATATTGTCGCGCGCTTTCAGGGTGGTCACAATGCCGGCCACACGCTGGTCATCAACGGCGTCACCTACAAGCTGGCGCTCTTGCCGTCCGGCGTGTTGCGGCCGTCGAAATTGGGCGTCATCGGCAATGGCGTGGTGTTCGATCCGCAGGCGTTCCTTGATGAGGTCGGCAAGCTGCGCGCGCAGGGCGTCGCGATCGGCCCGGACAATCTGCGCATCGCCGAAAACGTCACGCTGATCCTGCCACTGCATCGCGATCTCGATGCGCTGCGCGAGAACGCCAGTTCCGTGCATGCGATCGGCACCACCCAGCGCGGCATCGGGCCGGCTTATGAGGACAAGGTCGGCCGCCGCGCGATCCGGCTGATGGATCTCGCCGATCCCGATACGCTGCCCTACAAGATCGACCGGCTGCTGGCGCATCACAATGCGCTGCGTCGCGGCTTCAACCTGCCGGAATTCGACGGCGCGACGATCCAGCGCGATCTGATGAAGCTCGCGCCGGAGCTGTTGCCTTATGCCGAGACGGTGTGGCGGCTGCTCGACCAGAAGCGCCGCGAAGGCAAGCGCATTCTGTTCGAAGGCGCGCAGGGCGCGTTGCTCGACGTCGATCACGGCACCTATCCCTACGTCACCTCGTCGAACACCGTGGCGGCGCAGGCGGCGACGGGCACCGGCATGGGGCCGGGCGCGGTCGGTTATGTGCTCGGCATCGTCAAGGCTTACACGACCCGCGTCGGCGCGGGGCCGTTCCCGACCGAGCTGCATGATGACATCGGCCGTAAAATCGGCGAGCGCGGCCGCGAATTCGGAACCAATACCGGCCGTGCGCGACGCTGCGGCTGGTTCGATGCCGTGCTGGTCCGCCAGACCGTGCGAACCTGCGGGATCAACGGCATGGCCTTGACGAAGCTCGACATTCTCGATGGCTTCGACACCATTCAGGTCGGTGTCGGCTATAAGCTCGACGGCAAGGAGATCGACTATCTTCCGGCCGGCGAGGGCGCGCAGAAGCGGATCGAGCCGATCTATGAGACCATCGAGGGCTGGAAAGAACCGACCGCCAATGCCCGCTCATGGGCCGATTTGCCGGCGCAGGCGATCAAATATGTCCGCCGTGTCGAGGAACTGGTCGGCTGCCCGATCGCTCTCTTGTCCACAAGCCCGGAACGGGAGGATACTATTCTTGTCCAAAACCCGTTCGAGGCTTAACTGATCGTTACCGGAGATTGCGTAACATTGAGTCAAGATGGCTGATTACTACCCGCTGATTGCCCGCGCCATCTCCGGACTGGACCCCAGCGCCCCCGGAGAGCAAAGACGCGCGCTTTATGAGCGGGCGCGCTCGGCGTTGATCGCGCAGTTGCGCAGCGTCCAGCCGCCGCTCACTGAATCCGAAATCACCCGTGAACGGCTGTCGCTCGAAGAGGCGGTCCGCAAGGTCGAATCCGAGGCGGCTGCCCGGTCCCGCGCGGTGCGTGATGCCGCGCGTGCCAATCGCGGCAAGCCCGGCGAGGCACCGTCGACCGCGACACCAGCGTCAACGACATCTGCAGCCGCGTCGTCGTCGGCAACCTCGGCGTCGTCCGCCGGCACGCGCGCCAATGCGACGACATCTGCCACGCCGCCGCCGCGCCCGCAGCGCGATCTGCGCGTCAATCCGCCGGTTTCACCGCCGCCACAGTCGCGGCCGCCGTCGCCGGTTCAGGACGCGCCGCGCCGCGCCGATCCGTCGCCGTCCGCGCTCGGTGCCAGCCAGAATTCATCGCCCGGCATTCGCGGTTTCCGCGATGTCATCGCCGACGCCAACGATCTCGGCCGCGCCACCGCGCAGGCCAATCGCTCGGCGCGCAAGACTTACGCCAACGTGCCGTCGCCGACGCCGGAATTCGACAGGCTTGAGCCGTCGATGGAAGATCGCGGCAATGATTCCGGCAGCGGCTATGAGTTTGACGACTTGGCCGCCGAAGAGTCTCCGCGTCCCTCGCAGCAGATGCCGCCGGTGCGTGGCCGCGCCAAGAAGCCCGCGCCGGACCGCGATCAGGAGCGCGAGGTACGCCGCCGCGCCGGTGGCGGATTTCCGCTGAAAAGTGCGCTCGCCATTGGCCTTTTGATGATCCTGATCGGGGCCGGGTTCTTGTGGGGCCCGAAAGCCTATACGTCGCTGCGCGCGATGCTGAAATCCTCGCCGACCGCGACCACTGCGGATGTGCCGAAGGACACCAGCAACGCGCCGCGGCCGAAGATCGCCGATCGTGTCGGCCAGCCGTCGTCCGAGCCGGTCGCCGCCGTCGCGCAGCGCGTCGTATTGTATGACGAGGATCCGTCCGATCCGAAGGGCAAGCAGTTCGTCGGCACGGTCGTCTGGCGGACCGAGCAGATCAAGGGCACGGGCGGCGCGCCCGGCGATCTCGCGGTGCGCGCGGACATCGATATTCCCGAGCGCAAGTTCAAGATGTCGATGTCGTTCCGCCGCAACACCGACACGTCGCTGCCGGCCAGCCATACGGCTGAACTGACCTTCGTGCTGCCCTCCGATTTCTCCGGCGGCGGTGTCTCAAACGTGCCGGGCATTTTGATGAAGTCCAATGAGCAGGCACGCGGCACGCCGTTGGCCGGGCTTGCGGTCAAGGTGACGGACGGATTCTTTCTTGTCGGGCTATCCAATGTCGAGGCTGATCGGACGCGCAACATCCAGCTCCTGAAAGAGCGCTCATGGTTCGACGTGCCGCTGGTCTATACGAATCAGCGCCGCGCGATCATCGCGATTGAAAAAGGTTCGCCCGGCGAGCGCGCCTTTAACGACGCCTTCGCGGCCTGGGGCGAGTAGCGGACAGCTCGACTATCTCTCTGCAATTTTAAAGTTACGCGCGGTAGCTGGGCTGTTTTCATGACAACCTCCGCAGACTGTCAATCGACTTGACAATCTCTGAAACTTAGACTATATTCCTAGTCATCCTGTCCCATTTGAGGGGCGTTGCCGGGACGCTTGTTGCGCGGGGCGGGATGCGGTGCCTGCGGGCGTGGGGAGGACGTCTCCTCGCGCACTCGGGAGGCTGAGGGTAGCTGTCCGACCCCACTACGGGGGTCTGCCTTCAATGGCTGGACGGGAGCGGGCGAACGGCGGCGAAAGCTGCCGGGATGACTGGCGCGCGGCGACGCAATCGCTGCAAACCAGTGCCGGCGCCCGGAAGCATAGCCCCTCAGACACAAGTCCCGCGGTGGAGCGTCGAAAGGCGTTTCCGCGCCCGGCCAAAAGCCGGATCGCGGCCCTGCTACAAAGTGCGCTTTTCGGCGCTCCGCCCCCTCTCTTAAAGAGGGCCAGGTCAAGACCTTCACGGCCTCTCCATCGGAGAGCCGGTCCAGCCGCATCGCTGAGTTTGACACGTCGCACATTCATTCGCGCGAGCGCATTTGCTCGCCTGCACGACAGGAGGCTGGTCATGAACATGCATGAAGACGACGACGGCGGCACGCCGCGCGATCTTGACGGGCTTCGCCTGCGGTTGTTTCGGCGGCTTGCCAATCTCAAACAGGGCTGGAAGCGTTGCGCGACGCGGCCGTGCCGGCGTGCGCGGCGCTGCATCGATCCGGCGGCGACCTGCGCGGCGTCTCGCGTGCAGGCCGCGCGTCGGGACAAGGCACAAAACAACGCGCAAGACGATGGGCGAGCTTTGGCCGAACTACAGGCGGCGCTCAGGCAGCGAATGGCGGAGCAGGGATGGGATTGAAGGAGATTTCGTCATTCCGGGATGCGATTTGCAACGGCGGCAGCCGACGAAAATCGCAGACCCGGAATCCATACGCGCGACCGGGATTATGGAGTCCGGACTCGCTCATTCTTCGGACCGCCGCCAATCGGCGACGGTTGCGTGCGCATGCGCGATCCGGAATGACAGACACACAACAAAAAAGCCGGCATTGCTGCCGGCTTTCGTCACTGTCGTGATCTCTCAAACAGGATCAGTACGCGGCTTCCAGCGCCGCCTGTTCCTGCTTGGCGATCGTGCCCTTCACGGCGGTCTGCACCTTCTCGAAGGCGCGTACCTCGATCTGGCGAACGCGCTCGCGCGAGACACCGAACTCACTGGCAAGATCTTCCAGCGTCATCGGATCATCCGAGAGGCGACGGGCCTCGAAGATGCGCTTTTCGCGTGCGTTCAACACACCGATCGCGCCGTTCAAGGCCTGACGGCGATGATCGAGCTCTTCATGCTCGGCCATCACGGCTTCCTGCGTCGGCGCGTGATCTACCAGCCAGTCCTGCCATTCGCCGGCTTCGCCGTCGTCACGGATCGGTGCATTGAGCGACGCATCACCACCAAGACGGCGGTTCATGTCGATCACGTCCTGAGTCGTGACGCCGAGACGCTTGGCAATCAGCTTGACCTGATCGGGGCGCATATCGCCCTCTTCCAGCGCGGAGATCTTGCTCTTCGCCTTGCGCAGGTTGAAGAACAACTTCTTTTGGTTCGCGGTCGTGCCCATTTTCACGAGCGACCACGAGCGCAAAATAAACTCTTGAATCGACGCCTTGATCCACCCCATGGCGTATGTTGCGAGACGGAAACCATTTTCGGGCTCGAATCGCGTCACTGCCTGCATGAGGCCGACATTGCCTTCGGAGACGACTTCGGAAATCGGCAGGCCGTAGCCGCGATAGCCCATGGCAATCTTGGCGACGAGTCGCAGATGGCTTGTCACGAGGTGGTGAGCCGCAGTGCGGTCATCATGTTCACGCCAGCTTTTGGCGTACATGTATTCCTGCTGCGGCTCCAGCATTGGGAATTTGCGGATCTCGGCGAGGTACCGCGATAAACCGGATTCTCCGTTGAGAACCGGAAGTGTAGCTGCACGGGCCATTTGTGCGCCCTCCAGTTGTTCAGGCTCCCGATAGCGGCGAGCCAGGCAGACGGTCGCTGTGTTAAAGCCGATCGCGCTGCGATGTTCCGCGCTGCAAAGTCCAGCGCAGGTGCAACATACACGAAATCCCTGCTTTTGGGGAAGAACTTGCGCGTCACGTCCACGTGACCCCGGCTAAATCTTTGGTAATGTTTGCTTTTCCATGGCATGCGCCCGAAAAGTGGGATTTTCGGTTTTCGGATAAGCTCACGCCCACTATAATTTCAACGCGCCGCAGCCAGCGTTGTGCGCAGCAGCGCCAGATCGGCCGGCAGGTCGCGCGTCCAGGTCATCACCTCGCCGGTACGTGGGTGCTCGATCGTCAACAGGTAAGCATGCAGCGCCTGGCGATCGAGTGCGACCAAGGCGGCTTTCGCCGGGACGGCGAGCGCATTGGCCTTGGTTTTGTAATGCGGCCCGTAGGTGTCATCGCCCATCAGCGGATGGCCGACATGGGCCAGATGAACGCGAATCTGATGCGTGCGGCCTGTTTCCAACTGGCAGGCGAGCAAGGTTGCCACCGTCCTGGCGTCGCGGCCCTCAAAGGCCTGCACGGCCTCCCAATGGGTGATCGCCTCGCGGCCGCCTTCGCGCACTGCCATCTTTTCGCGGGCATGTGGGTGGCGGTCGATCGGCTCGTTGATCGTGCCGGTTGGGCGGTTCATCGCGCCCCAGACAAAGGCCATATAGCCGCGACGCAATTCGCCGGTACGGCCGTGATCGGCGAACTGCGCCGACAGCGACTGATGCGCATTGTCGTTCTTGGCGACCACCATTAGGCCGGTGGTGTCCTTGTCCAAGCGATGCACGATGCCCGGCCGTTTGACGCCGCCGATTCCGGACAGCGACGCCCCGCAATGCGCGATCAGCGCGTTGACCAGCGTGCCGGTCTCGTGGCCTGCGGCGGGATGCACGACCAGCCCGCGCGGCTTGTCGATGACGACGATATCGTCGTCTTCATAGATCACGTCGAGCGCGATATCCTCGCCTTCGGGTTCGGCTGCAATGGCCGCAGGGACGTCGATTGTGATCGTCACGCCTGCGGACACATGATAAGCGGGGTCGCGAATGACGGTGTCGCTGATCGCGACGGCGTCGCTGAGGATCAGCGCCTTCAGCCGCGAGCGCGACAGGTCCGGGCAGCGCACGGCGAGCACGCGGTCGATCCGGGTCGCGCCCTCATCGCCGACGACAACCACCTGCAGATGCCGGCCGTCGCCGGGATTTGCGTTATCTTTGAGAGCCGAATTCTGCATGACCGAGTCCAATATGTCTTCGCCCGCCGTCGATCCCAACCCGGAGCAGACCGCGCTGATGATGGCGCGGGTGCGAAAGCTGATGCTGATCGGCGGTCTGACCATCGCGCTCGGTGTCGGCGCGATCTTCATGGTGATCGGCTATCGTGTTTTCCGCAGCGAGGGAAGCGTTGCGACCACCGATACCACGGCAACGCTGCCGAAGGGCGCGCGCATTTTGGCCACCACCGTCTCCGGCGACCGTATTCTGGTGACGCTGGATATCGCCGGCCAGACCGAAATCCGCAGCTTCGATGCCCGCACGCTGAAGCCGGCGGGTGCGCTGCGGTTTGCCACGCAGCCTTAGTCGGGCGGCTGAATTTTCCAAGTTGCAGCGCGGCCGTTTCAAGGCTATTGCCTTGGCGGTCGAGGC
>JAYUEY010000065.1:0-10378 GCA_043739005.1 Tardiphaga sp.
CGGCGCCCGCGGCCTTGCTTCGCAAGCAGGACTCGGGAGGTCGGGGGTCAGCGTCCGGGCTCACTACGAAGCCCTGCCACTGGCTGGCTGACGCGGGACTGGCAGCGGCGCAAGCCGCGATGCCGAGGGCGTTCCAGACGGACGCCCGCACGTCCCCGAAAGCACGCTCCCCCGCCAGAAATCGCCGTGGGTGGAGCGCTGCAAAGCGTTGCGCTGCGGGTGTCAGGGTTTCGCAGCCCGGATGGTCGCGGCGTCACACACCACATGTTGCGCCTTGCGGCGCTCCATCGCCCTCAATGTCGAGAGGGCAGTTGCAAACCATGGGCGTCCCCGCGCCGTCACAACAACAGGGGCGCTGGCGCATGTCTGCGCATGATGTGTCCCGCAGGAGCCAGCTATGGTAACGCGCCAAACAGAAACGACCCCGCTTGCGCAGGGCCGTGTCCGATATCAAACCCGATGTGGCTTAGCGATACCCGCGACGGCGATCCATTCGGCGATCCATGCGACGCTCCATCCGACGCTCCATCCGACGATCCATACGACGCTCCATACGACGCTCCATGCGACGGCGATCCATGCGACGTTCCATGCGACGCTCGCCGCGAAAGCCGCCCGGACGCACGACGACCAACTGGGCGTTTGCATCCATCGCGCTGCGCGCGATGCCGGTCGTAGCTGTCGTGGCCGAGGCCGGTGCCATTGCGAAAATGCCAGCGGCGGCCACCAAGGCCAAAATAATCTTCTTCATCAGGCTTCCTCCAGAAAAAAACGTTGCGAGAACTCGCGCCTGACAAGCATTTCAATCAGCGGGTGTTCCGACATGCCTCTCGGTTTCTCTCCGGCGTGGCACGAACGCATTAGGGTGAACGCCACGTTAATGTCTCTGCGCCACACTCAGCGGACGCGGGTGGCCGATGTGGCGAAAATTGCGTCGTGCCGCACAACCGCCCCGTTATCGCCGAATTCCGCAGCGCTTATCGCGATGTGAATTCGTCGTGCGGGGGGACTTCCGCGCCAGCTTAACGCGAACAAGGACAAGCCGATGACCACAACCACAGCCAAAACCGATACGCTCGAAGACGACAACAATCTCGCCGCCGTCTCCGAAGTCGAAGCCGGAATCCGCGACTTCGTCCGCAATGATGTCGCCTATCTGCGCCGCCCTGCGCCGGGCATGGTGCCGGAAGCGCCGCTCGACACCAGCTCGACCGAAGCGACCGTCAACAGCGTCAATTCGCTCATCCAGCGCGTCGCCGGCACCTCGCTCAGCGAGATCGAGAATCTCGTCACCGAGTTGGAACAGCTCCGCGACCTGCTGCACAATGAAGGTCAGCGCGTTCAGCGCGAGATCGCCGGCTATGCGCAGCTCAGCCAGGCTGCGATGAAATCGACCCGTTTGATTGCCGACAATGTCGCGCAATGGAAACGCGCAACCGACGGCATCCGCCACGATTGATTGCGTTCGATTATAAACAATTCAACCGCCGCCTTGCGTGACGCAAGCGCGGCGGTTTCTTTCAGGAGACACTAAAATATGAAAAGCGGATTGTCCGAAACTATCGCGAGCGATGAGACCCTAAACGCTGCGCCGAAATCGACTGCGACGCTGCCGACAATCATGCTGCGGTTCGTCACCTTGCTGACGGGGATCGTCGCGCTGGCGGCTTGGGCCTGGAGCCGCTAGCCGCGTTTTGCGCTTAGCGCGCGGAGGCGGTGTGCTCCATCGCGGTATCGAGCGAATAGGCACCATCGGCATATCCCTTAACGACCATGCCGGTGGTCAACATCACAGCCAGCGTCACGCTTGCAAAGATGAAGCCCACGAATTTCAATCCGGCGCGGTCTGCCATTGTCGTCCCCATTCGATCGATCGTTAAAATTTGACGAGAGCCATCAAGACCATCTGAAGGTTCATAACGCCTTAACATCGCCACGGTTCCGCCAGGAAGCGAGCTTGTGCAGCGGTTGGAGTTAATGATCAGTTAAGACTTGCTGCGCGGCGCGAAGGCGGTCGCAAGAAAGCTGTAAACGACCTCGCCGCGTTGATTGGTGCCGGTATTGCGCGCCTGCACGATTCCCCATTGCGGACGCGATTCGGACGTTCGCAGCGCGACGACCTCATTGCCGTAAGTGATGGTGTCGCCGGCAAGCACCGGTTTGATCCACTTCAATTCGCGAAAACCGGGTGATGGTCCCCAAACCGCGAAATCCTCATTGCGCGCGGCTGCGGCTTCTGCCTGTCGCTGACGGTCTGCGACGAGGAGCTTCATGCAAACCGATCCGATGTGCCATCCGGATGCCGCAAGACCTCCAAACAGCGAATTGCGGCCAGCCTCTTCATCGAGATGAAATGGCTGCGGATCGAATTGGACCGCGAAAGCTTTGATCGCATCCGCCGTGAAGGTGAAGGAGCCGAAGTCGCGGCGGTCGCCGATGTTGATCTCATCGAAATAATACATCGGTCAGCTCACAGCCTCAGTCGCGCGGCGCTTGACGATGATCGGCGACACCATATCAGCGAGCACGTGGCCCGCTGCATTGCGAACGCTACATTTGAAGGTGACGATGCCCGTGGACGGACGGCTCTTCGAGACACGCGCCTTCGCGATCTCGACATCCAGTATGAGATCGTCGCCGGGACGAAACGGAGCCATCCAGCGCATTTCATCGACGCCGGGCGAGCCGAGTGATTCCGTGCGGCCGATGAAGCCGTCGAACATCATGCGCATGATGATCGAACATAGATGCCAGCCCGAACCCGATAGGCCTTTCAGCATCGAAGCATTGGCCGCTGCGTCATCGAGATGCATCGGCTGCGGGTCATACTCACGCGCGAAAGTGATGATCTCCTCGCGCGTGACATGGCGCGGGCCGAAAGTGCCAAAATGGCCTTCGGGGAAATCTTCAAATGTGAGGCTGCTGGTTTTAGGCGACATGCTATAACTTGCTCAGAGGACCCCTGATTGTGGCCGCACTTTGCGGCAAGCTCAACCCACCCGCTTGCATGGCGTCGCTGCGTTCAGATCGCGTGGATTTGGCATTCGCCGACTTCTATTCAGCAAGTCTACGATGCGAATTCCAAATCCAGGACTGAGCCCGTAAATATAGGTGTGAATAGTTTTTGGATTTTCACATTCGCAAGCAAGCCAGCGAGAATGGGATGCGAATGATCAAATCGAACCACCAGCCGCACCACAAGTTTTGCTACCCTTCAGCGACGGGTCTGGCCCGACGCACCACTGATGAGAGCTACAATGTTTGAATTTCGCGACCTGTTTCAGTGGGATCGTTTCATCACCCCCACGATCATCAAGACCTTCTATTGGCTCGCGATCGCGCTCACGGTGCTGTTTGGTATTTCCGGAGTTTTCTCAGGATTGGCCGCGATGGCGATCAGCCCGTTCGGTGGATTCATCGTGGTGCTGTCGAGCCTCGCCGGCGTGGTGGTTGGCATCATCTTCACCCGCATCGCGGCTGAGTTCGTCCTGATCGTCTTCCGGATCAACGAACATCTCGGTGCCATCAGGGATCAGGGCGAACGGAGGTAGTTCGCTCCATCATTCCGGGATTTATCATAAGTCGGCTTTCGCCGACGCATGGCAAAGGCCCGGAATGACTGCCGTTTAAGTATTGAACCGGAAATGCAGCACGTCGCCGTCGGCGACGACATATTCCTTGCCTTCGAGACGCAACTTGCCGCCATCGCGCGCACCGGCTTCGCCGTTGAGCGTCGTGTAATCGACATAGGCAATCGTCTCGGCGCGGATAAAGCCCTTCTCGAAGTCGGTATGGATGACGGCAGCGGCCTGCGGGGCTTTGGTGCCGCGATTGATCGTCCAGGCACGCGCTTCCTTCGGTCCCACCGTGAAATAGGTGATGAGATCGAGCAGTTGGTAGCCGGCGCGGATCAGGCGATCGAGACCGGCTTCTTGAAGGCCAAGCGTGTCCAAAAACTCCGCGCGTTCGGCGCGTGACAGGGTTGCGATCTCGGATTCGATCTTGGCTGAAATCGCAACGGCGACCGCGCCCTCTTTGGCGGCATACTCCGCGACCTGCTTCGAAAAGTCGTTGCCGTCGGCAGCGCTACCTTCCTCGACGTTACAGACATAGAGCACGGGCTTTGACGTCAACAGGCCGAGCATCCGGAACGCACGCTCCTCATCAGGCTTTCGGTCGAGAAAGCGAGCCGGCTTACCTTCACGCAACAGCACCAAAGCGCGCTGGACGAGGTCCAACTGCTCTTTTGCGTCCTTGTCGTTGCCTTTGGCCTTTTTGGTGAGGTTATCGACGCGCTTTTCAAGGCTGTCGAGATCGGCCAGCATTAGCTCGGTCTCGATGGTCTCGATATCGGCCAGCGGTGCGATCTTGCCGTCAACATGGGTGATGTCGTCATCGACGAAGCATCGCACGACGTGGGCGACCGCATCGACCTCGCGAATGGTGGCGAGAAACTGGTTGCCCAGGCCTTCGCCCTTCGACGCACCGCGCACGAGGCCGGCGATATCGACAAAGGTCAGCCGCGTCGGAATGATCTGCGCGGATTTGCCGATCACTGCGAGCTTATCGAGCCGAGGATCGGGCACCGCGACCTCGCCGACATTTGGCTCGATCGTGCAAAATGGATAATTCGCCGCCTGCGCCGCAGCCGTTTCGGTCAGCGCATTGAACAGCGTCGATTTGCCGACATTCGGCAGCCCGACGATCCCGCATTTGAAGCCCATGTCGTCCTCTGTCTTTTACGCCGGAGCGTCGTCCTTGCCGCCAAAGCCCTTGGCCTGCATCTGCAAGTGAACGCGGTTGGCGAATGTCGAATCGCGATCGATCGCGATCTGTCCTGCGTGGTCCGCGACCGCCTCGCACAGCGCCTCGACCCAAGGCCGATCGGCCTTGGCGAAGTCGCTCAGCACATGGCCATGCACCAATTCCTTGACGCCGGGATGGCCGATGCCGAGCCGCACGCGACGATAGTCATTGCCGATATGCGCCGAGATCGAGCGCAGCCCGTTATGCCCCGCGATGCCGCCGCCGATTTTGACACGCAGCTTTGATGGTAGCAGCTCGAGTTCATCGTGAAACACGCTGATCTCGCCGGGAGCTATCTTGAAAAACGACGCGGCGTCCTGAACCGAGCGGCCGGAGTCGTTCATATAGGTCAGCGGCTTGAGCAGGATGACCTTTTCGCGATCTATCGTGCCTTCCGCCGTCTCGCCCTGAAAGCGACGGCGCCACGGGGAAAACCCGTGACGCCGTGCGATCGCATCGAGTGCCATAAAGCCGATATTGTGCCGGTTGGCCTGATACTTCGCACCAGGATTGCCGAGCCCAACGAACAGCCGCATGACGCGGAGACCCGTGTCTTACTTCTTCTTCGGCGCAGCAGCTGCGGCAGGTGCCTTCGCACCGGCTGCGGGAGCCTTCGCACCAGCCGCAGGCGCTTTCGCACCAGCCGCAGGAGCCTTCGCACCAGCGGCGGGAGCCTTTGCACCAGCGGCAGGCGCAGCGGCAGCAGGCGCAGCACCGGCGGCACCAGGCACAGCGGCTTCTTCACCGAGGTCCGACGGCGGTACGACCGTGACCAGCGTCACTTCGTCTTCGCGCGACATCGACTTCACGCCCTTCGGCAGGGTGATGTCAGACAGATGCAGCGAATCGCCGATATCGAGCTTGCCTATGTCAGCTTCGAGATATTGCGGAATGCCATCGACCGGGCATTCCAGTTCAATCGTGTGAGTCACGATGTTGACGGTACCGCCGCGCTTTACACCTGGAGAGCTATCGCCATTCATGATGCGCAGCGGAACACCGACGCGGATCGTGGCGCCTTCGCCGAGACGCATGAAATCGACATGGATCGGGAAATCGCGCACCGGATCGAGCGCGAAGTCACGCGGAATCACGCGATGCTTCTTGCCTTCGAGATCGATATCCAGAATCGTGGTCAAAAACCGACCTGCTTGAATGCGCTGACGCAGTTCGGCGTCGAGCACCGAGATCGTCACGGGGGCCTTGCTGTCACCGTAGATCACTCCGGGCACTCGCCCGGCGCGACGCTCTGCCCGTGCGGCCCCCTTGCCGCTTGACGGACGCGCGGTCGCCTTCAATTCCTTGATGGTCGCCATCGTTGAAGTCCTTGTTTTTCAAAAAGTTAAAGGCCGCAAGCGGCCTCGTTGCCACGCCGCAGCAAGCCTCCAGGGGTGCGGGGGCTGCGAACGTGCCGGGCTTTTAGCGGCAAAGTCGAGCAAAGACAAGGAAATGAAGGGAATATTACAGCTGCGTCTGGACAGATCGATGCGCGGTGAGTCGCAATCTGGAGTGCTGAGCTTGCATCACGGGGAAGAGGCTAAGAGCTACCGAGCTTGGCTTCCAGCACCGCAATGCGCGCCTTCAGCGTTTCATTTTCCTCACGCGCCAGCCGGGCCAGGTCTTTCACGGCCTCAAATTCCTCGCGCTTGACGATGTCGAGATCGCGCAAAATCTTCTCGGCCTGATTGCGCACGACGCTGTCGACTTCGCGCTTGACGCCCTGCGCTGCACCGGCAGCATCGTTCATCAGGCGGCCTATTTCATCGAAGAAACGGTTGTTGGTCTGAGTCATGGCGCATCTCTCCGGTCGGCACTGTGTTGAATCAACTCGACAATGGCGATAGGTCCCGCAGAGTTCAAGGGCACGCCTTGTCTGGCTGCAGTTTCCTTGCCATCGTCGCGCAACAACAAGCCTTAGGGACAGCGCACCATGATCGACCAGACCATCGAAATCGCTACGTCGGACGGCAGTATGACCACGTTCATCAGCCATCCTGAGCGTGGCGGGCCGTTCCCGATCATCATTTTCTACATGGACGCACCGGGCATTCGCGAGGAACTGCGTGATATGGCGCGGCGGCTCGCGACCTCCGGTTATTATGTCGTGCTGCCGAACATGTATTACCGCGCGAACGTCATGGAGCTGGGGCCGATACCGCCGGGCGAACACGATCCGCAACGTAAGCGGATGTTTGAATTAATGTATTCGCTGACCATCCCGATGGTGATGGCTGACACCCAGGTGACGCTTGATTTCGTCGCGACGCAGGACGCCGCCGGAAAGGGTCCGATCGGCACCGTCGGCTATTGCATGAGCGGGCGCTACGCGATGGGGGCCGCGTCCAACTTCCCGGACCGCGTCAAGGCCGCCGCCTCAATCTACGGCACCCATCTGATGACTGACCAGCCGGACAGCCCACATATCACCGCGCGCAAGGCCACGGCAGAATTCTACGTGGCCTGCGCCGAATTCGATCATTACGTGCCGCTAGAGATCATCGAGCCGCTTCGCGCCGCGTTGAAGAGCGACGGCGTAGAGGCAGAGGTCGAACTCTATCCTGGCGCGCATCACGGCTTCGCGTTCCCAAAGCGCCCGGTTTACGACCGCGACGCCGCCGAGCGGCACTGGGAGCGGCTGTTGGCGCTTTACGATCGGCAGTTAGGATTGTAAGCCGTCTGTCATGCCGTTTCTAACCATCGCATTTCCCGTGTTTGACCCGATCGCTATCGCCGTTGGCCCGATTGCGATCCGCTGGTACGCGCTGGCCTATATCGGCGGCATCGTGCTGGGCTGGATTTATGCCCGTGCGCTCATCAAGAACGAAAGGCTCTGGGGTGGCCCCGCCCCCGTGTCGCTGTTGCAGATGGACGACTTCATCCTGTGGGTGACGGTCGGCATCATCCTCGGTGGCCGCACCGGCTATGTGCTGTTTTACAATCTGCCGTTCTTCGCTGCGAACCCGGCTGAAATCTTCGAACTCTGGAAAGGCGGCATGTCGTTCCATGGCGGCTTCCTGGGCTGCGTCGTCGCAGTCGTGGCCTTTGCCTGGAAACGCAAGACGTCAATTCTGTCGCTTGGCGATCTCACCACCGCCGTTGGCCCGATCGGGCTGTTTCTCGGCCGCATCGCAAATTTTATCAACAGCGAGTTGTGGGGCCGTCCGGCCGACGACAGCGTGCCGTGGCGAATGGTATTTCCCAACGGTGGGCCGTTGCCGCGCCATCCGAGCCAGCTTTATGAGGCCGGCCTCGAAGGCATCGTGCTCTTCATCATTCTTGCGCTGATGATCCGCAGCGGCGCGCTGAAGCGGCCGGGCCTGATACTCGGGAGCTTCATTTCGATCTATGCGGTGGCGCGCATCTTCGGCGAATTCTTCCGCGAACCCGATCCGCAACTCGGATTTCTGTGGGGCGGATTAACGATGGGCATGCTTTTATCTGTGCCGATGATACTCGCGGGTGGCATCATCATCTCAGCAGCTTTGAAACGAAAACCGCTGACGCATAACGCACAAGCAACCGAAGCCATCGAACAGGGCTTGAAGTGACCGAGCTCTCCGCCTTGCACGGCGTCATCCGCCGGCTCATCACATCGGCTGGCCCGATGCCGGTGTGGCGATATATGCAATTGTGCCTTACCCATCCGCAGCACGGTTATTACATCTCGCGCGATCCGCTCGGACGCGAAGGCGATTTCACGACCGCACCTGAAGTCAGCCAGATGTTCGGCGAATTGATCGGACTGTGGGCCGCGTCGGTGTGGCGTGCAATGGGATCGCCGCACCATGTCCAATTGATCGAACTGGGGCCCGGCCGCGGCACGATGATGGCGGATGCCCTGCGTGCACTGCGCGTGTTACCGCCTCTCTATCAGGCGATCTCGGTGCATCTGGTCGAGATCAATCCGGTGCTGCGCGAGAAACAGCGCAATACGTTGACCGGCGTGCGCAACGTCAACTGGCATTATGGTCTCGATGAAGTTCCGCCGGGGCCTTCGATCATTCTGGCCAATGAATATTTCGACGTGCTGCCGATCCACCAGATGGTCAAGCGCGAGACCGGCTGGCACGAGCGCACCGTCGAGATCGACGACAAGGGCAAGCTGTCATTCGGGTATGCCGAGGACCCAACGCCGCTTTTCGAAGTCTTGCTTCCGGCGCTGGTCCGCGCAGCGCCGGTCGGCGCGATCTATGAGTGGCGGCCAGACAACGCCATCATGACTTTGGCGCGGCGCGTCCGCGACGATCACGGCGCGGCGCTTATCATTGATTACGGACATCTGCGCAGCGACGCGGGCGATACGCTGCAGGCCATCGCGCAACATTCCTTTGCCGATCCGTTGAAGAATCCCGGCCAATCAGACATCACGGCGCATGTCGATTTTCAAGCGCTGGCACGTGGCGCAGAGGATGTCGGTGCAAGGGCGCATGGGCCAGTGACGCAAGGCGAGTTTTTGAAAGCACTGGGCATCGAGACCCGCGCACAAACGCTGACTGCCAAGGCAACGCTGGAAGCGGCGGCGGACGTCAACGGCGCGCTGCAACGGCTGATCGGGAATGGACGCGGTGGCATGGGCTCGCTGTTTAAAGTGCTCGGCATTTCCGATCCCGCACTCGGACCACTGGTCGGCTTCGGCGAAGACGCGGTCGCGGAGCCCGCCAAACCATGAGTTTCACGTCGGCTTTGCTTTCATCCGTGCCGGGCTTGCGCCATACATTTTTCACGCGCGATGGTGGCGTCTCGACGGGCATCTATCGCGGATTGAACGGCGGGCTCGGCTCACAAGATGACCCGGCTCATGTGCTGGAAAATCGCCGGCGCATGGCCGAGGCCATCGGCGTTGCCCCTTCGCATTTTCTGACGGCTTTTCAAGTGCATTCGCCGGACGTTGCAATCGCGGCTGGGCCTTGGCGCGCGGATCAACGGCCGAGGGTTGATGCGATGGTAACGCGCGTGCCGGGTCTGGCGCTTGGCATAACAACTGCCGATTGCGGGCCTATACTTTTCGCCGATCCGGTAGCCCGCGTGATCGGAGCCGCGCATGCCGGCTGGAAAGGTGCGTTTACAGGCGTCCTCGAAGCCACCATCGATGCGATGGAATCGCTAAGCGCTCATCGCTCCAATATTGTGGTGGCCATCGGTCCTCTGATCCGGCAACCAAGCTATGAAGTCGGCGCGGAATTCGTTGCCCGCTTCACAGACGCCGATCCGGGGTTCGTTCGCTTTTTCGAGCCGTCATCGCGTGAAGGGCATGCCATGTTCGATCTCGGCGGCTTCATCCGCATGCGGCTGGAGGCAGCGGGCATCACGCAGATCGACGATATCGGCATCGATACCTACCCGGACGATAACCTGTTCAGTTATCGGCGCTCCGTGCATCGCAAGGAGCCGGATTACGGCCGTCAGATCCATGCGATCATTCTGGAGAGTTGATGCACGGCCCGTGTGGCCCGACTGCCATAGACCTTAACCGACATTAACGATATTGCTCTGCTGGTCCCTGCCGTAATCAGGATCAGACGAATGATGAGGCGATGTCTTCCGACGATCAAGGCGTCCCTGCTTTTGGGTT
>JAYUEY010000066.1:0-15342 GCA_043739005.1 Tardiphaga sp.
GACCTGCCGAGCTTCAAGGCCGATCCGAAACGCCACGGCTGCAAATCCGAGAACGTCGTCGCGATCGATTTCGCCCGCAAGATCGTGCTGATCGGCGGGTCCTATTATGCCGGCGAGATGAAAAAGAGCGTGTTCACGACGCTGAATTATTATCTGCCGCGCAAGAACGTGATGCCGATGCATTGCTCGGCCAATGTCGGTCCGGACGGCGACGCCGCGATCTTCTTCGGCCTGTCGGGAACCGGCAAGACTACGCTCTCGGCCGACCCGATGCGCACGCTGATCGGCGATGACGAGCACGGCTGGAGCGACGACGGCATCTTCAATTTCGAAGGCGGCTGCTACGCGAAATGCATCAAGCTGTCGGAAGAAGCCGAGCCGGAAATCTTCGCCGCCTCCAGCCGCTTCGGTGCCGTGCTTGAGAACGTCGTGCTCAGTGAGACGACCCGCGTGCCGGATTTTGACGACGGCTCCAAGACCGAGAACACGCGCTCTGCCTATCCGCTGGAAGCGATTCCGAATGCCTCGCGCACGGGTCGCGCCGGTCATCCAAAGAACGTCGTGATGCTGGCGGCCGACGCCTTCGGCGTGATGCCGCCGATTGCCAAGCTGACACCGGCGCAAGCGATGTATCACTTCCTGTCCGGCTATACGGCGAAGGTCGCCGGCACCGAGCGCGGTCTCGGCAACGATCCGGAGCCGGAATTCTCGACCTGCTTCGGTTCGCCGTTTCTGCCGCTCGACCCCAGCGTCTATGGCAACCTGCTGCGCGACCTGATCGCCAAGCACAATGTCGATTGCTGGGTGGTCAACACCGGCTGGACCGGCGGCAAATACGGCGTCGGCTCACGCATGCCGATCAAGGTGACGCGCGCGCTGTTGACCGCGGCGTTGAACGGTTCGCTGCGCAATGTCGAATTCCGCACCGACAAGTATTTCGGCTTCGCGGTACCGACCGCATTGCCCGGCGTTCCCAGCGAAATCCTCGACCCGGTGAAGACGTGGGCCGACAAGGCAGAGTATGACGCTACCGCGCGCCGCCTCGTTGCTATGTTTCAGAAGAACTTTGCCAAGTTCGAAGCGCAGGTCGATGCCGATGTTCGCGCCGCAGCGCCTGACGTCAAGATGGCGGCGGAGTAAGTCCTTCGCTTCGATTGGCTTCGATGTGAATGTGAAAAGGGCGGCTCATCGAGCCGCCCTTTTTGTTTGGTTCGACGTCGGCGATAGACAACTACCCCTTTGCGGCGCGCGGCTGCGACAACGCAGTTGCCAGCGTCACCGGCACGTCCCAGATGTCCTGCGCATATTCCGCGATGGTGCGATCCGATGAGAACCACGCCATCCGCGCGACGTTGAGGATTGCCGCGCGCGACCACGCCGGCGGAATTTGCCAGCGCGCATCGACGCTTCTTTGGGCGTCGTAATAGGAATCGAAATCCGCGCTGACCATGTAGTGATCGAGATGGCGCAGTGCGTGCGCCACGGTGGCGAAGCGGCTGCGGTCATCCGGCGAGAAATCGCCATTGTCGATCGCGGCGATGGCACGCGCCAGACGCGGCGAGCGCGCGATGACATCGCCGGCATCGAGGCCGATGTTGCGCCGCGCGACGACCTCTGCTGCGTCCATGCCGAAGATCGCGATGTTGTCGATGCCGACATTGTCGCGGATTTCGATGTTGGCACCGTCGAGGGTGCCGATCGTCAGCGCGCCGTTCAGCGACAGTTTCATGTTGCCGGTGCCGGAGGCTTCCATGCCGGCCGTCGAAATTTGCTCGGACAGATCGGCGGCCGGAATGATGACCTCGGCGAGGCTGACATTGTAGTCCGGCAGGAACGCGACCTTGAGCCGGTCGCCGATGATCGGATCGTTGTTTACGACCTCGGCGACATCGTTGACGAGCTTGATGATCAGCTTGGCGTAGCGATAGCTCGCGGCCGCCTTGCCCGCAAAAATTTTCACGCGAGGTGTCCACTCTCGCTGCGGATCGTCGCGCATGTCGTGATACAGCGCGATGGTTTCCAGCACGTTGAGCAATTGCCGTTTGTATTCGTGGATGCGCTTGATCTGAACGTCGAACAGCGCACTCGGATCGACTTGCACGCCGATGCGCTCGCCGATCACACGCGCGAGCGCGACCTTGTTCTGATGTTTCACATGGCGAAACCGCTGCTGAAACGCGCTGTCGCCGGCAAAGGCTTCGAGCTTCGACAGGCGGCTCGGATCGTCGAGTACGGCGTCGCCGCAGGTCTCGCGCAACAGATCTGTGAGTTTCGGATTGGCCAGCATGAGCCAGCGGCGGAATGTGATGCCGTTGGTCTTGTTGGTGATGCGGCCGGGATAAAGCTGGTTGAGATCGCGAAACACGGTCTCTTTCATCAACTCCGAATGCATCGCCGACACGCCGTTGATGCGATGCGAGCCGATAAAAGCCAGATGGCCCATGCGGACGCGACGCCCGGCGCGCTCGTCGATGATCGAGACCTGCGCGCGGTACGTCGTATCGTCCGGATGCAGCGCGTTGGCGCGGTCGAGATGCAGCGTGTTGATGCGGTAGATAATTTCGATGTGGCGCGGCAGGCAACGCTCGAACAGTTCGATCGGCCAGGTCTCCAGCGCCTCCGGCAGCAGCGTGTGGTTGGTGTATGAGAGCGTCGCGTTGGTGATCTGCCAGGCGTCGTCCCACGGCATGTTGTGCAGGTCGATCA
Source organism: Tardiphaga sp. (assembly GCA_043739005.1). Lineage (GTDB taxonomy): Bacteria > Pseudomonadota > Alphaproteobacteria > Rhizobiales > Xanthobacteraceae > Tardiphaga. Next base: position 2,707 of record JAYUEY010000066.1, read on the forward strand.
GGATGCGCATCAATTCGGCGACGGCCAAACTCGGATGTGTGTCGTTGAGTTGCACCGCGGCCTTGGCGGCAAGATTGCGCAACTGGCCTTCGGATTCCAGATGGCGCTTGACCAGATCCTGCAATGACGCCGAGACGAAGAAATATTCTTGGCGCAGCCGCAATTCGCGGCCAGCGGCGGTCTCGTCGTTCGGGTAGAGGAATTTGCAGATCGCTTCGGCGCGCGCTTGCGCGGCGCTGGCACCGAGGTAATCGCCGGTGTTGAAGACGTCGAGCCGCAGCGGATCGGGGGCGCGCGCCGACCACAGCCGCAGCGCATTTACATGCTTGCCGCGCCAGCCGACGATCGGCGTGTCATAGGCGACGGCCTGCACGGTCTCACCCGGATTCCACACGGACTGTTCACGCCCGCGCGCATCGGTTTTGCGCACGACATGGCCGCCGAAATAAACCTGATAGACGACCTCCGGCCGCTGCAATTCCCACGGATTGCCGAAGCCGAGCCATTCGTCGGGATATTCCTGCTGCCAGCCATTGGCGATGATCTGCCGGAACAGCCCGAAATCATAGCGGATGCCGTAGCCGAATGCGGGGATTTGCAGCGTCGCCATGCTTTCCATGAAACAGGCGGCGAGGCGGCCGAGGCCGCCATTGCCGAGTGCTGCGTCCGGTTCGCATTTGCGCAGTTCGTCGAGGCCGACGCCGAGATCGCCGAGCGCCGCATCGAAAAGCGGCAGCAGGCCCATATTGTTGAGCGCGTCGGTGAACAGGCGGCCGATCAGGAATTCGAGCGAGAGGTAATAGACCCGCTTGCGGCCGGCATCGTAGCTCTGCTTTTCGGTAACGAGCCAGCGATGGACGATGCGGTCGCGCAGCGTCAGCGCCGCCGCTTTGTACCAGTCGTGCTTGGTCGCGAGCGCGGCATCCTTGCCGATCGTGAGCGTCAGCTTGGTGAGGATCGCACTTTTGATTTCGGCGAGCGCCAGTTCGTCGAGGGGCTCGGCCTGCGTCGGATTTTGAAGCTGAGAGGATGTATCTGGCAAACCGGCATTCCCATTCCTGTGTCAGGTCATGAGCATAGAACGATTAGCCGCCCGCCGGAACCCGTCGGGATGGTCGCATTTGCTGCTGGCATGCCTGCGGATTGGGCAGGATTTATGGTGGAGCGGATGCCGCCAGTCGAACGGCTTTGCGGATGGCCTGCATGCCGATCAGCATACGCGGTGCATGATCCGGCAAATCGACAAAGCCCAACTCGCGATACAGGCTGGCGGCGCGGGCGTTGAGGGCGTCAAGAACCACAAAATGCGCGCCGATGATGTTGGCGACCTCTACGCAGCGCTTGAAAGCATCCATCAAGAGGAACGTGCCGCCGCCTCGCCCCTGATAGTCAGTATGAAAACCAACGATCGACAGATAGATCGCCGAGATTACGGGATAGGACGGTAATCTCTTTACGATCGCTGGCGGCAGCGTCGATGCGTCGATGGCATGGGCGTTTAGCGCGTAATAGCCGGCGATTTCATTGGATGCATCAAGGCAGGCGACATAGACGCGGGTATGATCCGCGTCTTGCTGACGCGCGGCGTTGTTGGCGAGAAAATTATCGACACGATCGACACCGCAGCGAAATGCCGCTCGATCGTGTGTTTGACGGTCGAGCGGCTCAACGCGCAAGCGTGCGAGAAAGGCGTGGTCGATCATGGCTTGGCAGAAACATCCGCATGCAGCCTCATCAGATCGACCAGTTTCCTAGTCGGCTCCGTCGTGTCGAGCGCTTGCATGAAGGCCTCATGCGCAGGTGCGGCAAGAATGGTCTGCTCGTAATTACGCAGCGTTTCGCGCGCCATCTTGGCGGCTGCTGCCACCATAAATTCCGATGCATTGATACCGAGCAGGCTAGCTGCCTGTTCGATCAATTCTTTTGCCTGCGGCGTGGTTCGCTGCTCCATGCGCGCCGTTTTCGCGCCTGGCACCTCATGCTCTGCCGACAAGGTCAACATCCTCATTCTCCACAATTTAGTGGAGTGTACGGCAATGTACGTACAGATCAAGTTTTGACTTCAAGGCATTGAGAACAAATTAAGAACTAATTTCCAAGTCATTGATATATCATTGTGATTCGGCGCAACCGCGCCACAATATCTATGGCCTGTCGAGACTTGTGAGGACCAGATGTCCACAATTGCCACCACGACCTTCGCGCTGACGCGGATCGCCGACTTTGCGCGATCGCTGTCGCAGCTTCACCAGACGTCGCGGCGACGGCCGGTCGATGACGATCAGATCGACCGCGCCTTCGACGCGGTGTGCCTGTCGGTCTGGGGCTACACGACGGATGATTTCGACGACGACCTGTTATCTGCCGCCGACCACAACTGGCTCGACACGCTGGACGAGGCGCATGCGCGGATCTTTGCGGCCGAGCAGGGCTACGATCTGGTCGATGACCACGGCATGCTGGCCGATTGGTGGGGCTATTGCGGCATGATCCTGGCCGAAAAACGCGGCCTGCTCACTCAGGAAAACCGGGCCGCCGCCCGCGCCGCGATCGAGGATTCGTATCGCGCCGCGCCGAACGTCATCGGCGTGATTTTATCGCGTCAGGCATGATCCCGAAAAGTGGCCTTCCGGTTTTCGGATCGGATCATGCCAAATGAAATTAGCGAAGCTCTGCCCGCTTGGCTTTCGGGACCGCGACCGGTTTTGACACTGCAGCAGCAGGCAGCGGCGCGGTTTCGATCTCGGCGGGCTTGCTACTGTCGATCAGTTCGGCGGCGGCCGGGGAGACTTTCATCTCGCCGAGCTTGGCGCGGATATCCGACGTCAGCCCCGGAAACGAGGCGACCGGCGTGAAATCCGGGCTTTGGTTTGCACCCAGACGCACCCCCGAATATGCGACGAGACCACTCGTGGTGGCGATCACGTCACCGGCTTTCAGCGAGTTGTCGAGGGCGAGGTCCACCTGCGCGAGACCGGCCGAGGAGCGGCCGTTGCAGGTGCAGTCGGCTTTCAGGGCCTTGCGATAGGCAAAGGCGTTCTGGGACTCCGCATAGCGTTCGCCGGTGCTGGACGACGCCGTGTCGATATTGCTGCCGTAAAAGATCTTAGTCGGCGCGGCCGGGCAGAACGCCTGACACATCTGCGCGGGCGAGACATTGACGCGCGACATCAGCGGAAAATATTTGCCGTCGCAGGTGCGGACACAGAAGGCCGGGCCGGACCCGCCGGTCGATGCTGAGCGCTGCGGCGGCGGTGCCGGCTGCGGATTGAGGCCGAACGGATCGGCGAAGAAGTTCTCGACCGGTGACGGATCGGGCGGGCGCTGCTGGCGTTGCTGTTTCTGCGGCTGGCCGCCATTGAACAGGAAGTCGAAGAAACCCTGCGCCGACGCGGCATGCGGCACGGACATGCCCGCGATCGCAAGCGCGAGCAGTGCGGGTTTCACAGCCGAACGAGGACGCAACATCATATTCACCGCAGCAATCATTGCCGCGCATCTGGCGCGCGGCTTACGGCGACGTTAAGGCGATATGGTAAACGAGACGTAAGCGCGGGGCGTCGTTCGCTGGCAAGGATCAATTGCAAGGATCAATGGTGAGGATCAGTGATGGAACAGCCATCCGGTGACGAGGAAAATCGGTATCAACACGGCGCCCGACCACATCATGTAGCCGAAGAAACTTGGCATCCTGACACCGGCGTCACGCGCGATGGCATAGACCATGAAGTTCGGTGCATTTCCGATGTAAGAGTTTGCACCCATGAACACCGCGCCGGCCGAGATCGCCTGCAACGTGCCCGCGCCAGCATTCATCAGCACCTTGGCGTCACCGCCGGCGAGTTCGAAGAAGACGAGGTATGTCGGGGCGTTGTCGAGGAGTGACGACAGGATGCCGGTGATCCAAAAATAGGCCAGCGGATTTTGCGAGCCGTCGGCATGGCTGACCAATGCGATCAGCGGCGCGAACACGCCGTTTTGCCCGGCCTGCAACATCGCCATGACGGGCGCGATGCAGATGAAGATACCGGCGAACAGCACGGCGACCTCGCGGATCGGTGCCCAGGAAAAACCGTTTGCGACACGAACTTGACGTGTGGTCAGCGCGATCGACAGCAGCGTGACGAAAATAAAGACACCGTCGCGCAACAGATTTTGCAATTCGAGCACGTTGCCTTGCAACGTGAAGGTGATGCCGGGCTTCCAACTGGCACTGATGAGAATGGCCGAGATGATGATCGCGATCAGCGCGATATTGATCTTGCCATGGATGCGCAGCGGCGCATCCGGTGTCGGATCGGCGGGGTGCGGTTTGTTGTCCTCGCGACGATGCAGCCAGATGTCGATTGCCGCGAAAATTGCAAGCACAAGACCGCCGGTGACGAACGTTTCCAGCGCCAGATGGCGCGTGGTCCAGAAGAAATCGACACCGCGCAGGAAGCCGAGAAACAGCGGCGGATCGCCGAGCGGCGTCAGCGAGCCGCCGATGTTCGAAACCAGAAAGATAAAAAAGATGACGACATGCACGTTGGTCTTGCGGTCGTCATTGGCGCGGATCAGCGGCCGGATCAGCATCATCGATGCGCCGGTGGTGCCGACCACGCTTGCGAGCAGGCTGCCGATGCCGAGCAGGACGGTGTTTGTGAGCACGCTGTCGTGCAGATTGCCCTCGACATAAATGCCGCCTGCGGTCGTGAACAGCGCCAATAGCAACAGGATGAACGGCAGATATTCGAGCAACACCGTATGCAACAGCGCCGTCGTGACGGCCTCTGGCGCGAAGGTCAGATAGAGCGGGATCGCAACCAGCGCGGCGAACACGGCGGCGAATTTACCGTAATGGTGTTCCCATAAATGATGAAACAGCACCGGCCCTGTGGCGATGCATAGCAAAATGCCGGCGAAAGGCAGCGCCCACAACAGGCCGAGCTTTGCGCCGTCGATTGCTTCAGCCGCATATGCGGGCGTCGTCGCGACAAGGACAGCCGATACGACGGCCAAACCCCGCATCATCCTTTAAGGAACTCGGCAGCCTTGTAGAGCGCCCGAAACGGCAAATTCGCCGCTGCGAAATTGTCGGCAGCGCCTTCTTCGCGATCGACCATCGTGAAGACCAGCACGATCTCGCCGCCGGCCTCGCGCACGGCTTCCGCCGCCTTGATGGCCGAGCCGCCGGTGGTCGTGACGTCCTCGACGATGACGACGCGCTTGCCGGCGAGCGTCTCGCCTTTCATCAACCCGTCGATCGCCAGCCGCGTGCCGTGTTCTTTCGGCTTCTTGCGTACGAAGAACGCTGCGATCGGATGGTTCTTCAGCCATGACAATTGGGCGATCGCGCCGGCCAGCGGCACCGCGCCCATTTCCAGCCCGCCGATATAATCGAGCTGGTCGTCACGCAGCGCATCGAAGGTGAGTTCGGCAAGCAGGGCCGCACCTTCCGGGTCGAGCATCGTCGGCTTGAGGTTGAAGTAGAAATCGCTCTTGCGGCCGGAGGCCAGAGTGATCTCGCCGCGTCCGAAGGAGCGGGTCCGGATGATGTCGGCGAGGCGGGCGCGGGAGGCTGATTTCGACACGGTGCGATCTCTATGATGAAAACCGCCGCAATCTATGCGCTGATCGCTGGCGTGGCCAGCGCCGATCCGAATTGGTCCACGTCATTCCGGGATTCGTGGATTGGCTCTTATCGATCTCCGAAGACCCGGAATCTCAGCAAATTGAACACGACCAGATTCCGGGTTCGCGTGCGCTATCGCGCGTCGCGCCCCGGAATGACGGATTGAAATGACGGATTGAACCTATGCAGCCTTGAACCGCAGCACGCCGTCCGAGTCGAGTGTTTGCGTCAAACGACCTGAGGCCAGCATGTAATTGACATGCGCGATCAACTCGCCCGCCGCGAAACCTGTCTGATGCGCGTCGAGAACGTGCTTCCAAAACACGATCGGCACCAGTTGCGCGGAGGTCTTCGCCTCGTCGCGGCACGACTCCGCAATCATCTGGCAGCGCTCTTCATGATGCTCGGAGAGTTGCGTGACGCGGTCATGCAGGCCGTAGAACGGCAGGCCGTGGCCGGGCAACACCAGCACGTCATTCGGGATCGCGGCTGCGATGCCTTTCAGCGATGACAGATAGGAGCCGAGCGCATTCTCGTCCGGCTCATGCGCCCAGACGCTGACATTTGGCGAAATCTTGCTGAGCACCTGATCGGCCGAGAGATAGAATTTGTCGGCCGCGCAATACAGCGTCACCTGATCCGGCGAATGGCCGGCGCCCGTGATGACGCGGAAGCTGCGCTTGCCGATGGTGATATCCTGACCATGCGACAATCGCTTATAGGCCGCCGGCAACGGCGCAGTCTTCTTCAGATATTCCTGCCCGCGCCCGAGCAATTGCTCGGTGATTGCTTCGTCCATGCCATGACGGCGGAAGAAGTTGCGCGAATTGACGACGCGCTCTTCAGTGCGACGATTGCGGTGATAGACGCCTTGGAGATATTCGACCTGCGAAATATAAAACGGGCAGCCGAAACGCTCCACGAACCAGCCGGCCTGACCGATGTGATCGGGATGGGCGTGGGTGACGATCAGGCGACTGACGGTCTTGCCCTTCAACGGCCCATCGAACAGAGCGGTCCATGTCGCGATGGTCTCGTCATTGCCGAACCCGGTATCGACCACGGCCCAGCCATTGTCGTCTTCGAGCAGATAGATATTCACATGGTTGAGGCGGAACGGCAGTTTCAGCCGCAGCCACAGCACGCCGGGCAACACCTCGATCACCTGCTCCGGGCCGGGATGGACGTCCCACGGATAGCGCAACGTGTCGGCAGGTTTGGCGGCCTCGGCGGCGGCGATTTTTTCGGCTTTGGCGATCTTATTGGCTTCGGCTGACATGGCTGAATATACCCTTTCCATCGCCATAGCGGGACATCGACCGCGACGCCAGCCGAAATCGCCAAAAGGTTTCCGCCATGCGCTAGGCGCGCAGCCGCCTGTGGCGGCATCAATCCCGGTAAGAGCTCTTAAAAAGCCGCCGCCAGTTCACGCGCGCCGGGCAGCGCGCTGTTCGCATCCATCCGCGAATCGGTGATCGCCAGAAGTTTGGCAACCGTGTTGTGGCGGATCGCCACCGGGTTGCGCTCATAGCCCGATCGCTGGAAGAAATTCGCCGTCGGCACCTGCTCGCGGATGCTTTGCGGCATCGACACCATATCGAAGCCGTTGCCGTCGCCGGTGAGATTCATCATCTCCAGTTCGGCGGCTGTGAGCGGGCGCGAATAGCCCTTGGCGCGGGCGAAATCCACCGAGGTCATCAGCTTGTGGGTCTGCAACAGCGGGCCGATGTCGATGTCATAGACCAGCGCGTGAATGCCCCAGCCTTGCGGCGTTAAACCGAGCTTCTCGAAAGCGCTCCAGGATTGCGGCACCGCGCGCACGACGCCGAGCATGCGTTTCACCACGGTGATCTTGCGGTCGATATTTGCGCGCTGCGGCCCGGTCGATCGGGCGGCCTTGTCGTTGAGATCCTTCAAGATCGCCGAGCCTTGCTCGGCGACCAGCGTGATCGTGTTGGCCGTCAGCAACTGATTATAACCGACGGCGGTCGAGATCGCGCGCGAGCCGGGCTTCGACGGGTTGAGACCGGATTGCAGATCGTGGCCGCCATTGCCGCCGGTTTCGAACGAATAAACGCGCACCGCCTGTTCGCGGGTCAGGCCGTTGGCGAGTGCGACGCGGGCATAGGCCCGTTTGAAGTCGCCTTCGCTGGCGCGCTGCGGCGAGAATTGAAATTCTTGGGCGGCGGCGCGCAAAAAGTCCGCTGCCACCGGCAGCGGCTTGCGCGGACGCGCGACGCCGTCGGGCTCGACCGGATTGGGATCGCGCGGCCGTGGCGGCCCTTCATAGAGAGGCGGTTGCTGCAGCACGTAATCATTGACGGAGATCGCGACGCGATCGCGGCGTTTGGCGATGCGCGTGCGACGCCGCTCGCTGACCGCGTTCCAATAGGCCTCGGCGTCCTGATCGAAAGCGGCGCGGGCCTGCTGATAGTCCGCGAGGCGCTGCGCATAGTCGCCCGACTGCGCCATCGCATTGGCGACGGTGGCGGGGATTTTTGCGTCCCAAAGATCGTTCGATGCGACAGCCGGCACGGCGCAGAACAGCGCTATCGAAATCAGTGAAAGGCGGATTGCTGAATATGACATGGCGGCAGCCTAGCAAGCGCGTCTTGTCGGATCGTTAAGACAGCATACACCATGCGTCGTTGGATGCCGCGCGACGCCCGTGAGGCTATCGCCAGGCGAACACCGGCTGTTCCAGGTCCGCGACGCGGGTGTCGCGGCCGGCGATGACTTCGCGGAACTGATAGATCAGCGCGGCCGTCGGCGCATGAATATGGCTGTCATTGTGGCGATAGCGGATCACGCGGCGCTCGCTCTCAGGGATCGTGACAAAGTCGAAGGCGTCGGCGCGGACGATGGCATCGAGCGGAATGCGATGCACGGAGGCGACCTCATCGGGATTGGGCGTGAGATCGACATGCGCGCCGGCCCAGACCACGACCGGCGTGATGAGATAGCCCGAGCGCGTCGGGTAATCGTCGAGCAGGCCCAGCACGCCCGTCGCGTCGCAGCGCAGCCCGAGTTCCTCGTGTAATTCGCGCAAGCTTGCGTCGATCGGCGTCTCGCCGGGGTCGCAGCGGCCGCCGGGCAGCGCCCATTGGCCGCTATGTCCGCGCAGGCTTGTGGCGCGCAGCGTTAACAACATCGCGATGTGATCGCCGTCATCGATCAGCGTGATCGCGACGGCGGCACGTTTCAGGAGCGGCGGCGCGGCGTCCGTCATGCGGACAAAAGCCGCGCAATGTCGCGCGATCTGGTCCCGCGTGTCAGGTAAAGGCGCGTCAGTCATCAGCCCTGATACAATGACGGCGCGGGTGTCGCCACCCGCGCCGCGTCGGAGCGTGTCGTCGCATTCGATCAGAACGAGACTTTCAGCCCGCCATTGCCGTAGAAATCATCGCCGCCCTGACGTGCGATGGTGCGCGACAGATTGGCGGTGAGCGCGATGGTCGCCGACAACGGGGCGATCACGCCGCCCGAGACGCGGCCATAGACGCGCTGTGAGCCGTTGCCGATCGACCAGTTGTTGACGATGATCGGCGACGACGTCGCATTGTACTGGATCAGCCGGCCACTGCCGATCAGGTCGTCTTCCATCGTCAGATTGACATAGGGGCTGATGACGCGGCCATCGATCAGGATCGGTGCGCGGAATTGCGCGCCGATGCTGCCAACGAGGGCTTCGGCGGTTTGCGATCCGACGTTGAGGGTCAGAGCGGCATCGCCGGCTTCGGTGTAACCGTTGACGCGGACGCGCGCATAAGTAAGTCCGCCGATCGGGCCGATCTGAACCGAGCCCGTATTAAACAGATAGCCCGCCTTGCCGCCGGCGACGAAGCTGGTGCCGTCCGGTCGCGAGGTGATCGTATCGACGACGCCAAGGCGGCTGTTGCGATAATCCTGTACGCCGACGGTGGCGAGCGCCTGTGCGAAGAAGTTGGCGTTGACCCATGATCCATAGAGGCCGAACTGGTAGGAATTCGCATCGGTGGTGCCGGCATTGTTGAACAATCGGGCTTTCGGATTGGAATAGTCGAAGGCCGCGCCGATGAAGCTGTTGGCGCTGACGCGATATTCCGTTCCGATGGTGCCGCCGACGCTGTCGAGGTTGAAGCCGGTCGATGACACCGTGGCGCGGCGGTCGCTGATGCCGCCATTGCCCTGCATGTAGAACGACCACGGATTATAGGCGGCGAGCCGGGGCGGCGGTGCTTTGGTATAGGGGACGCGCAGATCGGCCGCGTTGGCATTCATCGCCGCATTTGCACCATAGCCGGAGATTTCGCGGAACTGGTCGAGCTTGCCGTAAATCGTCGAGGCAAATCCCATCACCGAGATCGTTGCCAGATCGGCCTGCGGCGCAAAGGTCAGCGGCGCATTGAGACGATTGACGACATATTGGCCGAGGATGGCGAAGCCGAGCGACGTCAGATGGATGCCGTCGAAATAAAACAAATACTGATTTTGAAGCGCCGGATTGCCGATGCAGGCGAGCGGGCACGCGCCGGTGTTGGCGACGCCATAGGCTGCGGGGTTCGCCTTGATCTGGCTGCCGATCAGCGCGATATCGATCGTCTCGACCCGCACACCGTTGCGCGCGATCACGGCAAGTGCCGCTTGCGTCTGCGCATTATAGGATTGGCTGTAAGCCGAGCCGATCGCAGCGGCCGGGTTTCCGGTTGCTTCCGGCAGGGTGCTGACGTCGCCGATACCAAACACGAGCGTTCTTGCGCCGGCACCGACCAGCGCGTTGACGCCGGTGATCGCCTGCGTCGCGCTGAGGGTGGCCGCCGCGCCGACACCGGCCAGAGAGCCGCCGGTCCGGTAATACGCACGCGCGTCATTGCCGCCGATATTGAGGATGACGAGGTCGGTCGGCGCGAAGCGCTGACCCGACGCGATGAAGCCGGTATATTCCTGGAAGAAGCCCGGAATGCCGGGGCCGACGACGTTTGTCGAACCGGCGGTGGCACCGCCGATCGCGTAATTGAGCTGCGAAATGCCGAGCAATTGCGCCGTCGTATCGACGAAATTGGTGCCGCCGCTGAAGCGGCCGGTCGGGTATTGGACTGGATTCGGTGAACCGATGATCCGGAAGAGATTGCCGGTGTCGACATATGAGTCGCCGAACGCCTGAATGCGCGTGAAGCCGTTTTGCGCGCTTGCCAGGCTGGCCGACAAGGCTGTGGCCGTTGCTGCAATCGTCAGTGATAGCGCGACACGTGCGACGGCGCGCTTGCTGGCCGACATCCCCATAATCCATCCCCCGATGCTTGTTTCTTATGCAATGAACGATTGCATCCGCGTCAAACTGACACAAGGCATGGAATCGACCATGCGCGCTTTTGCTTGGCATCTGTGATGCATCAGCATCAGTTGGCACTGCGGGATAAGGCTTTGTTGCATTGCGAACGAATAAGGTTGGACAAATCGACGGCACTGGTGAAAGCACTGCGGGCCTTGAATGACCAATGTTGGACCCGGATGAGCGATCACCTTGCGGATGGACTGAGAGCCGATGGCTGGACCGTGATGGATGATGATGGCTTCATCAACCTGATCGGGCCGTTGTGGCATCGCATGGTCGGCGACACGTTCGAATACGCCATCGTCGGACAGGACAAGCACCGCAACCGTCGTGGCGTCGTGCAGGGCGGCGTGCTGATGACGATGGCGGACCGGACTTGCGGGATGACCGCACGCCATGCGTCAAAGGCCGAGAGCCTCGCGACGGTGCAATTCGATACGCACTTCATCGACGCCACGCAGATCGGCGAGGTGATGATCTCGCGGCCCCGCCCGGTGCGCGTCACCAAGAGTATTATTTATATGACGACCGACATCATGGTCGGTGACCGCATTGTCACAACGTCGGTCGGCGTGTTCAAAATCGTCAGAAAACCCGAGGCTACGTTGCGATGAGCCGATCGGTTTCAAATTCAAATGCGCTGTAAAGCCGCACCCTTGGAACTTTATCCGGCGATCTATTCGCACATTTTCTAAAATGAAAAAATCACTGCGGCGCAGGCGTTTGTGAAGCTTCAAAGGGATGGAGCCGCAAAGATGAAAGCTTTCTTAAAAATTCTATCGTGAGTTGTGTCGCGCTTGTGGCAGCGAAGGCACAGCCAGTCCGATCGAAGCGTGCTTTTGCTGGATGCAGATTAACGCCGACCTCGATCCGGAGAATGTCATGAAGAAGTTTTTGCTGGCCACAGTGGCCCTGTCTGCCCTCGTCGCTGCCCCTGCAATGGCTGCCGATCTGGCTGCCCGCCCCTACACCAAGGCACCGGCCTTTATCCCGGCTCCGATCTACAACTGGACCGGCTTCTACATCGGTGGCAACGCCGGCTATAGCTTCGCTGACCGCACCGACATCAACACCAGCGGGCAGGTTGCGGCGAACGCCGACACCGTTGCTCGCGGTCTGCGCAATCCGCTCGTGAGCATCGACCGTGACGGGTTCATCGGCGGCGTTCAGGCCGGCTACAACTGGCAGACCAGCCCGAACTTTGTGTTCGGTCTCGAAGCCGACATTCAGTATGTCGATGCTCGCCGCAGGCTGAACGCTTTCGGCACCAGCGGTCTGGCCAATAACTTCCGCAGCAACATGGATTATCTCGGCACGTTCCGCGGCCGCGTCGGCTACACTTGGGGTGCGACGATGCTGTACGGCACGGGCGGTCTTGCTTACGCTGGCGTGAACAACTCGGCCTCGTTCTTCAACGGAGCGGGCGCGCTGGCATTCTTTGGCGAAGATCGCACGACCAAGACCGGCTACACGGTCGGCGGTGGCATCGAGCACATGTTCACGCCGAACTGGAGCGTGAAGGGTGAGTATCTGTATTACGATTTGGGCCGCAGCAACGTCGCCGTCAATCTGGTGGCACCGGGTCGTGGTGTCGGCACCGGCTACAACACCAACTTCCGCAATGACGGTCACATCGTTCGCGCCGGCCTGAACTACAAGTTCGGTGGCCCGATTGTTGCGCGTTACTGATCAAAACGAAGTTCGTCTG
>JAYUEY010000067.1:0-10938 GCA_043739005.1 Tardiphaga sp.
CGCGCAACTCAAGAACATCTGGGTCTGCGATATCGACGGCGTCGTCCATGAAGGCCGCAACACGCTGATGGATCGCTGGAAGGCGGTCTATGCGCAAAAGACCGACATGCGCGTGCTCGGCGACGTCATCGGTGGAGCCGATATCTTCCTCGGCCTCTCCGCGCCGAACGTGCTGACGCCCGACATGGTCAAATCGATGGCCGACAAGCCGCTGGTGATGGCGCTCGCCAATCCCAATCCGGAGATCATGCCGGAGGAGGCGCGCAAGGCACGACCCGATGCGATGATTTGCACCGGGCGCTCGGACTTTCCCAATCAGGTCAACAACGTCTTGTGCTTCCCCTTCATCTTTCGGGGTGCGCTCGATGTCGGTGCGACCGCGATCAACGAGGCGATGAAACACGCCGCCGTCGATGCGATCGCGCAACTGGCGCGCGATCCGCCGTCCGACATGGTGGCACCCGGCTTCGACACCGGCGAGGCGCAGGGCTTTGGCGCGGGATCGCTGATTCCGTCGCCGTTCGATCCGCGTCTCATTTTGCGAATCGCGCCGGCGGTGGCCAAAGCGGCGATGGACTCAGGTGTCGCGACGCGCGAGATCACCGATTTCGACGATTACATCGCGGTGCTGGAACGCTTTGCATTCCGATCAGGCCTCGTCATGAAGCCGGTCTTCGCCAAGGCGAAAACGCAGCCGGTCCGCGTTATCTATGCCGAGGGTGAAGATGAGCGCGTGCTGCGCGCGACGCAGGTCGTGCTGGAAGAAAAGCTGGCGCGGCCGATTTTGGTCGGGCGGCCCTCGGTAGTCGAGGCACGCATCAAGCGTTTCGGTCTAGCGATCCGCGCCGGGCAGGATTTCGACCTCATTAATCCCGAGGACGATCCGCGCTATCGCTCATATGTGCAATCCTACATCGATGTCGCCGGCCGTCACGGCGCGACACCCGACGTCGCGCGCACAACGATTCGCACCAATGCGACCGTGATCGCCGCGCTCTCGGTCGTGCGCGGCGAGGCGGATGCGATGATCTGCGGTGTCGAAGGCAGCTACATGCGGCACCTGCGGCACATTCGCGAGATCATTGGTTTCCAGCCGGGCGTCGGCGACTTCTCGGCGCTGTCCTTGCTCATCACCAGCAAGGGTGCAGTGTTCATCGCGGATACGCAGGTGCGGCCCAATCCGTCGGCTGAAGAGTTGTGCGAAATCGCCGCCCAGGCGGCCGTTCATGTGCAGCGCTTCAACATCAAGCCGAAGATCGCCTTCGTCTCGCATTCGGATTTCGGCAGCTACGAAACCGAGTCGTCGCGCAAGGTGCGGCAGGCGACACGGCTGTTCAACGAACGCCATCCGGACATCGAGGCCGATGGCGAGATGCAGGGCGACAGCGCGCTATCCGAGGCCGCGCGCGATCTGATCCTGCCGCATTCGCGCCTGAAGGGCGTCGCCAATATTCTGATCCTTCCCAATCTGGATGCCGCCAACGCGGCCTATCAGATGATCAAGGTGCTGGGTGACGCGCTGCCGGTCGGTCCGATCCTGATCGGACCGGCGCGACCCGCGCATATCCTCACGCCGTCGGTGACGGCGCGCGGCATCCTCAATATGACGGCTGTGGCCGCCGTCGAGGCGCAGGAACGGGCCGGGCGCTCGCAGCCGGTGATGGTGGTGTGATTTGTAAAAGGGGCACAGCGCAAGCGCGCCTTTGCCCCCTGCAGGCGAACAACTCCATCACGACGTTTGAAAACCCGGCGCATCCCGCGCATAGTTGTCGTACCAGTCAATTGAATTTCAGCGGGGCCATTTATGTCGGCATTTATTGTCATCGGACGCATTCTGTTCGCGATCCTGTTCATCGTATCGGGCGCGAACAAGCTGCTCGACATTCCCGCGACCGCCGCGATGGTGAGCAGCAAGGTGACGATCCCTGCGGCCGTGGCCGAATATACGACGCAGGTCGAGACGGCCACCGGCATGACGACGCCGCAGATACTCGCCATTGCGGCCGGGGTGATCGAACTGCTCTGCGGCTTCATGATCGCGCTGAATTTCGCAGCCACGTTTTTCGCGCTGTTGTTGGCCTTCACAATCGTGGTGATTACGTTCTACTTCCACGATTTCTGGAACATGACCGGCGACGCTGCGAAAGGCAATCTGATCAACGCCATGAAAAACCTGTCGCTGGTGGGTGCCTTGTTTGTCATCGCCGGCGTCGGCGGCCGCAGGCGCGCCGCGCAATATCAGGACGTGTGAGCTAGCTCCGCCGCCACGGCGTCACCGTGACATCGTGCGCCGCATCGAGGAGACGCGGCGTGTCGGGCGACAGACCGTGTTCCGCCAGAAGTTGCTGCGGCGTCTGCGCGGGCACGCCGGTAAAGCAGCCGCGACCGCCGGGCAATTGCACATGCGGGGCTTGCGACAACCAGAATACGTCGTAGCGGTCGAAGAACATCGCAAAAATATCAGGACCGCCGATAATCGCGATTGTGCCTGCGGTGAGACCTGCTGCTGCGCAGGCGTCATTGAACGACGCGCCCGCCGGGTTCCATAGCGTTGCGCGCGGATTGTCTTTGTCAGGTGCCAGCGCATCGATGCTTCGCGTGACGATGACGCGGCGGCGGTTCGCGGAGTTCGGCTGGTCCTCGAAAGATTTGCGGCCGTGGACGATGAGATCGACGCGATCGAGGGAACTGGAAAAGAACTGATAGTCCGCATCGAATTTCAGAGAGTCGGGCATCGCGCCAGATGCATCGGTGAGCATGCCGTCACCAGATGCGATGACGTAACCTTCAATCATTAGTTTTGTTGTCATGCGCGCTTGATACAGAAGCGCGCCTGAAAAATCACGCGGATTGTCCAGTTCAGCGCAGGCCGATGATGAAGTCGGTTCCCGCTCCGGTTTCGCCGCTTGCGGCAATGCCTTGATCGGAAATGATCAGCGAACTGCCGGCGCTTATTTGATCGCCAAGTCGCGCGAGTATGTCGTCAGGCAGCTTGAGGCGATCGAGTGCCTCGGTTGCACTGGCTTGAATCACCGGCGGTGTCGTGTCGACAACGCTTGCGGCATGATGGTGCCGCGATAGAGCCTGCTCATCCATGCGCGCGGAGGCCGGCAACGTCAGCGCCGTCCATTGCACGGGCTTGGTCGCGTCCTTATCCGCATAGGCGGTAAAGATGTGGGTGCCGAGCGGCTGGTCGCCGGAGATTGTGATCGGCACATCAAAAAGCGGCGCGAAATTCTGGCGGACGTAGAGTTTCGAATCCTTGCGGCTAACGAAGATCGCGATCGGGCCGCCGCGCTTGGCGGTGGGTGCTGGCTGCGTGACGGCGGCCGGTGCAGCGTCCTTCAACTCTGCAACAGCAATGGCCGTCGCCGGAACGTCGGACACCGCTGCGGCAAAGCTGTTGCTCGCATCAGCCGTTTTTGTGATGGCGACAGGCAAGTTTTCTGATGTCTTGACGCCTGGCACCGCGGAAACAGGACTTGGTGCAGTTGCGACAGGAACAGCGTTGGCGGCGGATTTGAGCGATGCCAGCAGCGGGTGCGCAACGCTCGCCGGGCTGATGTCGCCGGGCGTAATGACGACGCGCGCTCCCATCCGGGTCCAGGCCCACATTTTCACGGCGAACGTCATTGGCATGCGGACGCAGCCATGAGACGCCGGATGGCCCGGCACAACGCCGGCATGCAGCGCAATGCCCGACCATGTCAGCCGCTGCATGAACGGCATCGGCGCATCCGAATACAGGTTCGAGCGGTGCCACTTGTTCTTCTGGATCACCGAGAAGACGCCCATCGGCGTCGAGTGACCCTTCACACCGCTCGAGATCGAGGTTTCGGCGAAGAAGCCGTTGGAATCATACACCTTCATGGTCTGGTGCTCGATCGAGATCGCGATCACCAACGGGCCTGTCGGTTTGGCAGCGGATCGCGCGAGTTTCTCGGCCTCGGCGGCCTGCGCCGTCGGCATCCGTGGCTGGCGGACGACATGCTGGCGCGGTCGCTGTTCAGGTGCGTCATAGAGGGGTCGGTCATAGCCGAAATCATTGCCCGGCCAATACAGCGGGTTGGCCGCTTCGGCCGCCGCGCCGCTGCCAAGGAGCGCCGTTGCAATCGCCAAAATACGGCCGCAGGCATTCCGCTCGGATAAAAACATCGTCGAATCCCTAAAAAATAAGCGTCGCAGACGCAGCAAAGTCGCGCCAGCGCTGAACTGTGCTGGGCTGAGATACCGCTTGCGTTTGCACACCAACGTAGCAAAAAAGCTTCACATTCGATTAAGCGAGGCAGGCCCGGTCGAGCCTTTCGCTGCGGCGTTGGCAACCCCACATCACGTTCTGCTGACCAACCGGAGACCGGCATGACCTGCGCGCGCGTTCTGACTGCCACATTTGCTTTGTTTGCCATTGCCGCTGCGATCATCGTTCCGGCTCATGCTGCCGACGAGCCAGATCTGATTTTCCGGCGCTCGACGGTGTTCAAATGGTTGAGTCCGAACGATAAGCTGGCGACTTACGCGCTCGATGATCCTGAGGTCGAAGGCGTGGCATGCCATTTCACGGTGCCGGAAAAGGGCGGCTACAAAGGCTGGCTCGGGCTGGCGGAAGAAGTGTCGGACATTTCGCTGTCTTGCAGCCAGACGGGGCCGGTGCGCTTCAAGGTCGACAAGATGGAGCAGGGCGATGACATGTTCCGCAAGCGCCGCTCGTTGTTCTTCAAGAAGATGCAGATCGTGCGAGGCTGCGACACCAAGCGGAATGTGCTGGTTTATATGGTTTATTCGGACCGTATCATCGAAGGGTCGCCAAAGAACTCGACGTCCTCTGTTCCGATCATGCCATGGGGTGCGGCTGATCCGACCGTGCAGAAATGCGCGGAGCATTTCTCGTAACACTTGGAAGTCGGTTTTGATCAGCCGATCGGCGTGTCGGACGGGGCACGCTTTTTATGCGGAGCCAAGGGCCGCGGAGGGAGCGGCGTGGACGGCCGCGCGTCGGGATCGCGGTAGCCGACCAGCCTGACGAATTTTTGCGGGATGCAGGAATTGCCGCGCGACCAGTCTCGCGCCTGCTCGCACATGGCACCCAGTTTCGGTTTGGGAACCGTGAGGGCCGCACCGCTGCGACAAGCCAATTTGCTGACCGTTAATCGACCTGCAGTGTCACACTTTTGAGGTGTCACGGCTGCGGCATTGTCATCGGTTTTCTTGTCGTTATGCACGACCTTATCCTTCGTTGGATATGATACATTAACGCGCAACGCCATTGAAGGTTGCAGCGATTGAAGCGTGGTCTAGCGACCGTTGGTGTCGGTTCGATTAACGCAAGCCACAATCTGCAAAATTTCAAATGTGTCGTCGTGCTGGTTCCGACGACACACTTTCGCGGCTGCGACGAAACCATTTTCGCTCTCGACGCAGACGAACAGAAACCGCCGATGCGTATCACCCTCCCAACGACGCGGTGACAGCCGCTTTACCGGAGACAGTCAGATGCGAACCCTCAGCTTCATCGTCGCTTTTGCAGTGTTCCTCATCGGTCCGTCGCTGGCCGGCACGCCTGACGGCAACCTGCCCGGCATTGGCACTTTCTCTTATTGCGGCTCGCCGGTGACCACCGATGCGCCTGCGTCGATGCTCATGGCCGCCCGCTGAATTCAGGATCGGCCGACATCATGACATCTCGCATCGCTCTTCTTGCCGTTATGACGCTGTTGATCGTGTCATCCGCGCAGGCGCAAACCGGATCGAAAAGCTGGTCCAGCCATATGACATGGAAGAAACTGCCCGATCCGCGCGGCGAGTTTGTACGGCTATGCGCGCCGCACATGGTCGGGCGCTGGGCGCATCCCGAAGCGGTCTGTGTCTGTTTGCACGATCACGCCGTCGCCGCCATCGACGACACAGATATTCGCGAGGCGCTGCTGCGCGGCATCAGCGAAACCGGCGTGCCTGCGATCGAGAATGACTGGGTGCCGGAAACCAAGCGCCCGCAGATCAACGCGGCCTTCACGCAGATCGCACGGCCGACGTTGCAATGCATGTTCGATCCGGCGACGTAGAGCAATTTGGTTAAGATCACTCAGGCCAACGCGTGCGTGATTTCGGATTTCTGATTTCGCTGATATGCAGGATATAATTGCCCGAGCGATCAGTTGGCGCACAAGGGCTATCATGAGACAGGCTTTGATCGGGATGAGCTGCGCTGTGAGGCGGACGACTCGCTGATTACTTGCCGGTCCGCGTCACGCATTTGGCCGTGCGGATCACGCCATTGGGGCCGAGTTTTGCGCCGAGGATTTCCTTGACCTGTCCGGCGGGGCAGTCACCGTCATCAACCATTATACGCTGGCCAAGGCGTAGATCGACAATGTCCTGCTCGCGCCCGACCATCGTCTGCTGAGCAACTGCTGGTCCGGCCACAGACCAAAGCATCACGCTTGCAATTATCCACCGCATCATTTGTTCTCGATCTTGAGGCCATCCTTGCCGACATTGATCTGAAGGCCCTGTGGAGCTTTCTTCTCCTGATAGAGATTATAGCCGAGCACGCCGATGCCGACGACGAGCGCGCCGATAATCAGGAACAGAATGTTGCGATTGCCTTGCATTGCCGTCTCTCCATTGCGTGTTGCCGCACCGTAACGATGCGCGGCTGATTCCGATAGCAGCTCTGCTTTGCAATGCGCGGCGAAGGCTGGTTTGATTGGCCGCCGGACAACAAAGGGACACGTCAACGCATGACCTCAAGCCTCTCCGACCAGCAGCAGCGCATTGTCGATGCTGTCGACGCCGCTTTCGACGCGCAGATTGCGACAACGCGCGATTTCGTTGCCATCCCCTCGACACGCGGCGCGGAAGGTCCCTGTCAGGACATGTTCGGCGATTTGCTGCGTGCGCGCGATTATGAGGTCGACGATTGGCATATCGACGTCGATGACCTCAAGGATTTACGCGGCTTCGGGCCGATTGAGCATGATTTTTCCAAAGCGCGGACGGTGGTTGGGACGCTGCGGCCCGAAAATAATGGCGGCAAGTCGCTCATTCTTCAGGGGCATTGCGATGTGGTGCCGGCCGGGCCGCTCGACATGTGGGAGACGCCGCCGTTTTCGCCTGTGGTGAAGGACGGCAAGATGTTCGGGCGCGGCGCGTGCGACATGAAGTCGGGCACGATCGGCGCGCTTTATGCGCTGGATGCGATCAAGGCGGCCGGGCTGCAGACGACCGGGCGGATTCATCTGCAATCCGTCATCGAGGAAGAAAGTACCGGCGTTGGCGCACTCTCGACCTTGCAGCGCGGTTACCGCGCCGATGCCTGTTTCATTCCCGAACCGACCAATGGCAAGATGGTGCGCTCGCAAGTCGGCGTCATCTGGTTTCGGCTGAAAGTGCGCGGCCATCCCGTGCATGTGTTCGAGACCGGCGCTGGCGCCAATGCGATCACGGCGGCCTATCATCTGATTCAGTCGATCGAGAAACTGGAAGAGGACTGGAACAAGCGCGCGGCATCCGATCCGCATTTCAGCAAGCTGACGCATCCGATCAATTTCAATCCGGGCATCATCAAGGGCGGCGACTGGGCGTCCAGCGTGCCGGCCTGGTGCGATGTCGATTGTCGCATCGCCGTGCTGCCGGGATGGTCGATCGCCGACTGTCAAAAAGAGATCATGGCCTGCGTGGCACAGGCCTCGCGCGATCATCGCTTCCTGTCGAACAATCCGCCCGGCGTCGAATGGTCCGGCTTTTTATCGGAAGGCTATGAGCTGACGCATTCTGCAGCGCCGGAAGCGGCCTTCGGCAAAGCGTTCGATGCGGTCTATGGCGGCAAGACGCCGGATCTTGTTTTTACGGCGCTGACTGACACGCGCTTTTATGGGCTCGAATATAACATTCCGAGCCTGTGTTTTGGCGCGAATGGTGGCGGCATGCATGGCTTCAACGAATATGTCGAACTGGAGTCGTTAAAGAAAACCACCAAGGCGATGGCCTTGTTCGTCGCGGAGTGGTGCGGCGTGGAGAAGGTGTGATTCTTGTCATTCCGGGCCCGAAAGTTCACCTAACATGAACGAAATGCGTTGATGTCTACGCTCGCACGCACTGCGGAATGTCATTGCCCCACAATGCTTTCACTATCGCATCAAGTCCGTCTGTCAGCGCTGCAGGGCCGGGCTGCAAAATCAACGGCGATTTAATTTCGACGATGCGATCGTCGCGCACGGCGGGAATGGCGTCCCAGCCGTCGCGGGCGCGAATTGCAGCATGCTTGACCTTCTTGCCGCACCATGAAGCGAGTATCACATCAGGCATCGCATTGCGTACCGCGTCGGCCGTGATGATGCGATCTTTCGCCGCTTTTTGATGCCGCAGATGCGGGAGGATATCCTCGCCGCCGGCGATCTCGATCAACTCCGACACCCAGCCGACGCCGGAAATCAGCGGCGCGTCCCATTCCTCGAAATAGACGCGCGGCCTGTCGCGACCGGCAACGCTGGCGGCGACCGATGCGAGGCGTCGCTCGTAATTCTGTGCGAGCGCTTCTGCGCGATCGGATGCGCCGACCAGCGCGCCGAGCATACGGATCATCGCCAGAATGCCGGCGACGTCACGCTGATTGAAGACATGCACCGCGATGCCGGCGCGGACCAGATCGGCGACGATGTCGGCCTGCAAATCGGAGAACGCCAGAACCAGATCGGGATCGAGCGCGAGAATTTTTGGAATGTCCGCCGAAATGAACGCCGAGACACGCGGCTTTTCACGGCGCACCTGCGGCGGGCGCACGGCATAACCGGACACGCCGACGATGCGGTCCTGCTCGCCGAGCAGATACAGCGTTTCGACGGTTTCTTCGGTGAGGCAGACGATACGGCGGGGCGGAAAATGGCGCATGAGGTGTCCTGACAAAACCAGTTGTCACGCCCTGGCCGAAACCGCAAATTCGCGCCACAAAAAATTCAGGGAAGGCGACACAGATGACTCCGCTCGACAAGATCAAATCGATGAAGATGCCGTTCGCTGAATTGAAGGGCGTGACATTTGTCAGCGCCGAGCTTGATCGCGTTGTCGCGCATATGGTCGTGCGTCCCGATCTCTGCACGTTGCGCCACACGATCCATGGCGGTGCGGTCATGGCCTTCGCCGACTCGGTCGGAGCCGCTGCCACCGTCATTAACCTGCCGGAAGACGCCAAGGGCACCACGACTCTGGAAAGCAAGACCAATTTCATCGGTGGTGCCAAAGAGGGGACGACCGTGATCGCCATAGCGACGCCGGTGCATCGCGGCCGCCGCACGCAGGTGTGGACGACCCGGCTGGAAACCGAAGACGGCAAACTGGTCGGCATCGTGACCCAGACGCAGCTCGTTTTATGACGGATTTGTAATGCGTTAACGCCTGTCACGAGAGCGTGTTTGCTAAAATTTGAAGCATCAAACGTCTTGTATTTGATGCTGCAACGCACAATATCGGTCGGTAGGGAATGAGACGCCGCGTCCGAGGGCTACCTTCTGAGGAGCGACGACAATGAACGACACGACCATGATTTCGACGGCAGCCCGCGGCACCGTGCGGACCTTGTCCGCAAAAGAATTGCCGCTGTTGCGCGAGCATCTGTTGCGGCTTGATCCGCAGAGCCGGCACGATCGCTTCAACGGCTTTATCGATTCCGGTTTCATCGTGCGTTACGCGGCCAAATGCGTGAACGACGGCACGATCGTGGTGGCGTATGTCGAAGACGGCATCGTGCGCGGCGCAGCTGAATTGCACCAAGCCGATCTGTCACCGTCATCGCTGCCGGAGATTGCATTCAGCGTGGAAGCATGTGTGCGCCGTAAGGGCGTCGGCAGCTTGCTGTTCGCAAAGCTGATCGAAAAAGCACGTGCCTTGAATTACCAAAAGCTGCGTATCACCACCGGTGCGCAGAACGATGCAATGCGTGCATTGGCGCATAAATTCGGCGCGAACCTGACCTTCCGCCATGGCGAATCGACTGGTAGCATCGACCTCAGAAAGCCAACGCCTGAAGCTGATTCTGGGATTGCGACGCCTGTCGATGCGTTACGTGCCTGGATGGGTATGAACCGCGCATGGTGGACGGCTGTCATGAAAATGTACGGGCCAAGCGGGGCAGCCTGAGGGCTCGTTGTAGAAGACGCAGAAACAAAAACGCGCGGCCGAACCGGCCGCGCGTTTTTGTTTGGATCGGTTGTTGAATTCAGAACCGCCTGTCGTTGCCGATAATGCGCGGTCGCTCCACGCCGACGATGCGGCGGCTGATTTTGCGCTCGACGACAATCGATCGCTGCGCGCCGGCTTCGCCAGCGATGACATGCGTCGACCGTGCGCTGATCTTCGCGTTCTTCTTCACTTCGGGCTGAACGGTCTCGACTGGCAGGCCCATCAAAGATGCTGCGATTTCGGCCTGTGCTTCGAGATCGTCGGTGATTCCCATCGCGGCATAGATGGCCTCTTCCAGCGTCGGCGGATCACGTCGTACGCGGCGGGAGCCATATTTCGTCTGCCAATTGTCGCTCATCTCTGCCTCGTCAGTTATATCTCATAACTAAACGTCTCTATGGTGCGTTGCAACATACAAATTGTCGCGGCACATCAGCCATGCAATTTTTATGCGAGCGACGACTTCGCCACGCTGCGCTATCCGCGAAAGATGGTCAGCGCCAGAATCAGCAGCACCACGAAGATCACGACGAAGACGTAAAACAGAAACTTCGCCACGTCGGCCGCACCGGCGGAAATCCCGGTGAACCCGAACAGACCGGCCACGAGGGAAATCGCGAGAAAAATAAAAGCCCATTTCAATAGCGTCATAACATCGCACCCTCATTATCCGTTTTGAAAAACTCCAAATTCGTTGCTTGGTTCCATAAGGCTGATGCTCGGCAAAACAAAAGCCGCCCATGAGGGGCGGCCGTTGCTGCGCTG
>JAYUEY010000068.1:0-6165 GCA_043739005.1 Tardiphaga sp.
TGCCGCGCTGGCAGGATCTGCTGTTCATCTCGCTCAGCCGCACGGCGAACGATGCAACGGATTATTTCTCGATTCCGACGGGACGGGTGGTCGAGGTCGGTACGCAGGTCACAATCTAAATCGCCGTCATTGCGAAGAGCCCAAAGTCCTCGTCTGCGAGGACGACGGGCGACGAAGCAACCCAGTCTTGCTTATAGCTTTCTGGATTGTTTCGCTCGACGGCGCGTCGGCCACTGCCGACTTGCCATCGGCTCGCAATGACGAATGAGGCGCTTGATTTTCCCCGCGTCACAAGCGAGTTTGCGCCGCGCGGCAAATGCCGCAGGAGCGTCGGGAGGACTGCGTGAGCGAAGATCACCAAGTGACGGATTTGACCCCGCAGGAGGTCGCGCAGGGCATCGCTGACGGCAAATATCTGCTGATCGATGTGCGCGAGCCGAATGAAGTGTCCGTCGAAGCCTATCCCGACGCCGTGGTCGTTCCGCTGTCGGGCTTCGACCCGCAGGACATTCCCGATCCCGCCGGGAAAGAAATTGTCTTTGCCTGCCGGTCCGGCAAGCGTTCGGTCACGGCATCGCTCGCGGCGCAGGCCGAAGGCCTGCACTACGACAAGCATCTCGCAGGTGGTATTCTCGGCTGGAAAGCGGCCGGTCTGCCGACGAAGGGCTGATCGCTCCGATGGCCGTTTCGATGAACAAGGTGTTCGCCAATCTGCCGGTCACGGTATTCGAGGCGATGTCGCAACTCGCGCGTGACAACAACGCGATCAATCTCGGGCAGGGCTTTCCGGACGATCCCGGCCCTGAGGATATTCGTCGCGCGGCGGCGGACGCCTCCATCAACGGCTACAATCAATATCCGTCGATGATGGGCATTCCCGAATTGCGCACGGCGATCGCCACGCATTACAAGCACTGGCACGATCTTGACCTCGATCCGATGGCCGAGGTGATGGTGACGTCGGGCGGCACCGAAGCGTTGACGAGTGCGATCCTCGCCGTCGTCGAACCCGGCGACGAGGTGATCTGCTTTCAGCCCGTCTATGATTCCTATCTGCCAATCATCCGGCAGGCCGGCGGTATTCCGCGCCTAGTCCGGCTGGAGCCGCCGCACTGGCGGCTGACCGACGATGCGCTGCGCGAGGTGTTCAACCATAAGACCAAGGCGGTGCTGTTCAACAATCCGCTCAATCCGGCCGCCGTCGTCTATCCACGCGAAGACCTCGAATTGCTGGCGAAATATTGTCAGGAGTTCGACGTCGTCGCGATTTGTGACGAGGTTTGGGAGCATGTGACCTTCGACGGCCTCGCGCATATTTCGCTCATCACCATTCCCGGCATGCGCGATCGCACCATTAAGATCGGCTCGGCGGGCAAGATTTTCTCGCTGACCGGATGGAAGATCGGGTTTGTTTGCGCAGCACCCGATTTGCTGCGCGTGGTCGCCAAGGTGCATCAATTCCTGACCTTCACGACTGCGCCGAATTTGCAGGCGGCGGTGGCTTACGGCCTCGGCAAGTCCGATGATTTCTTCAGACAGATGCGCGTCGATCTGGCGAAGAGCCGCGATCATCTCACCAAGGGACTGGAGGCGATCGGTTTCCCGGTTCTGAAATCGCAGGGCACGTATTTCCTGACGGTCGATCTGTCGCCGCTCGGGCTGAATGAAACCGACGAAGCGTTTTGTCGGCGCATCGTCACTGACTATAAGGTCGCCGCGATTCCTGTGTCTGCGTTCTACGAACAAGACGCCGTGACATCGGTGGTGCGGTTTTGTTTCGCGAAGAAAGATTCGACGCTCGATGCCGCGCTGGAGCGGCTGTCGGACGCGGTGCATCGGCGTTAGGAGATGATCGCGATGCGTTCGATCGTGGTGGCTGTTGCCGCGTTTGTCACCGTCACGACAGCCCATGCTCAAGAGCGCGTCGTCAATTTCTACAATTGGTCGAATTACGTGGCCCCCGGCGTACTCGATGACTTCACGAAGGAGACCGGCATCAAGGTCGTCTATGACACCTTCGATGCCAACGAGACGCTGGAGACGCGGTTGCTCGCCGGAAAATCCGGCTATGACCTCGTGGTGCCGACCGGCTATTTCCTGCAACGCCAGATCGGCGCGCACATCTTCCAGAAGCTCGACAAGACGAAGTTGCCGAACCTCGTGAATGCATGGCCGATGGTCACCCAGCAACTCGCGATCTACGATCCCGGCAATGCCTATGGTGCCAATTATATGTGGGGCACCACGGGCATCGGCTACAATATCAAATCGATCCAGAAGATTCTCGGACCCGATGCTGCGATCGATAGCTGGGACATCGTCTTCAAGCCGGAACACCTTGCCAAGTTCAAGGATTGCGGCGTGCATATGCTGGATTCCGCTGACGACATTCTGCCGGCGGCGCTCAGCAATCTCGGCCTCGATCCGAATTCGACCAAACAAGCCGAGCTTGAAAAGGCTGCCGATCTCGTCGCCAAAATCCGGCCCTCGGTGCGCAAGTTTCATTCGTCGGAATATCTCAGCGCGCTGGCGACCGGCGAAATCTGTTTCGTGGTCGGCTGGTCCGGCGACATCATGCAAGCCCGTGCGCGAGCGGCCGAAGCCAAATCGGGCGTCGAGATCGGCTACGCGATTCCAAAAGAGGGCTCGCAGATGTTCTTCGACAATCTGTCGATTCCTGCCGATGCAACGAACGTCGAAGAAGCGCATCAGTTGATAAATTATCTGTGGCGGCCGGAGGTCGCGGCGAAGAACACAAATTTTTTGTCTTATGCAAACGGCAACCTCGCCAGCCAAAAGCTGATCGATCCGAAAATTTTCGCTGACAAGACGATCTATCCGGATGAGGCGATGTTGAAAAAACTGTTCGTCATTTCGGCGCGCGATCCAGCGACGCAGCGCATCGTCAACCGTCTCTGGACACGCGTGAAGACGGGGCGGTGAGCTTCATCGCCATCGGCGATGCAGCCACAGCCATTGCTCGGGATATTCGCGCACCCAGCCTTCGATCACGGTGGTGATCGCCTGCATCGTGCTTTGCACGTCGATCGCGCCATGTGCATCGCGCACCGGCGTAAGCTCCTCGGAAATTTCTGCGCGAAAGCGATTGTTTGGCAGGCGAATGATGCGCACACCGTGGATCGGGCATTCGATCTGGCGCAGCATGCGCGCCAGCATCGGATTGGCGCGCGTCTTACGGCCGAAGAACGTGACCTCTACGCCATTGGTGAAATACTGATCGACCAGCATGCCGACATGTTGGCCGTCGTGTAGCGCCTGCGCGATTCTGCTCGGCGCGCTGAGGCCCGCCGGAATCAGCGTTCCCATATTCACCGCGCGCAACTCCTTGATGGCGCGATCGACTGCAGCGATATTCGGACGGCGATACAACGCTGCCGAGTTCAGCCCATGCGCGGCCGCCGCCAGCGCCGGCAATTCCCAATTTCCGAGATGGCTCGCGAAAATCAATGCCGGCTTGCCGTCTTTGCGCAGTTGCTCGAACAGTTCATCGGAGCGCTGCGATATTTCGATGCGGCTGGTTTCAGGATGCGCGGGATCGTGATTCCAGATGCGGTCGAGATGCGCGAATTCGGCAGCGACCCGGCCGAGATTGTCCCACACACCTGCGAGAATGGCCTCGATATCTTCCGGCGATTTGTCCGGGAAAGCGGCGGTCAGGTTGTCGCGGCCGATCTTGTTCTCGCGCGTCAACGGCGCGATCCGGCGCGCCCAGCGCCCGAAGAAATTCGCGGTCTTCACATCGTCGAAATAGCGCGTCGCGCGCAACGCACCGACGGTGATGCCGCCGATCGCAACTTCCGAGACCGGCTTCAATCTTGCCTTCGTGCGACGAAGCAGGCCCGGCATCAGCTTTGGCATCAGAAATGGACGATGATCTTGCCGAACACCTGGCGGCTTTCCATGCGCGTCAGAGCGGTCGCGACATTGTCGATCGGCACTTCGGTATCGATGATCGGCAGCATGCCGCCGGCCATCTTGGCGAGGCTTTCGGAGATGTTTTTCATCGTCGCGCCGAACGAACCGAAGATGCGGTATTGCTGCTGAAACAATTGCATCAGGTTGAAAGTGATGCTCGGCCCCGAGGTCGCGCCGCAGGTGACGAGACGTCCGCCGCGTTTCATCACCAGCAGCGAGCCGTTGAAAGTATCCGCGCCGACATGCTCGAACACGACATCGACACCCTTCTTCTGGGTTAGCTTGCGCGTGATCGTCTCGAATCTGTCTTTGCGATAATTGATGACGTGATCGGCACCGAGCGCCTTGACGCCTTCAATCTTGGAATCATCGCCGACGGTGGTGATGACAGTGCAGCCGATCGCCTTCGCCATCATGATTGCGGCGGTGCCGATGCCGGAGCCACCGGCCTGCACGAGAATCGTTTCGCCGGGCTGCAGCTTCGCATTGTCGAACAGCATGTGCTGCACGGTCGAGAACGCGATGGGCGCGCAGGCTGCGTCGCGTGCCGAGACGTTGTCCGGAGCCGGGATCGTCAGGCGTTCGGGATAGTTGATCAATTCTTGACCGAAACCGTCGATGTGGAAGCCGTAGAGGCCGCCGACGTTCTCGCAGAAATTGTCGCGTCCCTCGACACAGGCTTTGCAATGGCCGCAGGTCTTTGCGCCATACATTACGACCTTTTGCCCAGGCTTGAAGCGCGTCACGCCGTCACCGATCGCAGCGATCTCGCCGGAGGCTTCCGCGCCGATCACGATCGGCAGCTTGCGTTTGACGAACGCCATGCCGCGATAGCCCCAGACGTCGATATGGTTGAGGCCGACGGCCTTGACGCGGATCTGTACTTCGCCGGCCGCGGGCGGCGGCGGCGGCGGCAGATCGACGACCGTAAGGTTCCGTTCGGAAACGAGAGTGAGCGCACGCATGAGACTGCGTCTCCGGCAAAAGGATGGGGTTGGGTGGGTCGCGTATCGCCGTTTCGCAGCGAGACGTCAACCGCCCCCGCGCCGACCACCTTTGTGTGAGATCAGATCGGTTCGCGCGTCAGGATCAACGAGGCGTTCTGGCCACCAAAGCCGAACGAGTTCGACATCACGGCGGTCACACGCGCATCGCGCGCGGTATTCGGCACCACGTCAAAGGGAATCGCCGGATCAGGCACCAGATAGTTGATGGTCGGCGGAATCCGCTGATGTTCGAGTGTCAGCAGCGAGAACACGGCTTCCACTGCACCGGCGGCCGAAATCGTGTGGCCGACCATTGATTTATTGGACGACACGGGAATTTGCTTGGCGCGCTCACCGAACACCGTCGAGATGCCGAGATATTCCATCTTGTCGTTTTCCGGCGTCGCCGTGCCGTGCGCGTTGATGTAATCGATTTGTTCGGGCGTCATGCCGGCATCGGCCAGCGCATTGCGCACGCAACCGATGATGGGCTTTCCGTCCGGGCTGGAGCGGGTGCGGTGAAACGAGTCGGTCAGTTCGCCGCAGCCGGCCAGAATGCCGAGAATGTTAGCGCCGCGCGCGAGGGCGGCGTCCATGCTTTCCAGCACCAGCGCGCCGGCCCCTTCGGCCATCACGAAGCCATCGCGGTTTTTCGAGAACGGCTTCGATGCGGCTTGCGGGTCGGCATTCTGCGTCGAGAGCGCGGATAAGAGCGAGAAGCGGATCATCGCTTCCTGATTGACCGAGCCTTCGGTGCCAACGCACAGCGCAGCGTCGGTTTCACCACGACGGATCGCTTCGACGCCGAGTTGGATCGCGGTTGCGCCGGAGGCGCATGCCGTCGACAGCGAGATCGGCGAGCCCTTCGTGCCGTAAGTATCGGCGAGATAATCGGCGACGGAGACGAACTGGAAACGGCGATGATAATCGGCGAATACGCCGCCGCCGCTGGCGCGCAACAGCACATCGTAATCGATTCCTGAATTGGCACCGCTGGCGCGCGCCACCGCCTGCCGCTGCGGCCATTCGATCTCGATCGGCGAGACCGCCAGAAACAGCGGGCCAGGAAAGTCGCCTTTGCTGCCGATGCCGGATTGGCCGATCGCTTCTTCGACGACCATGTCTGCGAGCCGCTCCGAGAGCGCCGCCGATGTCGACGGATCGACTGTGACGAAATCGATCGCGCCTGCGATCGTGGTCTTCAGGCCATCGGTCGAGAACCGAGTGATGGTGCGGATGCCGG
>JAYUEY010000069.1:0-7064 GCA_043739005.1 Tardiphaga sp.
CCGCGTGCGCGGCCTCTGCTGATCCGCCACGCGCCATACTTTATCGGTGTTGCAATCGTCGTGGCCCTCGCTGCGTCGATGCGCTTCGACGGCTACGTACTCAACATCCTGATGCAGGCGACGACTTTCTCGATCGCCGTATTCGGGCTGTCCGTCGTGCTCGGCCTGTGCGGCCAGATCAATCTTGCGCAGGCGGCGTTTTTCGGCTTCGGCGCTTACGCCGTCGGCATCGGCACGTCGGACTATCAAATCAGTTACTGGCTGTGTCTCGTCGCCGGCTGCGTAGTGTCGCTGCTCGCCGGTGCGTTGCTCGGGCTCTCGACGTTGCGCCTCGGCGGGCACTATCTCGCAATGGTCACGATCTCGTTCCAGCAGATCGTGACGCTCATCATGATCAACGCGATCTGGCTGACGCATGGCCCGGACGGCGTGTCACGCATCGGGCGGCCGAGCCTGTTTCAATCGTCGCAGTCGTATCTGGCCTTCTGCGTCGCGATGCTGGGGATCGTCGGCTACATCGTCTGGCATTTGCCGGATACGCGGTTGGGTCGCGCGATGCGGGCCGTGCGCGACAACGAACTCGCGGCAGGCGTCACCGGGATCGACGTTTTCCGCACCAAGGTCTATGCGTTTGCGCTTTGCGCCGTGTTGGGCGGGCTTGGTGGCGGTTTGTTCGCCGGTGGTTTTGCATATGTCAGCCCGGATCAGTTCTCCTTCGCTGAATCCATCGTATTCCTGACGATGTCACTGCTCGGCGGAGTCGCATCTCCGATCGGGTCAGCGATTGGCACGGGATTGCTGATTTTAATTCCGGAATGGTTGCGTTTTCTGAAAAGCATTCCGGGTCTATATTTGGCGATATACGGCCTGTCGGTGATCCTCATCATCCGCTTCATGCCGGATGGCATCTGGGGCTTCGTCACGGCAGGCTATGACAGGCTGCGGCCGCGCAAGCATGTCGCGGTCAACGCACCGCCTCTGGTGCTGTCGCCGGCAACGATCGGCGGCGAGACGGTGCTCGACGTGGCGCAATTGTCGAAGCATTTCGGCGGGCTCAGGGCCGTCGATGAGGTCGACATGACGGTCAAACGTGGCGGTGTCCATGCGCTGATCGGGCCGAACGGCTCGGGCAAGACCACGACGCTCAACGTGCTGTCCGGCCTCTACAAGGCCACCGCCGGAAAAGTCATGCTTGACGGCACCGACGTGACGACGATGCCGCCGCATCTGCGTGCCGCCGCCGGCCTTGGCCGCACTTTCCAGAACATTCGTTTGTTCCGGTCGATGACCGCGATTGAGAACGTCATCATCGGCGCGGAGCGACCCGGCAATACGCTGATCGGCAAAGGCAGCGCGGCCGACCTCGAACAACGCGCGATGTCGGCGCTGAATTTCGTCGGCCTCGGGCCACGTGCCAACGAGTTGATTACGAGTTTCTCGTACGGTCATCAGCGCCTGATCGAGATCGCCCGCGCACTCGCCGCCAATCCGACGCTGTTGTTGCTCGATGAACCTGCGGCAGGCCTCAACTCGTCCGAAAAACTCGAATTGCATGAGTTGTTGAAACGTATCGCGGCGCAGGGCCTCACGATCCTGATCATCGATCACGACATGACGCTGGTGTCGGAAGCCGCGCAGCACATCACGGTGCTGAATTTCGGACGCCGCATCGCCGACGGCGAGTCGATGGCGGTGTTGCGCCATCCCGATGTCGTCACCGCCTATTTGGGGACTGAGTGATGGCGCTGCTTGAGATCAATGATTTGCATGTCCGCTACGGCGAAATCGTCGCATTGCAGGGCGTATCGTTCAGCGTCGAGGAAGGGCAGGTGGTCACGCTGCTTGGTGCCAACGGTGCCGGCAAGTCGACCACGCTGCGCGCGATCTCGGGATTAGCCAAGCCCGCGCAGGGCGAGATTTTGTACGACGGCAAATCCATTGCGGGCCTCGGCCCGGAAGCGATCGTCCGGATGGGCATTTCGCATGTGCCAGAAGGGCGTCGTGTGTTTCCAGGCCTCACGGTGAAGGAAAACATCATGCTCGGCGGCTCCAACCGCCGCGCCGCCAAGGCCGAATTGTCGCGTGAGGCCGATGCGATGTTCGACCTGTTTCCGGACATCCGCAAATTCTCGGATTCGCTTGGCTGGACGTTGTCCGGCGGACAATTGCAGATGGTCGCCGTCGCGCGTGGGCTGATGGCCAAGCCGCGTCTGCTGTTGCTCGACGAGCCGTCGCTCGGCCTCGCACCCGTCATTGTGCAGGCGGTGTTTCGCATCATCTCGGAAATCCGCCGCAACACGACCGTCTTGCTCGTCGAGCAAAACGCGCGCATGGGATTGTCCGTCGCCGATCATGGTTACGTCCTGGAAACCGGCAAGATCGTGCTCGGCGGCAAGCCGGATGAGCTGTGGGGCAACGAGGCTATTCGTGCGGCCTATCTTGGTGGCCACGCCAAGGTGCCGAAGGAGGCCGCGGCGATCCCGCACCTTTAACAATAACAACAAGGGCAAAAACCCGACCATGGTCACACTGCAACTCGACAAGCTCGTCTCGTTCGTCGCCGAGATCTTTGCCAAAACCGGCTCGTCCGCCGAGGAGGCGAAGCGCGTCGCGACATATCTCGCCACCGCCAATCTTACCGGCCATGACAGCCACGGCGTCATCCGCGTCCCCGTCTATATTCGCTGGAATAAAATGGGGTCGATCGTGCCGAACCAGACCATCGAAATGGTAGTTGATACGCCGTCTCTGGCGGTGATCGACGGTCGCTTCGGCTACGGCCAGACGGTAACGCCGCAGGCGGTGCGCGTCGGCATCGACAAGTGCAAGGCGTCGGGCCTCGCCGCCGTGGCGTTGCGCAATTCCGGGCATCTGGGTCGTGTCGGTGACTGGGCGGAGATGGCCGCGAAAGAAGGCATCGTGTCGATCTTTTTCGTCAATGCATCCGGCTCGGTGCTGGTCGCGCCCTATGGCGGCGTCGAACGGCGACTGTCCACCGCACCCTATTGCGTCGGCATTCCGCGCGAGCATGCGCCACCGGTGGTGCTCGATTTTGCGACTTCGATTGTCGCCGAAGGCAAGGTGCTGGTCGCCAGCCGCGGCGGCAAGAAATTGCCCACCGGGGCGCTGATCGATCTTGATGGGACGCTCTCCGAAAACCCAACCACGCTCTATGGCGCGTTCGAGATGGATGGCACGCGAGATCACTCGCAGGGCAAGGGCGCGATCCGCGCTTTCGGCGAGCACAAGGGTTCGGGCCTGGCACTGGTGTGCGAACTGCTCGGCGGCGCACTTACCGGAACGGGCGCGACCGGCCCCAACAAGCGCTTTGCGAATGGCATGCTCGCGATCTACATCGATCCCAAGAAGATCGATGCGGCTGACTTCTTCGACGCCGACATGACGCGCTACATCGATTATTTCAAGAACACCAAGCCGATGCAGGGCGTCGAGCAGGTGCTGATCCCCGGCGAGCCGGAAGCCAAGTTGCGTGCGGAGCGCACGGCGAACGGCGTGCCATTGCCGGACGAGACATGGGCGGCGATCGTCGCCACGGCGCGCGACGTCGGCGTCAGCGAGACGTTGATTCAGAATGCAACGGCGTGAGGAAGACGCACAACGTTCGACCAAATAGAGGCCGTCATACGCGGGCTTGACCCGCGTATCCATCGCTTCGCGAGATGATGGATTGCCGCGTCAAGCCCCGGTAACGACGGATAGTGCTCGATATGAATTTAAGATCAACATAAGGAACCAATCCAATGGCCAATAAAGTCAAAAACACCTGGGCGGCCGGCAAGGTCGTCGTCAACGCATGGCTGGCGATCCCGTCGGGCTTTTCCGCCGAAGTGATGGCGCAATGCGGCTTCGACAGCGTGACTGTCGATATTCAGCACGGCGTGCAGGATTACATGTCGATGGTGCAATGCTTTCAGGCGATGAACGGCCATCCCGTTACGCCGATGGTCCGCGTGCCGTGGAACGAGCCCGGCATTATCGGCAAGGTGCTCGATGGCGGCGCGCAGGGCGTGATTTGTCCGATGATCAACACCAAGCAGGAAGCCGAGAACTTCGTGCAGTATTGCAAGTATCCGCCGAACGGCACGCGCAGCAATGGCCCGATCCGCGCTGGCCTTTATGGCTCCGGCGGTACCTATCAGGACACGGCCAACGCCGAGACGCTGTGCATCCCGATGTTGGAAACCAAGACCGCGATCGACAATATGGAAGCGATCCTCGATGTCGAAGGCGTTGCTGGCGTCTATGTCGGACCTTCTGACTTGGGCTTCTCCTACGGCCTCGTGCCGAAGCTCGACCGCGAGGAGCCGGAGATTTTGAAGATCTACGACAAGCTCATCAAGGAATGCGACAAACGTAAAATCTTTCCCGGCATCCATTGCTCCGGGCCTGTCGGTGCCGCGAAGAACATCGGCATGGGCTTCAAGCTCGTCACGCTGCTGAACGATTCCGGAATCATGGCGACTGCAGCGAAATCATGGGTTGCCGACACCCGCAAAGGCTCCGGCGGCAAAGCTTAAGACAAGGCTTAAAAAGAGGGCGAATCGTGAGCAGCATTTCGCCGCTCACTATTCGTAATTTTTTACCGATCGTTGAGCATGCCTTCATGCGGCAGGCCCTCGATCGGGCATTCCTCGACGCCAACAGTGGTGCGCGTGAACGCCTCGACGTTTTCGCGGGCCTTGTCGGGATCGTTGACCCAGTTCGCATAGAAATCGAACGGGCAGGCCGCGACGCCCTTGTTGCTTTCGCCGGAATTGATGGTGCCGGTGTAGCCGCGATGCAGCAGCTTGAAGAGATGGTTTTCCGATTGCCCGGTGCGGCGCGCGTCGCGGATCAGCGATTTCGACAGAGCCGCGTACTGAATGCCATAATCTTCCTCGCCGCATTCGCCGAGCGTGCGGCCGTCAAAGCCGATGATTGCCGAATGGCCAAAATAAGAATAGACGCCGTCGAAACCTGACGCATTGGCAACGGCGACGTAGGTGTTGTTCGCCCAGGCCATCGCCTTGGCCATTAGAACCTGCTGGTCCTTGGAAGGATACATGTAGCCCTGGCAGCGTACGATCAGCTCGGCCCCCTTCATCGCGCAATCGCGCCAGATTTCCGGGTAATTTCCGTCGTCGCAAATAATGAGCGAGACTTTCATGCCCTTCGGGCCTTCCGAAACGTAAGTGCAATTGCCGGGATACCAGCCCTCGATCGGCACCCACGGCATGATCTTGCGATATTTCTGCACGATCTCGCCCTGATCGTTCATCAGGATCAACGTGTTGTAGGGTGCCTTATGCGGATGCTGCTCATGGCGTTCGCCCGTTAGGGAGAACACGCCCCAAACCTTGGCCTTGCGGCAGGCGGCGGCGAAAATCTCGGTCTCCTCGCCGGGCACCTGCGACGCGGTGTCATACATCTCCTGCGAGTCGTACATGATGCCCTGGGTCGAGTATTCCGGAAAGATTACGAGGTCCATACCGGGCAGGCCGAGTTTCATGCCGACGATCATGTCCGCGATCTTCTGCGCATTGGCCAGCACTTCGGCCTTGGTATGCAGTCGCGGCATTTTGTAATTGACGACGGCTACTCCGACCGTGTCCTTGCTGGATGAAATATCGCCGTGATGCATCGTCATCGTCTCCGTTAAATGGCGATCCTGTGCTGTGCGTCGCGCAGCGGCCATACGTGGATTCACGGATG
The DNA here is from genome assembly GCA_043739005.1 of Tardiphaga sp. Lineage (GTDB taxonomy): Bacteria > Pseudomonadota > Alphaproteobacteria > Rhizobiales > Xanthobacteraceae > Tardiphaga. The sequence continues at coordinate 5,713 of JAYUEY010000069.1, forward strand.
TGGGGAGCGCGCCGATGTTCCCGATTGCCGTCACGCCCGCAGAAGCGCACGATGGGCAAAATTTGGAAACGTCAAGGACACGCCATGTCAGCTCAAGAATCGTCAGGCCAAGATTTGCAAACCCAAGATTTGCAAACCCAAGATTTGCGAACCCAAGATTTACGAACCAAACCCAGCCCATCCCCGGTCATCCGCCTGCATGCCGACGACGCCGTGCTGATCGCGCGGACGTCGTTGATGCCCGGCGTCGAAGTCGCCAACGGCGTCGTCACGATCGATCGTATTCCGGCCGGTCACAAAGTCGCGATCCGACCCATTGCCACGGGTGAGCCCATCATTCGCTACGGCCAGATCATCGGCTTCGCGACGCAGCCGATCGCGCCTGGCCAGCACATTCACACGCACAATTGCGGCATGGGTGATTTTTCGCGGGACTATGCGTTCGGCGTGGATGTGAAGCCGACACCGAATTTCGATTTGCCCGCGACCTTCATGGGCATTAAACGCGAAGATGGCCGTATCGCCACACGAAATTACATCGGCATTCTCACATCGGTGAACTGCAGTGCGCATGTCGCGAGCATGGTTGCCGACGTGTTCAAGAAAAACCCCTTCACCGGCCACAATCCGCTGGCCGATTTCCCTAATGTTGATGGCGTCGTGGCACTGACGCACAAGACCGGCTGCGGCATGACGCAGGACGAACCGCTGACGCTGCTGCGGCGGACGCTCGGCGGTTATGCACGGCATGTGAATTTTTCGGCGGTCGTGGTGCTCGGTCTCGGTTGCGAGATCAACCAGATCGGCGGCTTGATGCAGGAGCAAAAACTTGCGGGACGTCTGCGCGAAATGCAAATTCAGGAAATCGGCGGTACCCGCAAGACCACCGAAGCCGGCGTCGCCTTCGTCCGCGAGGCGCTGACCGACGCCAACAAAGTGCAGCGCGAGAAGGTCTCGGCGAGCGAGTTGATCGTCGCTTTGCAATGCGGCGGTTCGGATGGCTATTCGGGCATCTCCGCCAATCCCGCGCTCGGTGCCGCAAGTGATCTTCTCGTGCGGCATGGTGGCACGGTAATTCTATCCGAGACGCCCGAAACCTACGGCGCTGAACATCTGCTCACACGACGGGCGGTGTCGCGCGAGGTCGGGGAAAAGCTCGTCGGGCTGATGCGCTGGTGGGAAGCCTATTGCGAGCGCGAAGGCGCGGAGATGAACGCCAATCCGAGCCCCGGCAACAAGGCCGGCGGCCTCACGACCATTCTCGAAAAGTCCCTCGGCGCTATGGCGAAAGCGGGCTCGACCAATCTCGTCGATGTGCTGAATTACGCGGAAGCCGTCACCAAGAAGGGCTT
>JAYUEY010000070.1:0-6931 GCA_043739005.1 Tardiphaga sp.
ATGATCGAGCGAATACAAACAGCCCGCCGCCGATAAGCCCGCCTGTCGCATCGAGCCGCCGAGGCGTTGTTTCCAGCGCCACACCTCGTCGATGAACTCGCGCGATCCGGCCATCGCAGCACCAAGCGGCGCGCCGAGGCCTTTGGTGAAATCGATCCATACGGAGTCCCAGCCGGCCGCCATGTCGTGCGCCGCAATGTCGGCGGCGACGCAGGCGTTCAGCAGCCGCGCGCCGTCCATATGCGTGACGAGGCCGTGGTCCTTGGCAACGGCGCTGATCTCTTCGAGCGCATCCTTGGCCCAGATCGTTCCGCCGCCGATATTCGCGGTCTGCTCGACGCTCACCAGTGTCTGCGCCGGCTCGTAGCGATTGCGCGGATGCAGCGCCGCGCGAAACGTCTTGGCGGAAAATTGCCCGTCATTGCCGTTGAGTTGCGTCACCTGAAAGCCGCCAAGGGCGGCATGCGCGCCGCCTTCGCGGCTGATGATATGCGCGGTCTTATGCGCCAGAATTTCGTCGCCGCGTCGGCAATGCGCCAAGGTCGCCGCGACATTACACATCGTGCCCGACGGCATGAAGATTGCTGCCTCTTTGCCGAGCAATTCCGCCGTGCGCTCGCATAGCGCATTGACGGTGGGATCGTCGCCGATCTGTTCGTCGCCGCAAGCAGCACTCGCCATCGCCTCACGCATCGCCGGCGTCGGCCGCGTCTGCGTGTCGGAGAGAAGATTGATTGTGATCGGCGGCAAAGATCGATCGGTGGGGACGGGGGTATAGGTCATATCGAGGTGTCCTCGGTCGCGCATTGCGCGCGCAGCATAATCGGGCATCATCATCCGCGAAAGTGGATGACCTAGTATTCCGTGACGTCGGTGCTCTGGACCGTCATCCCAGCAGTCGTCATTGCGAAGAGCCTTCGATTTTCGTTTGCGAAAACTGAAGCCGACCAAGCAATTCAGCTCGTCAATCGGTGACAAAAACAAGAACTGGATTGCTTCGTCGAGGCCCATCTTTGCAAGCGCAGACGGGTCTTCCTCGCAATCACAATATAACGGCCGTGCACGCGCCCAAAACAAAAAGCCCCGGCGCGAACCGGGGCTTTTCGCAATCCATAAAAATCAGATCAGCGCGAGTAGAACTCGACGATCAGATGCGGCTCCATCTGCACGGCGAACGGAACGTCCGACAGCAGCGGGATGCGGATGAACTTGGAAACCATCTTGCCGTGATCGACGTCAATGAAATCCGGAGTGTCGCGCTCGGCCAGCGTCGAGGCTTCGAGAACGAAGGCGAGCTGCTTGGAGGCTTCCTTCACTTCCACGACGTCGCCGACCTTCAGCTTGAAGCTGGAGATGTTGACGCGGCGGCCGTTCACCTTGACGTGGCCGTGATTGATGAACTGGCGCGCGGCGAACATCGTCGAGACGAACTTCGAGCGATAGACGACGGTGTCGAGGCGGCGCTCAAGCAGACCGATCAGGTTCTCGCCCGAATCGCCCTTCATGCGGCTGGCTTCGACATAGATGGAGTGGAACTGGCGTTCCGAAATATTGGCGTAATAGCCCTTGAGCTTCTGCTTGGCGCGCAGCTGCACACCGAAGTCCGAGAGCTTGCCCTTGCGGCGCTGGCCGTGCTGGCCGGGGCCGTATTCACGCTTGTTGACCGGCGATTTGGGGCGACCCCAAATGTTCTGGCCCATGCGGCGGTCGATTTTATACTTGGCTTCACTACGCTTGGTCATCGCGTCCTCGATGGTAAGATAAATTGAGGAAACGCGCCCTCCTATGCCACGATCAATGCCGAAACGGATTGTGTCGAAGCTGACAGGTCTGACTTTCAAGCGAAAGACAGACCACGGGTCGCGAAACGCAACGCGGGCCGTAAACGGCCCGCGAGCAAGGGTTGTCTAGGGGCAAGTGCCCGGAAAGTCAAACCGGATCGGTTATTTCGCCGCCACAGGCGTGGACAGCGGCTTGCCCTCCTCGATGACGGAAACCGCCATGACTTTCAAAGGCTTGTCGCCCATCTTGATGTCGTGCTCGACGCCTGCCGGCACCGCGAAGGAATCACCGGCCTTGAGCAGTTGGTCCGGCTTGCCGGCCACGATGAGCGTCGCTTCGCCTTCGAGGACATAGCCGATTTCGACACCGGGATGGGTGTGACGGCCGACCATCGCGTTCGGCGCGATCTCGGCGATCGCGGTGAGGATGTTGTAGCCCTTCGGAAACTCGATTTTTTGAAGGGGCGTGCGCTTGACGCCTTGAGCCATGACGGCGCTGGAGCCGAGAATGGCGAGTGCGGTGGTCGCGATCAGAATTTTCTGAAACATGTTGGTCTCCTTCCAATTCCGCCAGCGTAACAGCGGCGATCTGTCTGCCACAAGTTGTCATTCCGGGGCGCAGTCGGCCCTTGCCGAATGCGAACCCGGAATCCCAACAAGATGAACATTCTGAGATTCCGGGTTCGCATCCGCCTGACGGCGTCTGCGCCCCGGAATGACGAAGGAAACCTAAGCCGGAACGCGGCCGCCGAAAAACTGATCGAGCAAGGCTGCCAGCGGATGTTTGCGGCCGGACGTGAAGAAGATCGAGGCTCCGGCATCGGCGGGATCGCCATGTTGCGGACCAAGCAGATCGGCGACGCGCCGCGCGATCGCCGGGGCGGGATCGATCCACGCCACCGGCCACGGTGCCAGCTTGACCAGCCGATCGAGCAACAGCGGATAATGCGTGCAGGCCAGAACCACGGCGTCGGTGCGCAGATCGCTGCCGTCGATCGAGGGCACGAAGCAGGGCGCGATCTCCTGCAAAATATCCTCGTCGCTGACCGAGCCGCCGGCGAATTGCGCCTCCGCCAGTGAGGCCAGATTGGGTGAGCCGACCAGCGTCACCGTGCAGGCCTGCGCATGGTCGCGGATCAGCGTCTGCGTGTATTCCCGTGCCACCGTGGCCTTGGTGCCGAGCACCGAAACGCGCTTGGTGGTCGAGGCCGCGCAGGCCGGTTTGATTGCCGGGACCGTCCCGACAAAGGGCACGTTGTAGGCCGCGCGTAGCGGCGCCATCACCGATACCGACATCGTATTGCAGGCGATCACCACCAGATCGGGCGCATGTGCGGCGATCAGCGCGCCCACCAGCGGCACGACGCGGGCGACGATCTCGGTCTCGGTGTGGTGGCCGTAGGGAAAGAACGTATCGTCGGCGACATAGATCACCGAGGCGGCCGGGCACGCGGCCACGATCTCGCGCAGCACTGTGAGGCCGCCGAGCCCGGAATCGATGACGAGGATGGTCGATGGTGCAGACACATCGCTGTTTTGAATGATTCTGGTTACCATCCGGTTGTCATCGCGTCGGAAATTCCGCAGACATCGATGAAACGAGGTCGATCATGCTGCGCAATACAACGAGAAGCTGGGGCAGCGTGTCGCGCGCCTTTCATTGGGGCCTCGGTTTCGTTGTGATGGGCATGCTCGGCTACGGCTGGTGGATGAACCACATGCTCACCGACCGCGCCGAGCGGCTGTTTCATCGCGGGATCCATGCCGATATCGGCTACGTCGTGTTGCTGCTGATGGTGATCCGCCTGATCTGGCGGGCGATGAACCCGACACCCGCGCCGCCGGCCTTGTCGCCGCTGTGGGAGCGCGTCGCGGCTAAAATCAGCCACTGGGGGCTGTATGCAATCACTATCGTCGTGGCGCTGCTCGGCTGGGCGCATTCCGGCGCGCACAAGCCGAATTATGCGGATTGGTTCGGGCTGTTTCGGGTTCCGCAATTCACCTCCGAGAACAAGACCAATGCGGATTTCTTCGAGAACTGGCACATCTGGCTGGCCTATGTGCTGATCGGCCTCGTCACGCTGCACATCCTCGCGGCGGTTTATCATCTGGTCGTCAAGGACGACGACGTAGCGTCGCGGATGATGATGGGCGAGTGATGTTGTCATTCCGGGATGGGCCACGCCCGTCGGCAGGGCCGACCCGTGGCACAGGCCCGGAATCCATAACCCCTGTCTGGGAGTATGGATTCCGGGTTCGCACATTCGCCGTCAAAAGTGACGGCAAAGATGCGCCCCGGAATGACGACACGGTCACACCGGCAACAGCGCTTTGTGTTCGCCCGCCGGCAATTCCACCCGGATCGCATCGCCCGGCCGCACATCGCCGCCGGCAAGAACCACGCTCATGATTCCGGTTTTGCGGATCAGCGCGCCATCGGCCGTCTGGTCCAGCGTTGCGGCCATCAGGCCCTTTTGAAAATTGTCGATCTGGATGCAGGGATTGCGCAGGCCGGTCACTGCGACGATCGCGCTGTCGCCGAGATGCAGCCGCGTGCCCTGCGGCAGCGCCAGCAGATCGATGCCTTGCGTCGTGACGTTCTCGCCGAGGTCGCCGGGCTTGACGACAAAGCCTTTCGCCGCCAATTCGTCGAACAATTCGGCATGGATCAAATGCACCTGCCGCAGATTGGGCTGCGTCGGATCGCGCCGCATGCGAGACCGGTGTTTGACCGTGACGCCGGCATGGCCGTCGCCCTCGACGCCGAGGCCTTCGACAATCCGGATCGCGAGGCTCGGCGTCTTGCTGAAATGATGCCCGCGACGCTGCGCGACGGCGAGGATGGTGGGCACCACGCGCTACCCGAACACCCGATCGAAGATCGTATCGACATGCTTGAAGTGATAGCCGAGGTCGAACTGCTCCTCGATTTCGGCGTCCGACAGGTGTTTGGTCACATCGGCGTCGGCCTTCAGCAGCGACATGAAATCGCCTTCGCCGCGCCAGACCGGCATCGCGTTGCGCTGCACGAGCCTGTAAGCATCCTCGCGCGACGCGCCCTTTTGCGTGAGCGCGATCAGCAGTCGTTGCGAGTGAACAAGCCCGCCGAGGCGATCCAGATTCTTCTGCATGTTGGCGGGGTATATCAGCAACTTCTCAACAACGCCGGCGAGACGGTTCAACGCGAAATCCAGCGTCACCGTCGCGTCGGGGCCGAACATGCGCTCGGCGGAGGAGTGCGAAATATCGCGCTCGTGCCACAGCACGACGTTCTCCATCGCGGGCTGCACATAAGCGCGAACCATGCGCGCGAGGCCCGTGATGTTTTCCGTCAGCACCGGATTGCGCTTGTGCGGCATCGCCGACGAGCCCTTCTGGCCTTCCGAGAAAAACTCTTCGACTTCCAGCACTTCGGTGCGTTGCATGTGGCGAATTTCGGTCGCGAGCCGCTCCATCGATGAGGCGATGACGCCCAATGTCGCAAAGAACATCGCGTGGCGATCGCGCGGGATCACCTGCGTCGAGATCGGCTCCGGCTTCAGCCCCATCGCCTTTGCGACATGGGCTTCGACGCGCGGATCGATCTGCGCGAATGTGCCGACCGCGCCTGATATCGCGCAGGTCGCGACTTCGGCGCGCGCGGTCACCAGCCGTTCGCGGGCGCGCGTGAATTCCGCATAAGCATAAGCGAGCTTGAGCCCAAACGTCACCGGCTCGGCATGGATGCCGTGCGAGCGGCCGATCGTCGGCGTTATCTTGTGCTCAAACGCGCGCGTCTTCAGCGCCGCCAGAAGTCGGTCCACATCGGCAATCAGAATATCGGCGGCGCGGGTGAGCTGCACATTGAGGCACGTATCGAGCACGTCCGATGACGTCATGCCCTGATGCACGAAGCGCGCCTCGGGTCCGACGATTTCGGCCAGATGCGTGAGGAAGGCGATGACGTCGTGCTTGGTCTCGCGCTCGATCTCGTCGATGCGCGCGACGTCGAAGGTCGCATCCTTCGCCTTGGCCCAGATCGTCTTCGCCGCCTCCTTCGGAATCGTGCCCAGTTCAGCCAGCGCATCGGCGGCATGCGCCTCGATCTCGAACCAGATCTTGAAACGGGTCTGCGGCTCCCAGATCGAAGCCATCTCGGGACGGGTATAACGCGGGATCATGTGGCACTCACGGCGGTTCGGGGGATTACGCCGCGCTGTAGCAGATCGGTGAGAGGGAGGGAAATGCGGATAGGTGGCATGCTCGTCATTGCGAGAAGCTGCCAATCCTCGTCTTCGAGGATTGGCAGCGACGAAGCAATCCCGTCTTTCTTGACTGACGACAGAACTGGATTGCTTCGTCGCATCGTTTCGTCGAAGGCGACGACACCAACGCTCCTCGCAATGACGAACTCGTCCACCTTGACATAATTCCTATTAAGATTATAGTCCGTCGCATTCGGTTCGCGAGGGACGGTTCATGAGACGTCGTGAAGCGGAATCGGATACGGCGCCTGCGGGCGTGGGGGTCGTGCCCTGCGCACTCGGGAGGCTGAGGGTCGCTGTCCGGGGCCACTACGGGTCTCTGCCTTCAATGGCTGGACGGGAGCGGGCGAAGGCGGGCGAAAGCCGGCCGGATGGACCAAAGGCTGCGCGTAACCCGCGGGCCGAAGGTCGCGCGCGCCCGGAAGCACAGCCCCTCAGACAGAAAAGCCGTGCGCGGCGCGCCGCAAGGCGATGCGCGGTTCGCTCAATCGGCGAATCGCGACGCTTACTACTCCGCGCCTCACGGCGCGCCGCCATCCCTCATTGTTTGAGGGATGAGACTGCCTCACACCTCGGGCGATTCGCGCCGCGAGACCGCGGAGGTGTGTGCGGTTGTGGAGAAGCAGCAAAAGATTTTGCCGATCAAGTCTTCTTATTGACAATAGGTAAATAGTCATATAGGTATTAAAGCAGATTTCGAGATGACGGAGGATCGGTGATGTCCGGAATTGAAATGATGATGGTGAGACGCAATCTCCTGACCTGCCGTGACAGACTGTCGGTCATCAGGTCCGAAATAAAATTTCGAAAGCTGATGCTTGCTCTGAAGGCAGGCTTCAATCCCGACCAGCCTCGCGCCGATGACGGCAAATGGACAGCGGACGGAGGTGGCCCTTTCAACGTCGC
>JAYUEY010000071.1:0-15594 GCA_043739005.1 Tardiphaga sp.
GGACGACACTTGAAAACGCCTGCCCTCCTGATCTCCGAAGACATCAGGGTGTCGAGGTTCGAACCATACCCGCTCACCACCGCACGAAACGGTGGGTCACAAAATTCGGTCTTCACCCGTCTGTGCTGGCTGGAAGATTAAGCCGTTGGTAAAACTTGCGTTTTATCGCCGGCGCCCGCAGTCTTGGACAGGGACGAGATTATCCAGCAGACCTCTTCAGGCATGCTGTTCAATCCCTGCTGCACGCCACCACTTCCAATCGGTTCATTCCTTGTCCGGCGATCCATTGAGGACGTCAGATAAGGAATGGGCTCCTATCGATAATGGTTGTCGGAATGCGAGCACGAACGCGCCAGCAACAGCCAGCCCGTTCGGAAGCGGTTGTTTAACGAGTCGCAACTGCGTTGCCAAGGGCTAAATCGTTTGGATCGCAGGAAGAGTGTTGAGTCAGACCCTATGCTCCCGGGTATGCCAAATTCTTGTTACGAGAATATCCCCTTTAATTGGCATGACGGCCTAGCGAACGATGTAGCCGGAAGCCCCGAAACGGACGGCTATCTGTCGGATCAAACGATCCGAGGTTGCAAACCCGGAATTTGGGAAATGCTGCAATCGTTCAAGTGCGCTCCAAATGCGATCGAGCGCCTTCTGGGCCGCAACCGGATTTTTCACATCCAAGAATAATCGCACTCGCTCGACGTCCGTTACGGCGTCGGGCGAAAGGACGATCATCCAGTTTTGCGAGGCAACGGACGCGGAAGTTCATCAGCACGCGCCCAATTCGCGACCCAGTCTTTCACATCGCTAAGCGGCACGCCCAAACCAGACTGTCGATATTCATCAAGCCGACGCCGGTCCTCTGCAACGTCAGGCCCGGCCAAACCAATCGCATCAAGCAACGCTATGGCATCGGCCAAAACTGCAGACACATCCTGCCCGCGTTCAACTGCCATTTCCCGCAGTCGAACGTCGGTCTCAGCATCAATCTCGACGGTATGGCGGTTTATGGTCATCGCCTGATGCTAATCGCGCATGATGCGATTGTCGATAATCGCACCCCGCACGTCCTTTAGCCTTTCGGGCATGCCGCGCCGGCATCAGCCCAGGCCTTGAACAGATCGCCGAATTCTTTCTGCGTTCCCGGTGCGGGCGTGCGGCCCTTGCCGGGATTCCAGCCCCATCCGACCAGTTCATCATTGGCCATGTGGTCGATCAGCGCCGCCATGTCCCTGCCGCCATTGCGCTGCTTGTCCGTGATCTGGACGCAGATCTGCGCGAGCGACTTGCCCTGCCAGGCCATCTCGGCCGGTGCCAGCGACCATTTCGGATTGCCGGGCACGCCGGCAGCATCGTAGTTCGCCTCGTGATGACAGGTGGTGCAGGCCAATCCGCCGGGCGGTCCCATGCCGCCCTCGCCGCGCACAACAAGCGGCTGATGCGGCGTCATCGCATTGCCCTGGGTCGGCCGCTCGGTCGCCGGATGGCAATTCAGGCAGCGCGGCGATTCGATCACCTTACCGATTTCGCCGAACAGGGCGACCGCCCGGGCATCCTTGTCGGTGATCGATGCGAAGCTCGCGACGCTTTTGAGCGTGGTCGGATTGACCGCCGGTTCATTGGCCGCATCGGCTTCGCCGCGAAAGCCGCTGCCGGCGAAGGCCAACAGCGCTGCCGCCAACCCGCCAGCCGCGAGAGCCATCGATACGTTCTTCAACATCGTCATGCCGACGCTCCACGCACGATGGGCAATTGACCGGGACGCTTGAGGCCGAGCTTGGCCATCGCGTTGGCGACAGCGGGGCCGATCGGCGGCACGCCGGGCTCACCGACACCAGAGGGGGCTTGCGTCGATGCCACGATGACGACTTCGATCTCCGGCATCGCGTCGATACGCAGCGACCGATAGGTGTCGAAATTGCCAGCTACAGGCTTGCCGCCGTCGAGTGTCTGCTCGGCATAGAGGATATGGCCGAGGCCGAAGCCGATACCGCCTTCCATCTGGGCGCGAATGATGTCCGGATTGACGGCGACACCGCAATCCACTGCGCACCAGACCTTATGCACTTTCGGGCCTTCTTCTGTCATCGACAGTTCGACCACCTGCGCCACGTAGGTCTTGAAACTCTCGACCACTGCAATGCCGCGCGCACGGCCGGGTTCGAGTTTCGCGGTCTTCCAGTTCGATAGTTCGGCGACCGCCTTGAGCACGCCGGCATGGCGCGGCTTCTTGCTCATCATCGCGAGGCGGCCCTCGACGGGGTCTTGTCCCGCCGCTTCGAGCAGTTGATCGACGAAGGCTTCGACCGCATAACCCGTATGCGTATGGCCGACCGAGCGCCACCACAGCACGGGAACGCCGATATCGACCTGATGCAAATCGCAGCGGAAATTCGCAACGTCATAAGGCGTCTCGTTCGAGCCTTCATAAACCGTCGAATCCATGCCGTCCTTGAAAGTCATCGCCTCGAAGGGCGAGCCCTTCATGATCGACTGACTAACGATGGTGTCGCTCCATGCCGTGATCTTGCCATCCTTCACGGCACCGCGCATTCGGTGAATGGCGAACGGCCGGTAATAGCCGCCACGCATGTCGTCTTCGCGGGTCCACACCAGCTTGATCGGTCGGCCCGGCCCGATCGCCTTGGCGACCTCGGCAAGTTCGAGCGCGACATGGGTGGTCTGCTGCGCGCGGCGGCCGAAGCTGCCGCCGGCGATGATTGTTTGCAGCTTCACCTTGTCCATGCCCAGGCCAAGCACCTTGGCGATCCCCGCCTGATCCGGCGTCGGAAACTGACTGCCATAGCGTGCCGATACCGTGTCGCCCTGCCAATGGATGAAGCCGTTCAGCGATTCCATCGGCGCGTGCGCCAGATAGGGAAACACGAATTCGGCTTCGACGATTTTGGCTCCGTCGGCCGCGATCGCAGCATCGAAATTACCATCCTGCTTCACGGTCTTGCCGGGCGACTTGGTGAGATCGCGAAATTCCGACAGCAATTGCCCGGTGCTGCGTTTTTCGGCCTTGCTGTCATCCCAGGTGATCTTGAGAAGATCGCGCGCCGTCTTCGCTGGCCAAAAGCCTTTCGCATAGATGACGACGCCAGTCGGAATCTGCTTCACATCGACGACGCCGGCGACAGCCTTCGCCGCCGTGGCATCGAACGACGCCACCGTTGCGCCGAACATCGGCGGACGCGCAACGACAGCGGTCAGCATGTCCGGCTCATTAATGTCCATCGTGTAGACGGCGGTGCCATTTGATTTTTCGGCGCTGTCGAGGCGTTTGACGACGCCTTCTTTGCCGATCAGCTTGAACTGCAACGGATCTTTCAGCTTCACATCCGTTGGCATCGGCTGTGACATCGTCTTCTCACCGAGCGCGCCGAATGTTGCCGACTTGCCGGACTTGTGCGCAACGACACCGTTCGAAACAGTGATCTCAGATGCCGGCACGTTCCATTCAGCCGCAGCGGCCGAGACGAACATGGCGCGCGCGGTCGCGCCGACCTTCCGCATCTGCTCGTAGGAATTGGCGATCGCGCTGGAGCCGCCGGTGCCTTGCACGCCGAAAGCAAGATTTTTGTACAGCACAGGATTCGATGGCGCATGCGCGGCCCGCATCTGCGCCCAGTCGGCGTCGAGTTCTTCGGCGACGAGCGTCGCCATGCCGGTCAAGGGCCCCTGCCCCATTTCGATATGCTTGCACAAAACGGTCACAGTGTTATCCGCGCCGATTGTGATGAACGTATTGGGCGCGGTGTTGACGCTCGGCGGAGCGGCGGGAGCCTGCGCAAAGGCAGGCCCGCTTGTGCGTGCAACGTAAGTGCCGATGGCGAACACAGCGCCAGCCTTGAGCAGCGCGCGGCGTGAGAGTTTGGACTCGTGCAAAATCTTGTCGTGGACGGTCATGTTCAGCCCTCCAGCGATTTGGCGGCACCATGAATGGCGGCGCGGATGCGGACGTACGTTGCACAGCGACAGATGTTGCCGTTCATCGCCAGATCGATATCGCGGTCGGTCGGTTTGGGATTGACCTGAAGCAGCGCTGTCGCGCTCATGATCTGGCCGGACTGGCAGTAACCGCATTGCGGCACGTCGAGTGCGACCCAAGCGGTCTGCACGGCCTTTGCTTCTTTCGAAGAGATGCCCTCGATCGTGGTGATGTCGCTGGTGCCGACTGCCGACACCGGAAGCGAACAGGAGCGCACGGGCTGGCCATCGAGATAGACGGTACACGCGCCGCATTGTGCGACGCCGCAGCCATACTTCGTGCCCATCAGGCCAGCGCCATCCCGGATCGCCCAGAGCAGCGGAGTATCCGGATCGACATCCACCACATGTGGCTTGCCGTTGAGTTTCAACGTGAAGGTCGTCATGGCCAGTCTCCGCATATCGGAAGCCTGAACACTACCTTCGAATCTTTCTAAACGGCAATCAAAGACCCGTGCACCGTCGCATCAATATTTTTCGTGACGCACGGAACTATTTTGAGATCGCGCTAGACGACGCCGTGAACCAGCGGCTTTCCAGCGAAAAACGCATTGAGGTTGGCGATCACGCAGTCTTGCATGCCAATGTGTGACTCCGTTGTGTGACCGCCGATATGCGGAGTCACCACGACATTTGGAAACGCACTCAGCGCATCCGGCACGTGCGGTTCCTTCTCGAACACGTCAAGACCCGCACCCGCGATCGTCGTGTCTGCCAGCGCCGCGATCAAGGCCGTCTGGTCGATCGTCGATCCGCGGGAGATGTTGACGATATAGCCGTCCTTGCCGAGGCGCTTCAGCATTGCGGCATCGATGATGTGATGCGTGTCAGGGCCGGCCCTGACCGCGACAATCAAAACATCGCACCAATCGACGAGCGTTTCGAGATCGGAGAAATACCGATACGGCAGTTCGGCGTATTGCGTGCGGTTGGAATAGCCGACCTCGGTCTCGAAGGCGCTCGCGCGCGATGCGATCTTGCGGCCGATTTCGCCCATGCCATAGACGCCGATCCGACGACCCGGCATCCCACGCGGCGGCGTCATCAAGGGCGACGGCTTTGAGCCGGCCCAGCCGCCGCTGCGCAGATAATCATCGGCCGGCAACATCCGTCGCGTCACGGTCAACATCAACATGATGGCAAGATCGGCGACGGCGGCCGCGTTGGCCGCCGGGCTGTTGCCGAGCACGATGTTGCGCTGCTTCATCGCGGCCATATCGACGCCGTCATAGCCGGTGCCGTAGCAGATGATCGCCTTGAGCGATGGCAGCATGTCCATCACATCGGCGCCAAGCGGTTGGCCGCCGGCGGTGATGAGCGCGCGCACATTCTTCAAGTCGTCAGCACTGAAGACATCGGTGGGCTTCTTGCCGCCGGCGTCCATCAGATCATATGTCGCGCCGATCCGCGCCATCATCGCCTTTGGGAAACGCGAATAGATCAGGACTTTGTCGGGCATTGCGGCCTCGTGTTGCGACGGACAAAAGAAAAAGGCGGAACCGGTTGCCCGATCCCGCCTTTGATTGCTTGAGGCTGAAACCAGCCTTAACCCATCACGGTGCCGGGTTCGACCTTGACGCCTGGACCCATGGTGGAGGAGACCGCCACGCGCTGGATATAGGTGCCCTTGGAGCCGGAGGGTTTCGCCTTCGCCACGGCATCAACCAGTGCCTTGATGTTCTCGACCAGTTTCTCTTCCGAGAAAGAGGACTTGCCGATACCGGCCTGAATGATCCCCGCCTTTTCGACGCGGAATTCGACCGAACCGCCCTTGGCACCCTTGACCGCGCCGGTGACGTCCATCGTCACGGTGCCGATTTTCGGGTTCGGCATCATGCCGCGCGGACCAAGCACCTTACCGAGGCGACCGACCAGCGGCATCATGTCCGGCGTTGCGATACAGCGATCAAAATCGATCTGGCCGTTCTGGACCTTCTCGACGAGATCTTCAGCACCGACGACATCCGCGCCAGCAGCCTTGGCTTCTTCCGCCTTCGCGCCGCGGGCGAACACGCCGACGCGCAAGGTGCGGCCGGTGCCGTTCGGCAGCGAAACGACGCCACGGACCATCTGGTCGGCGTGGCGCGGGTCGACGCCGAGATTCATCGCGATTTCGATGGTCTCGTCGAACTTCGACTTGGCGCGTTCCTTCACCATCTTGATCGCGTCAGCGATCGGATAGAGCTTCTCGCGATCGATACCCTCGCGGGCTTTGATGAGCTTCTTACCAACAGCCATGATCGTTACCCCGCCACCTGAAGACCCATCGAACGGGCAGAGCCCTCAACCATCTTCATGGCTGCTTCGACGGAGTCGCAATTCAGATCCTTCATTTTCTTCTCGGCGATCTCGCGAATTTGCGCGGAACTCACCTTGCCCGCCGAATCACGACCCGGCAGCTTCGAGCCGGACTTGATGCTCGCAGCCTGTTTGAGGAAGAACGACATCGGCGGCGTCTTGAGTTCGAACGTGAAAGAACGATCGGCGAAGATCGTGATCACGACCGGAATTGGCGTGTTCTTTTCTTCCTTCTGGGTCTGTGCGTTGAACGCTTTACAGAATTCCATGATGTTAAGGCCGCGCTGACCAAGCGCGGGACCGATCGGTGGCGACGGATTAGCCGCACCGGCCGGCACCTGAAGTTTCAGGTATCCGGTCACTTTCTTTGCCATGTATCACTCCTGTTGCGCCGATCGCGATCGGCTGTTGCAGGTTCGTGGGTCGGATCGTCGCGGCTGGCGACCGCACTTTCCTCCCACGCCCTATTTAAAGCAAAGCAACTGCCTTGCCCTCTGCCGTCATGCCTGGACTTGATCCGGACATCCATCAATCTTCACATTAATCTTGTGAAGGGATGGATTGCCGGGTCATCGGGCGAAAGGTGCCCTCGCCCGGCAATGACGGGAAACTAAACCTTTTCGACCTGACCGAATTCCAGTTCGACCGGCGTCGCGCGGCCGAAGATCGACACAGCGACCTTGACGCGCGAGCGACCCTCGTCGATTTCCTCGACCACGCCGGAGAACGATGCGAACGGACCATCGGCGACGCGGACGTTTTCGCCGATCTCGAATGACACCGACGCCTTCGGGCGCTCAACGCCTTCCTGCACCTGATGCAGGATGCGCATGGCTTCCGGATCGGAGATCGGCATCGGCTTATTTTCGGCGCCGAGGAAGCCCGTCACCTTCGGGGTGTTCTTGATGAGATGGAACGCTTCGTCGGTGAGGTTCATCTTCACCAGCACGTAGCCCGGAAAGAATTTGCGCTCAGCATCGACCTTGCGGCCGCGACGCACTTCCGTGACCTTTTCGGTCGGGACCAGAATTTGCTCGAACAGATCTTCAAGGCCGCGTTGCTTGGCCTGCTCCTTGATCGACTCCGAGACTTTCTTCTCAAAGTTCGAATAAGCGTGAACGATATACCAGCGCATAGCCATCAGCGGATACCGAGCAAGAAGGTGATAAGGACGCGGATCAATTGGTCCGCGAAGAAGAAGAAGATCGACGACACCGCGACCATGATGAACACCATGATGGTGGTGATCGTGGTCTCGCGCCGCGAAGGCCACGAAACCTTGGCGGTTTCCGTGCGCACTTCCTGCATGAATTTGAACGGGCTGAAAGCCATCGTTGATGATCCAAGTTTTTGTAAGAGAAGTCGTCGTTAGAGAACAGATCGAACGGTTTATACAGGCTGCATACAGACAGCCCTCTTGCGGCCCAACCCTCTCTCAAGGATGAGCCGCCAAGCGGGCGCTCTGTGTTCAGGGAAATCAAAGCCGCGTCGGATATCCGTGACCGGGCCGACAGCGAGTGCTGTGTCCTACTGCGGACCCCGCCAAAGGTCAAGATGGCGGCGCTGGACGCACCCTTCGGCCTGAGCGCTCAAACGCCGCATCGCAAGCCCCAAGGGCCGCCCGGTTCCGGCCCTTGCGCGCGTCCGCCGCCGCCGTCATGGTACCGTGATAAACAAAAAAAGACCGGAGGAACGATGCCCACAACCAGAATTCTGGCCGCGCTTGCCGTTTGCGCCGCTTTCTCGCAGTCCGCCATTGCCCAGCAGAACGAACTCCCGCTCAAGATCGGCGTGCTCAGCGACTTCTCGTCGGTCTATTCCGACATCGGCGGCATCGGCAATGTCGAAGCCAGCAAGATGGCGATCGACGAATTCGGCGGCCAGATGTTTGGCAAGCCCATTGAGCTTGTCACCGCCGACGTCCAGAACAAGGCCGACATCGCTGCGGCACTGGCACGCAAATGGTACGGCAACGATAATGTCGACATGATTATCGACATGCCGACCTCGGCGACGGCGCTGGCCGGCATGGAAATGTCGAAGCAGTTCGAGAAGATCATGATCGTCACGGACGCCGCCAGTTCGGACATCACCGGCAAGTCGTGCTCGCCCTATACCGCGCACTGGACCTACGACACCTACGGCAACGCCCAAACGGTCGGCAAAGCGATCGTCAAGAATGGCGGCGACACCTGGTTCTTCATCACGGCGGACTATCTGTTCGGCCACTCGATCGAACGCGACGTCGGCGACGTCGTCAACAAGGCAGGCGGCAAGGTTCTCGGCAGCGCCCGCCATCCGCTCAATTCGGCTGACTTCTCGTCTTACCTTTTGCAGGCGCAGGCGTCGAAGGCGAAAGTCATCGGCATGGCCAATGGCGGCGGTGACACCATCAACACGATCAAGCAGGCGGCCGAATTTGGCGTCGTCGCAGGCGGCCAGAAGCTCGCAGGTATCGTGATGTTCATCTCGGACATTCACAGCCTCGGCTTGAAGCTGGCGCAGGGCCTCGTCATCACCGAAGCCTATTATTGGGACAAGGACGACCGTAGCCGCGCATTTGGAAAGAAATTCTTCGAGCGCATGAAGCGGATGCCGACGATGAACC
Organism: Tardiphaga sp.; assembly: GCA_043739005.1. Taxonomy (GTDB): domain Bacteria; phylum Pseudomonadota; class Alphaproteobacteria; order Rhizobiales; family Xanthobacteraceae; genus Tardiphaga. The sequence goes on from JAYUEY010000071.1 coordinate 8,897, forward strand.
AGGCGTCGACCTATTCCGCGACGCTGCACTATCTGAAGGCCGTGAAGGCCGCAGGCACCCGCGAGACCAAGGCTGTGCTGGCCAAGATGCGCGAGATGAAAGTGGACGATGCTTTCACGTCCAATGGCACGCTGCGCGAGGACGGCCGCATGGTTCACTCAATGCTGCTGCTCGAGGTGAAAAAACCCGACGAATCCAAATACCCTTGGGATTATTACAAGGTGCTCGCGGAAGTGCCCGGCGACGATGTGTTCCGCCCGATGAAGGATGGCGGCTGCCCCTATGTGAAGTAGTCGCATGCGCGACTGAACAGCGCGAAAGGCCGGCCGATCGCACCGGTCGGCCTTTTTTGTTCGCCGATCGTCTGCGCGGATACCACGGCTTAACCAATTTAGACGATCGTCTGCCGGTATCGTGCTAGGAGTTGAGTATGCGTAAAAATTTGGTAATCGCCGCTGGCGGCGGTATTTTGGCGATCGCCGCGCTCGGCTTCGTCGCGGTCCGTACTTTCGATGGTGGCGCCACGAAGACGGCGTCCGTCATGGACGCATCGGACACCACGGGTGCGATCGGTGATCGCTGGCCCGGTCCGCAGGCTGACAAGACCAAGGCCCCAGCAACTGCCCCCGCGCCTGCCCCAAAGATCGATCCTGCCAGCGCCACAAAGCCCGCCGAGACCAGCGCACCAGCACCGGTTCAGGCGGCAGCCTGCGCGAACCCGAATGCCCTCGGCGTTTCGCGCACCGTGCAGATCGATACCACCGGCGGCCCCGGCCTCGGTCTGTCGCAGTATAAGGACTATGACTTTCTGCAGCCTGGCGAAGTCGTACTCACCTTCGACGACGGCCCGTGGCCGGTGTCAACGCCCGCCGTGCTTGCCGCACTCGATGCGCAATGCACCAAGGCGACGTTCTTCCCGGTTGGCAAGCACGCGACCTGGCACCCGGATATCCTCAAACAGGTGTTCGCGCGTGGCCACACAGTCGGCTCGCACACTTGGGCTCATTTGAACCTCGCCAAGCGCCCGTTGCAGGACGCCAAGGACGAGATCGAAAAGGGCATCAGCGCCGTCGCGATGTCGGCCGGCCAGCCGATCGCGCCGTTCTTTCGCTTTCCGCAATTGCGCCAGACCTCCGAACTGAAAGCCTATCTTGGCGAACGCAACATCGCGGCATTCTCGATCGACGTCGATTCGGAAGATTTCCGCATCAAGAAACCCGAATTGCTCGTCAGCGGCGTGATGGGCAAATTGCAAAAGACAGGCAAAGGCATCGTGCTTATGCACGATCTGCACAAGTGGACGGCGGCAGCGTTGCCCGAACTGCTCGTGCAGTTAAAGGCCGGCGGCTACAAGATCGTCCACGTCAAGCCCAAGGACACGCTTCCGACGCTGCCGCAGTATGATGCGATGGTCGCGCCGGCAGAGAAAATCAACAAACCAAGCAATGGGCGTCCGCTCGCGACCGTCATCACAACAGTTGCGAACTGAACGATTCCAGACGTCTGTCATAAAACAAAGCCCGCCGGCGCAAACCGGCGGGCTTTTGTTTGTGATGACGTCCAAACTTAACGCTCGATCAATTCGGCTTGAAATATCCGCGTGCCCGACGTCTCGACGATTTTGCCGCGCAACTCTTTCACGAAGCCGCGCACCTCGGGCATTGCGAAATGCTCACGGAGCGCATTTTCGTCAGCCCATTGCTCGAAGAAAAACAGTCTCATGGGATTCTGGCAGTCGACATGGACGTCGTGCGAGATGCACCCCGGCTCCAACCGCGACCGCTCGCAATGGCCGATACACAGCAATCGCACCTCATCGAAACTTGCCTGCGTCGCCAGCACGCTACCTGTGACGATAATCATGTTTTCACCAGCAAATCTTTGGCGTGGCAGGCCCCTTTATTCGAGGACCATGCCTGTGAGCGTCCGGCTCCGATTGTCAGAACCATGCCACAGAAGAGGATGTGGAAATAGCGTTGTGCATGGGCAAACGCGCAACTAACTCATTGAAAAGACTGGCAGGGGCGGTAGGGCTCGAACCTACGACAACCGGTTTTGGAGACCGGTACTCTACCAACTGAGCTACACCCCTTCAGTGAGCGCCGTTCAAGCATAGACTGCCCCCGAAATGCAAGGCCTCCCCGCAGCTTGAGCACCTGTTCAAGCGGCGCAATCTCGGTCACTCTGTCGACAAAATACGGAAACCCGAGGGAGACACCATGAACGCCCAGCCGCTCGCCAAGCATACCGCAGCGCCCCAAACGCCACACTTGCCCGAGGCCAGCCCCGCCTCGATCGGCCTATCGCCGGTCCGGCTGAAGGCGATGTCGGATGCCTTCCAGCGCGAGATCGACAAAGGCACCACGCCCGGCGTGACGATGCTTGTCGCACGGCATGGCAAGATCGGTTTCTTCGAAGCGCTCGGCAAACAAAATCCGACGCAGGATGCACCGATGGCGCGCGACAGCATCTTCCGCATTTTCTCGATGACCAAGCCGATGGTTTCGCTCGGCATCATGCAACTGGTCGAGGACGGCCACATCCTGCTCAACGATCCATTGGCGAAATACATTCCGGCTTTCGCTGACGTCAAAGTCGGCGTCGAGCGCAACGGCGCGCTGGAATACGCTTTGCCCCTGCGTCCGATCACAATCCAGGATCTGCTGCGCCACAGTTCGGGGCTGTCTTACGAGATCACCGGCACCGGCATGGTGCAGCGGCTCTATGCGAAGTCCGGCGCGCGCGATCGAAATATCACCAACGAACAGCACGCCGCGATCGTCGCCAAGCTGCCCTTGATGTGCCAGCCGGGCAGCGAATGGAATTACTCGCGCGCGACTGACATTCTCGGCCGTGTTATCGAAGTCGTCTCCGGCCAATCACTGAGCGCGTATCTCACGCAGCGCATTCTCGCGCCGCTCCAGATGGCCGAGACGGCATTTCATACCGGCGCGGACAACAGCCATCGCCTCGCTGAGCCGTTTGCCGCCGATCCTTGGACCGGCGAGAAGGTTGCGCTATTCGACATGCTGGAGAAGCCCGTTATGGAATCCGGCGGCGGCGGGCTTGTTTCGACGACGATGGATTATGCAAGGTTCTGCCAGATGTTGTTGAACGGTGGCGAACTCGACGGTGCGCGCGTCATCGGGCGCAAGACGCTGCAATTCATGGCGTCGAACCATCTCGACCCGAAGGTGAAAGTGGAAAGCCACCTGCTGCCGGCGGGCCACGGCTTCGGCCTCGGTTTTGCCGTACGCACGCATGACGGCATGGCCCCCTTTGCGGGATCGATGGGTCAATTTTTCTGGAGCGGCATGGCCGGAACGTTCTTCTGGATTGATCCCGTCGAAGATCTGTTCGCCGTGTTCATGTCTCAAGGACCGGGCCAGCGCGAATATTTCCGCACGCTGGTAAGAAGCCTGGTTTACGCAGCGGTCGAGTGAGGCTTGCGATGGCGGACGCGCCGTCTGCGACTTTCAAAATGCCCGCTTTGCCATTGACGGGCGGTTGCTCCTGTGCGGTGATCCGCTACCGGATCGCCGCGTTTCCGTTGGGGCTCTATGCTTGCCATTGCACGGACTGCCAGCGGCAATCCGGCAGCGCATTCGCGATGACGATGCCTGTCGCGACTGCCGCTTTCGCCATCGTCGAAGGCGCGCCGAAGGCATGGCGACGCAAGTCCGGCGACGCTGAAGTGACCGCCTGGATCTGCGGTGATTGCGGCGTGCGCATTTATGGTGAGCGCAATACGCGGCCCGATAGCATCAATGTTCGCGCCGGGACGCTCGACGACACCTCATGGCTTCGGCCAGCGGCGCATCTCTTCATTCGCAGTGCTCAACCGTGGGTGCAATTTGCGGATCAGACGAGCTGTTTCGAGACATGGCCCGACGACTTCAAAGCCACGACGCAAAAGTGGCGCGCACAGTGGGTCGCATGAGCCGCTCTTTCCCTCTTCCTCCGGGGGAGAGGGAAAGCAGAAATCAGCTAATCGTCGCACCGCCATCGATCACGATGGTCTGGCCGGTCATGAAATTTCCAGCGGCCGAACCGAGGAATACTGCCGCGCCAGCGATCTCATCGGGGATGCCGATGCGCAGCAGCGGCGAACGCGCGGTCGAGGCTTTGAGATTGTCCGGATTGTCCCACAGCGCCTTGGCGAAATCGGTCTTGATGAGGCCGGGCGCGATACAGTTCACACGCACATTGTGCTTGCCATATTCGCAGGCCAGATTGCGCGCGAGTTGCATGTCGGCGGCCTTCGAGATCGCATAGGCTCCCAAAATCGTCGAGCCCTTCAAGCCGCCGATCGACGACACGATGATGACCGCACCATCCTTACGCGCGATCATGTCCGGCACCACCATGCTGGTCAGCCAGTTGTTGGCGACGATGTTGTTATCGAGAATTTTGCGGAACGCATCATCGGGAATATCGCCGAGTGGCCCGTAATAGGGATTCGACGCGGCGTTGCACACCAGCACATCGATCTTGCCGAAAGCGCGGTTGCTTTCGGTGACAAGGTTTTGCAGGTTTTCTTTGCTGGAGATATTCGCGGCGATCGCAATCGCGGTGCCCGGCCCGAACTGATCATTGATCTCTTTCGCAACGGTGTCGCAGACGTCCTGCTTGCGCGACGAGATCACCACTTTCGCACCGTGCTCAGCCATTCGCTCGGCAATGGCGCGGCCGATGCCGCGTGTCGAGCCCGTGATGACGGCGACTTTTCCGGTCATATCGAACAGTGTCATATGTCTCTCCCTTTGATGTTTTGTTATTTTGGTTTGCTGAATTTAGGCCAGCTTCGTCGTGGTCACTTCCGGTCGTGCCGGCTGATGCATCGCGGCATGTTCGGGCGACGCGATCCACGGCTGCTGATTGATATAGGGAATACGCCAGCCCGCATGGCCATCGCTCGCCATGTGATCGAGTCGCGTCACCGAACAATTATCGATCGTGAACGCCAGTCCCCGCTCCGGCTGATCCTTCAATGCGACGCCGATCGCGGCCTTGATGGTACCGCCATGCGCGACGGCGACGATGTCGCGTCCCGCATTGGCTGCGGTGATACGTGCAATCGCGCTTTGTGTACGGCGATAAAGGTCCATGAAACTTTCGCCATTCGGCGACGGCTCGTTGATCGGCGCGAACCAGAACGTATCGAGATTGGTCGGCAAGTTGGCGAAGAACGCGGCGCGGTTCATGCCCTGCCAGTCGCCGAGATGCTGCTCGTTGAGATCAGCCTCGTGCGGCATGTCATGCGGCTTCGGATAACCGGCATCCCAGATCGCCGCCGCCGTCATATGCGTGCGCTTCAATTTGCTCGACACCCACACCGCGTTGCGCGGCAGGATCTTGCCGATGGCATCGAAAACAACACGATCGCTGCAATCGCATGACATGTCTTTTTGACCATAAATATTGCCGCCATCATCCCGCACCGGCGCATGGCGCACCCACCACCAACGTGTCGCGGTGACGCCTTGCGGAACGCTGTGTTGCGCAACGAACGGCTTGTCGGAATTGGACATCACCACGACCCTTCAATAATGTTTCACCCGATGTACGTGACGAAATGAACGGCCTCAAGCCTCATTGTGTCCGCGTATTCCGTACGACGGCAATCAACAATCGCAGGGAGACACTCATGGGCCGCCTCGAAGGCAAATCCGTCATCATCACAGGCGCCGGCAGCGGCATCGGCCGCGCAGCCTCGCTGTTGTTTTCGAAAGAAGGCGCGAAGCTGATCATCGTCGATCGCAGCGAGGCGGTGCATGAAACCGCCGACATGGTGAGCAAAGCTGGCGGCACTGTACAAGCGATGACGGCGGATGCCGGCTCCGAAGCTGACGTGAAGGCGTTCATCGACAAAGCGGTTGAAGCATACGGCCAGCTCGACGCGATCTGGGCCAATGCGGGTGTCTCGGGCGGCCTCGTGCCCTTGGGTGAGCAGACTGTCGAGCAATGGCAGGAGGTGTTGCGGGTCAATCTGATCGGACCTTTTCTGGCGGTGAAATATGCGATGCCGGTGATGGTGAAACAAAAGTCCGGAGCGATCGTGCTGACAGCGTCGGTCGCAGGGCTGAAATCCGGCGCGTCAGGCCATCCATACGCTGCGAGTAAGGCTGGCGTTATCAGCCTCGTTCAGACCACGGCCTATTCGCTATCCGGCACCGGCGTGCGCATCAATGCGGTGTGTCCCGGCCTGATCGAAACCGGTATGACCAAACCGATCTTCGACAATGCCAGGGGTCGCGGCACCGAGGGCAAGATCGGCCAATTGAATCCGCTGAAGCGGGCGGGCCAGCCCCATGAACTTGCGGCCATGGGACTTTTTCTGGCGAGCGACGATGCGTCTTATGTCAACGGTCAGGCGATCCCGGTCGATGGCGGTTTGACGGCATCAATGCCCTATGCGGGCAAGCCGATCTGACTGCTGGTCGACAACGTGCAGCAAGCCCAGTGTCGTCACCCGGCTTGACCGGGTGACTAGAATTCCGCGATCTCCGCGTTCCAAACATGAGCGACGGCGACGATTGATTTACTTGCCCGAGCTTGTCATCTGGCTCGCAGAAAGCGAAGCCTGGCAGCGGCCGATCAGGCGTGCATGATGCAAGATGTGCAGTCATTCAAGCCGTTTGCTTCACATCGGAAGGCCGGACCAGCACCGCGAGCGCTGCGATGATCTGGATCCCGAC
>JAYUEY010000072.1:0-17243 GCA_043739005.1 Tardiphaga sp.
TGCCGCTGCGCGAACGCATCGTTCAACGTGTCGGTGATGGCTTGCAGGCTGACGCCGAGTTGTCCGGCGCGCTGCCGGTTCACGTCAAGTGCTGCGCGAAGACCGCCGTCCTGTGCTTCGGAGGACACGTCGCGAAACAACGGATCCTTGCGCAATTCAGCGACGAGCTTGCCGGCCCACAGCGAGACCTGCTTCGCATCGGTGCCGGTCAGCGTGTATTGATATTGCGAACGGCTCGCTTGCGTCGAAATCTGGATGTCCTGCACCGGCTGGAAATACACGTTCATGCCGGGAATGCCGGCGACGCGCTCCTTCAGCCGTTCGATGACTTTGATGATGTCGGTGGTGCGCTCGCCCTTTGGTCGCAGCGTCAGCACGAGACGACCGACATTGGTGGTCGAGTTGACCGTACCTGCCCCGATCACCGATACGACGCCGGTGACATCGGGATCGGCATTGATCGCGGCCGCCGTCGCGGACTGGCGCGCTTGCATTTCGGCAAAGGAGACATCCGCGCCCGCCTCCGTCACCGCAATGATCGAGGCTGTGTCCTGCAGCGGCAGAAAGCCTTTCGGCGCGATGATATAAAGCCCAATCGTGGCAATGATGGTCAGAAACGTCACGACCAGCGTCGCCGGCTGATGCCTCAGCACCATCAACAGCGTGCGGTGATAGAGTTCGACCATCCGATCGATGAAGCGGCTCGCCGCTGCCAGACCCGGCACGGCAAATTCTTCGTGCATCGGCTTGAGTAGCCGCGAGCACATCATTGGCGTAAGCGTCAGCGACACCACCATCGAGGTCACGACCGCAATCGTCAGCGTCAGCGCGAATTCGCGGAACATGCGGCCGACAAGGCCTGACATGAACAGTAGCGGGATGAACACAGCGATCAGCGAGACCGTCAGCGAGATCACCGTGAAGCCGATTTCGCTGGCACCTTTCAGCGCCGCTTCCATCGGGCCTTCGCCGTCCTCCATGTGACGTACGATGTTCTCGATCATGACGATCGCGTCATCGACGACGAAGCCCGTGCCGATCGTCAGCGCCATTAACGAGAGATTGTCGAGGCTGAAGCCGGCGAAATACATCACGCCGAAGCTCGTGATCAGCGACAGCGGCAGCGCCACGCCCGCGATCAGCGTCGCGCGCAGCGAACGCAAAAACAGCAACACCACAAGCGTCACCAGCACGACCGACAATACGAGTGTAAATTGGACGTCATGCACCGAGGCGCGGATCGTCACCGTGCGGTCGCTGACGATGGTGAGCTTCACACCCGCCGGGATCGCGCGCTCGATCTTCGGAATTTCGTCCCTGATCTGCCGCACCACCTCGATGACATTCGCGCCGGGCTGGCGCTGGATATCCACGATCACCGATGGCGTGCTGTTGTACCAGCCGCCGGTGCGGTCGTTTTCGAGACCATCGACGATGCGCGCGACGTCGCCGATGGTGACCGGCGAGCCGTTGCGGTAGGCGATGATGATCGGCTTGTAGGCGTCCGCCGCCGCAATCTGGTCGTTGGCGGCGATCGTATAGGCCTGCTGCGCGCCGTCGAGCGAGCCTTTCGGGCCGGAGACATTCGCGCCGGCAATCGCCGTTCGTAAATCTTCCAGCGAGATGCCGTAAGACGCGAGCCGCGCCAGATCGGCCTGCACGCGCACGGCAGGCTTCAGGCCACCGAGAACAGCGACACGTCCGACACCGGAAATCTGGCTGAGGCGCTGGCCGATAAGGCTATCGGCGAGATCGCTCATCGCGCGCAGCGATATGGTGTCGGATGTCAGCGCCAGCGTCATCACGGCGGCGTCGGCCGGATTCACTTTCGCATACACAGGAGGATAAGGCAGGTTCTTCGGCAGCACGCCGGCAGCGGCATTGATGGCGGCCTGCACGTCTTGCGTTGCGCCGTCGATGTCGCGGTTGAGATCGAACTGCAACGAAATTTGGCTGACGCCGAACGAGCTCGTCGAATTCATCGACGTCAGTGACGGGATTTGCCCGAGTTGGCGTTCCAGCGGCGCGGTAATCAAAGACGCGATGACGTCGGGGCTGGCACCCGGCAATTGCGTCGAGACCTGCACGGTCGGAAAATCGACCTGCGGCAGCGCCGACACGGGCAATGCCCAATACCCGAGTAACCCGCCGATCAGCAGGGCCACACCCAATAGCGACGTCGCGACCGGCCGGCGGATGAAGGGTTCGGAAACGCTCATGGCTGTCCGATCCTTGCGATCCGGGGCATTGTCATGGCGATGACTTCGTTACGGGCGCGTTCGTCGCGGCAGGAGCCGCCGGTGCGGAGCCGGTCTGGCCTTTTTGGTCGCCTTCGGAAACCGCGCCGTCGGCAGCTTTTTTGGCGCGGCGTTCACCGTTTTTGCCGTCGCCGTTTTTACGTTCACCGTTTTTGCCGTCTCCGTTAACTTGCTGTTTGCGCGGCGCGAGATCGGGCGTGATGATCTGGTCGTTGCTGCCGATCGATACCTTCGCGCCGTCGGCGAGATTGGCGAAGCCCGTCGTTACCACGCGGTCCGCTGGCGTAAGGCCCGTGGCGATAACAGCCTCGGTTTCGTTCTGCTGCGTCACTGTCACCGACTTTGCGCTGACGATATCGCCCTCGCCGATTACATAGCTGAACGACCCGGCCGGGCCGCGTTGAACAGCTGAGGTCGGCACGACGATCGCCTGCGGCAGCGTCTCGACTTTCAGCCGCACATTCACGAACTGCCCCGGCCAGAGCTGGAATGTCGCGTTCGGAAACACTGCTTTCAATTTCACCGTGCCGGTGGTGATGTCGACCTGATTGTCGATGCCGGCCAGTGTGCCGGTATCGACAACGGTGACGCCGTCATTGCCGAACACGTCGACGGCGAGTTCACCCTTCCCTGCAGCGGCGTTGACGCGCACGATCTGCTGCTGCGACAGGCTGAATTGTACGGCGATCGGCTGCAGCTGCGTGATGACGACGATGCCTGTGGTATCGGAGGCCTTCACCAGATTGCCCTGATCGACCTGCCGCAGGCCGATACGGCCGGTCAGCGGTGCGACCACCTTGGTATAACTAAGTGTCGCGGCGGCATTGTCGATCGCCGCCTGATCGGATCGCAGCAATGCTTCCTGTTGGGCGACAGTCGCCTTTTGCGTGTCGGCCTGCTGCTTGGAGCCGGCATTGCTGGCGGCGAGTTGTTGATAGCGCATCAGGTCGATCCGCGAATTCGCGAGCGTCGCTTCGTCCTGCGCTTTCTTGGCGACCGCCTGATCGTACAGCGCCTTATAAAGAACCGGATCGATCTCGGCCAACACGTCGCCCGCTTTGACGTCCTGCCCTTCCTTGAACTTGATCGAGGTCAGTTTGCCGTCGACCTGTGCGCGCACGGTCACGGTGTTGAGCGCTTTCACCGAACCCACGCCGTCGAGGTAAACCGGCACATCCTGCACGCGCGGCGTTGCGGCCAGCACCGGCACGGCTGCATCCGGGCGGCCGGCGCCACGTCCGAATGGAGCCGCGGCCGGCTTTGGCTGCATCGCCATCCAGGCAATGTAACCGAGGCCACCAAGGATCAGCAGCGTGACGAAGATCGACACGATGCGACGCCGCGCGCCACCCGCCGCGCGAACGGCAACTGATGGTTTTGCGTCGGTCTCGATCTGCGTTCCGTCCGGCTTAAAGAGCATTGACGGGTCTCTCCACTCGCGGCTCCCAGCCGCCACCAAGCGCCTGAAACAGGCTCACGATCGCCAGAAAACGTGACAATTGCACTTGCGACAGCACGTCCTGCGCCTGAAACAGCGTCAATTGCGTGTTGAGCACGGTCACGATGTCGGCAGTGCCGGCGCGCAACTGCTGTTCAGCCAAACTGAACGCCCGCTGTGAGGCCGATATGACCTCGCGCTGCAAACGCAAGCGCTCGGTCGTTTCGCGGATCGCAACCAGCGCGTTGTCCACGTCGGTAAAGGCGGACACCACCGTCTTGCGGTAGGTTTGAAGGAGTTCATCCTGCCGGGCTTTGGTCAGTTCGAAATTGCCGAGAATGCGGGCACCGTCGAAAATCGGCTGCGTGAGGCTGGTCGCGACATTGTAGAACACCGCTTGCGGCGTGAATAATGTGGCGAGCGCCGCGCTTTGATAGCCGGTACTGCCGGTCAACACGATGCTTGGGAAAAACTGCGCGCGGGCATTGCCAATGTTGGCCGTCGCCGATGCCAGATAAGCCTCCTGCCGGCGGATGTCCGGACGCTGCGTCAGCAATTCCGACGGCAGGCCGGGCGTCACACGCGGCGCGGTCATTTTATTCAGCGATCCGCCGGACACCGACAGGCTTTCTGGCGGTCGCGCCACCAGCAGTGCCAGTGCGTTGATGTTGGTCGCCAGCGTCTGGCGCAGCGGCGGCACGGAGGCGCGCTGATTGGCCAACACACTTTCCTGCTGTGCCACTTCGAGATCGTTGCCCGTACCCACCGTCAACCGCGATTTGATCGCGTCGAGAATGCGTTGCGCGCTGGCGATATTGCTCTGGGCGGTCCGAATGCGATCCTGCGACGCCAGCACCTGAAAATACGCATTGGCAACGGCAGCCATCGTCGTCAGCGCCACGACCTCGCGGTCGAAACGCACGGCGTTGCTGGTTTCTTCGGCGCTGAGCGCCAGAGCGCGGTTCTTGCCCCAGAAATCGAATTCATAACTCGCGCTTAAAGAGGTCGAAAAGGTCCGGATTTCTCGGCCGGTAATTGCGCCGGTGGTGTTTGAAGCCGTCGCGGTTGAGCCTTTCGAGAGCGTGGATGACGCCAGCCCCGATAGGCTTGGCAACAAAGCCGCTCCCGTGATCCGCGCTTGCGCATCGGCCTGCGTGATTCGCTCGGCCGCCGCGGCGATGTCGAAGTTGACGGTTTGCGCCTCTTCCATCAGCGCGGTCAGCTCGCGCGACCCAAAACCACGCCACCAGTCGAGTTTTGGTGGCGCGTCGGCGCGCTTGCCGCCCGGCGCGATGTACGATGTCGGCACGTCGAGCGCGGGATCCGGCAGATCCTTCGTGAGAATGCAGCCACCTGTCGTCACGACAAGCGCCAGCGCACCGATACGCAACGCAATGCTGCGAAGAGATCCGGCGTCCCCGCGCAAAGGCGTCAAGTCAGGTCGCAGCCGTCCCACCGTGTGAAGCTTTCCGTTGAATCCCCACAACATCTTATCGTGCCGATCAAGGCGCGGACAGGGCTGGCGCGACTTATGCGCGCCCGACGTCACAATCAAGCCAAACCGGGGAACTGCCGAATTAGCCCGTATCCACGGGCTTTTTGTAGGCGATGGCCGCTCCGCAACGCCAGCCTTACGAAGATTTCATCTGTCTGACTGAGCCTATCCATCTGATTCGCATGGTCTTCAGGCTCTGCGTTCATCAACTTGCTGAAACCGTGGCAACGCGGCATCGTAGCTTGCGAGTGTCAGAAAACTGACCAATCGGGGGCTATCGGAATGCGGGTCGCAGTGGTGGGAACGGGAATTGCCGGCAATGCCGCTGCATGGGCATTGTCGCAGCGATATCCGGTCACCGTCTACGACCGCGAATTGCGCCCCGGTGGCCACAGCCACACGGTGCAGATCGATTATGACGGCACGCCGGTCAGCGTCGATATCGGCTTCATCGTCTATAACGAGATCAATTATCCCAACCTCAAGGCGCTGTTCGCGCATCTCGGTGTCGAGACCGTCGAAAGCTGCATGAGCTTCGCCGTGTCAGCAGATGCCGGCCGCTTCGAATGGAAGGGCGGCGGCGATAGCTGGCACTCGACTGCGCGCGGGCTGTTCGCGCAATCCAAGAACCTGTTCTCGCCGTCTTATCTGTGGATGCTGCGCGACATCCTCACCTTCAACACCCGCAGCGTCGCCGATCGCGACGCCGGGCTGTTGAAGGACATGACGCTCGGCGAGTATTTCAAGTTTCGTAAATTCGCGCCGCGCCTGTTGAGCGATTATCTTGCGCCGATGGGTGCTGCGATCTGGTCGGCACCGGCATCGCAGATGCTGGATTTCCCGGCCGAGAATTTCGTCGCCTTTTTCAGTAATCACCGATTGCTGCAATATGATCGTCCGGTCTGGCGCACGGTCAAAGGCGGCAGCGCGCGCTACGTCGAAAAACTGATGGCGTCGTTCAAGGATCATGTCCGCCACGGCTGCGCTGTGACCTCGATCGAGCGCACGCCGCATGGCGTCGTCATCCACGACAGCCTCGGCCATCACGAGACCTACGATCACGTCGTCATCGCTGCGCATAGCGACCAGACGCTGAAGATGCTGGCCGATCCGAGCGCCGACGAACAGGCTGTTCTCGGCGACATCGGCTATTCACCGAACACCGTCTATCTGCACCGCGATCCGAAGCTGATGCCGAAGCGCAAGCACGCCTGGGCCTCGTGGAATTTCTTGCGGTGGACGCGCGGCAATGAGCCTGATTCTAAGAATCCTTGCGTCAATGACGTTGCCGTCACCTATTGGATGAACCGGCTGCAGGGCATCTCCGACGACAAGCCGCTCTTTGTCAGCCTCAATCCGCCGGTCGCGCCCGATCCTGCGCTGACCTTCGGCCGCTATGCCTTCGAGCATCCGATGTATGATGCCAAAGCCTTCGCTGCGCAAAAACGCCTCGACACCATTCAAGGCCAACGCCACACCTGGTTTGCGGGCGCGTGGACGGGATATGGTTTTCACGAAGACGGGTTGCGCTCCGGCCTTGCCGTCGCAGAGGCACTCGGTGCGCCGATCCCGTGGCGTCAGCCGGCACCGGAACTCGCCGAGGCGGCGGAGTGACCATGTCGCGTGACCATGCCGGCATGACAGATGCGACGGCCCCTGCGAAGGTTTCGCCGGCTGCAGCCTCATTGTATGTCGGCAATGTCATGCATGCGCGGCTCAAGCCGATGGGCCATCGGTTTTCCTACCGCGTCATGAGTTTGCTCATCGACCTTGATCGGCTTGACGAGGCCAACGCCCAGTCGAAACTGTTCGGCGTCAATTGCGCCGCGCTTTATAGTTTTCGCGAATCCGATCATGGCGATCGCGACGGCTCCTCGCTCCGTGCCTATGTGCAGCGCGAAGCGGCGGCCAAGGGTATCGACCTCAGCGGCGGCCGCGTCCAATTGCTGTGTTATCCGCGTTTGCTCGGCTACACTTTCAATCCGTTGTCGGTGTATTTCTGTACCCGCGCCGACGGCGAGTTGGCGTTGCTGATCTACGAGGTCCGCAACACATTCGGTGATATCCATTCCTATGTGATGCCGGTGCAACCAGGCGAAGCCAGTGCCGCCGGCATCCGGCAAGAGCAGGACAAGCTGTTATACGTCTCGCCCTTCATCGATATGGCGATGCGTTATTATTTTCGCGTGTCGCCGCCCGGCGAAGACGTCAAACTTCGCATTCTCGAAACCGATGCCGACGGCCCATTGCTTGCCGCAACTTTCAACGGCGACCGTCGCCCCTTGAACGGCCCAACACTGGCCGCAATGTTTGCAGCCCTGCCGATGGTCACATTCAAGATCATAGCCGCGATCCATTGGGAGGCGTTGCGGCTCTGGATCAAAGGCGCGACCTTCGTACCGCGCCCTGCAAAGGCTTCATCGCAGACTGCCTTTGCGGGTGGTCGAAGCGATGCTTATGTTCACAAAGCGGCTGCTGAATCCGAACCGACACAGGCGCGCAAACGCGCGCTCGTGCGATGACGATGCGGCTCCCGCCAAATGCCGAAAGCAGACGACGCTCGGTTCGGGCGCTTGTTGCTCATATGGATCTAACATGTCTGACGTCATGAATACCGAAACCCTCGCAACCTCGATCGGCCTCATCGATCCGCTGGCGCTTCTTGCAAGCGAACGTTCGGAGACGGCCACAGCGCCGATCCTGCTGACGCCGACTAACGTCTCGGCGCATTTTAGCGATCTACCGCGCCTGGTGCGGATGGCGCTGGCCTATGGCGCGAAGCTGCGCCGTGGCACGCTCGACGTCACGCTTCCGGATGGCCGTGTGGTGCGGTTGGGCGGCATCGAGCCCGGCCCCGCCGCTGCGATGACGCTTTATGATTACGGCTTCGCCGCGCGGCTTTTGAACGGCGGCGATGTCGGTATCGCCGAAGCCTATCTGCACGGCGAATGGGACACGCCCGACCTCACGCAATTTTTGTATCTGTTTTGCGTCAATCACGATCTGATCGTTGCGATGCTCGGCAACAATCCGGTGATGCGCTTTGTGCAAAATGTACGGCACTGGTTCAACCGAAACACTAAGCGGCAAGCGCGGCGCAACATCCACGACCATTACGACATCGGTAACGCCTTCTATTCGGCATGGCTCGATCCGAGCATGACCTACTCGTCGGCGATGTATGAGACACCGACGCAGGATCTGACCTCAGCGCAGACCAACAAATATCGTCGGCTTGCCGAGGCGATCGATCTGCAACCCGGTCATCGGCTGCTCGAAATCGGCTGCGGCTGGGGCGGCTTTGCGGAATACGCCGCCAAGCACCACGGCGCGTATGTCGTCGGCTTGACGATCTCGACCGAACAACGCGACTTCGCGCAAAAGCGGATGTTCGAAGCGGGTCTGTCCGATCGCGTCGAGATCCGGTTCCAGGACTATCGCGACGAGCGCGGCCAATATGACCGAATCGCATCGATCGAAATGATCGAGGCGGTCGGCGAAGAATTCTGGCCGGAGTATTTTTCGCAATTGCGAGATCGCCTGCTGCCCGGCGGGCTGATCGGCATTCAGGCGATCACCATTCAGGATCGCCTATTCCATGGCTATCGCCGCGAAGTGGATTTCATCCAGCGCTATGTGTTCCCCGGCGGCATGCTGCCGTCGCCGTCCGTGCTGAAAGCGCTCGGCGAAAAATTCGGCGTGCCTGTCATCCGCGAGCGCATTTTCGGGGAAGATTATGCCAAGACGCTCGCGACTTGGAGAGATAACTTCCGCGCGGCATGGCCGAACCTGACACCGCTTGGCTTCGATGATCGGTTTCGCAGGTTGTGGGAATACTACCTGGCTTATTGCGAGGCCGGATTTCTGTCCGGCAATATCGACGTGCGGCAGGTGGTGTTTGCCAAGGCCAAATAAAGCTCGTGCGCTTGCCGGAAAATATCGTGCTGCGGCGCTCCCTTGTGCCGATATGCCGCCTGAATTAGGGTCGCCGCCCATCAAAAGAAGAAGCGGGCAAGCCTCCCAATATGCAAATCAATCAAGACGTGGTCGACGCGATCGGCCACACCCCCCTCATTAAACTCAGACGCGCGTCCGACCTGACTGGCTGCACCATTCTCGGCAAGGCCGAGTTCATGAATCCCGGCCAGTCGGTGAAGGACCGCGCGGCGCTCTACATCATCCGCGATGCGATGGAGCGCGGCACATTGCGGCCGGGTGGCGTCGTGGTCGAGGGGACCGCCGGCAATACCGGGATCGGCCTCGCGCTGGTCGCCAACGCACTCGGCTTTCGCACCGTGATCGTGATTCCGAACACGCAGAGCCAAGAGAAAAAAGACATGCTGCGGCTGTGCGGTGCGGAGTTGATCGAAGTCCCGGCCGTGCCCTATTCCAATCCGAACAACTACGTCAAATTGTCCGGACGCATTGCCGCGCAACTGGCGATAACCGAGCCCAACGGCGCTATCTGGGCCAACCAGTTTGATAATGTTGCCAACCGGCAGGCGCATATCGAGACGACCGCGCTGGAAATCTGGGAACAGACAGACGGCAAAGTCGATGGCTTCGTCTGCTCGGTCGGTTCAGGCGGCACGCTGGCCGGCGTTTCGATGGGATTGAAAGCCAAGAACCCTGACATCAAGATCAAGCTCGCCGATCCGCTCGGCTCGGCGCTGTATAATTTCTACACAAAAGGCGTCTTGAAGTCGGAGGGATCGTCGATCACCGAAGGCATCGGTCAGGGCCGCATCACGGCCAATCTCGACGGCGCGCTGATCGACGGCGCGTATCAAATCACCGACCAAGAGGCCGTGCCGATCATCTACGACATGCTTGAACATGAAGGCATTTGTCTCGGCGGCTCCAGCGGTATCAATATCGCCGGTGCGATGCGGCTTGCCGAGGAGATGGGACCGGGCTACATCATCGTGACCATTCTCTGCGATTACGGCAGCCGCTATCAGTCGAAATTGTTCAACCCGGAATTTATGCGTAGCAAGAACCTGCCGGTGCCGGAATGGCTGGAAAAGAAATCCGCGATCACAGTGCCGTTCGAGACGGTGTGATGTCACCCTCCCCTTGAGGGGGAGGGTCGCCTGCGCCTGGCAGGCGGGGTGGGGTGACAACAAGCCTGTCATGTATGGCTTGCAGCACCTGCTCCGTCCTGGTCATCACATCGTTATTCCAAAATCGAATAACGTGAAAACCTTCAGACTGCAGCCAAAGCGTTCGCGCCTCGTCGCGCTGCATGTTTTCTGTTTCGTTATGTTGCGATCCGTCAACTTCGATAATCAACTTTTCAGCCATACAGGCGAAATCAGCAATGTATGGTCCGATGACAACTTGCCGCCGGAAATGGCTGCCGTTGATATCGAGTTTCCGAAGATGTCGCCAAAGAGCCGTTTCGGCAGCCGTTGTATTGGCCCGCAGCCGGTTTGCGGTTTTGCGTTTGAAGTCGCTGATCGTTCGTTTGACCATTGCCTTCAATCCATTGTCACCCCACCCCGCTCGCTTTCCGTCGAAGCTGCGCTTCGCCGCTCGCGAGCGACCCTCCCCCTTAAAGGGAGGGTAAAGATCACCGCAAAATCTGACCCAGAAACAGTTTGGTCCGCTCGTGTTGCGGATTGGAGAAGAAGTTCTCCGGCGTGTTGCTCTCGATGATCTGGCCGGCGTCCATAAACACGACGCGATCAGCAACCTGCTTGGCGAAGCCCATTTCGTGCGTCACCACCATCATCGTCATGCCCTCCTCGGCCAGATCGACCATGGTGTCGAGCACTTCCTTGACCATCTCCGGATCGAGCGCCGATGTCGGCTCGTCGAACAGCATCACCTTCGGGTTCATCGTCAGCGCGCGCGCGATGGCGACGCGCTGTTGCTGGCCACCGGACATCTGGCCGGGAAACTTGTTGGCCTGATGTGGAATCCGCACACGCTCCAGATATTTCATCGCGGTGGCTTCGGCTTCCTTCTTTGGAATGTTACGGACCCAGATCGGCGCCAGCGTGCAATTTTCCAGCACCGTCAAATGTGGAAACAGGTTGAAGCTCTGGAACACCATGCCGACCTCGCGGCGGACGTCATCGACGCGCCGCAGATTAGGGCCGAGTTCGATGCCATCGACATTGATCTCACCTTCCTGAAATTCCTCCAGCGCGTTGATGCAGCGGATCAGCGTCGATTTGCCGGAGCCCGACGGCCCGCAGATCACGATACGCTCGCCCTTGCCGACATCGATGCCGATGTCGCGCAGTACATGGAATTCGCCGTACCATTTGTTGAGGCCGGTGATCGAGACGATAGGGGCATTCGCGGTGACGGTCATGATGGGTACTCAGTTTCGCCGGTGGGCATTGAGGCGGCGTTCGACAAAGAGCGAGTAGCGCGACATGCCGAAGCAGAACACGAAGTAGATGATGCCGGTGAATGCAAAACCGGTGAACAGCGTGGTCGGTGTCGCCCAGACCGGATCGGCGAACGACGCCCGCAGGCTGCCGAGCAGATCGAACAAGGCGACGATCGACACCAGCGACGTATCCTTGAACAGGGCGATGAACGAGTTCACGAGACCCGGAATGACGTGGCGCAGCGCTTGCGGCATCACCACAAGGCCGGTCGTCTTCCAGTAATTCAAGCCGAGCGCGCTCGCCGCCTCGGCCTGTCCGCGCGGGATCGCCGCAAGACCACCGCGAATGACTTCCGCCATATAGGCACCGGCGAAAAGCGCAACGCCGATCAGAGCGCGCACCAGACCATCGACAGTGAAATTGCCGGGCAAAAACAGCGGCAGCATATAGGTGGCAAAAAATAGCACCGTAATCAGCGGCACGCCGCGCCAGAACTCGATAAAGGCGACGGAGAACACGCGAATCAGCGGGATCGTGGAGCGCCGCCCAAGCGCCAGCGCAATGCCGATCGGCATCGACGTGGCAATGCCGGTGACGGAAATCACCAGCGTCACCAGCAACCCGCCCCATAGCCGGGTATCGACAATCGCGAGCCCGCCTTTATCGAGGCCCATCACGGCGATGACGACGGCGATCCCGGCGAAGATCGCAAGGCTCGTCGTCAGCGCGCGCCAGCCATTGCGGAAACCTCCGCTGATGAAGAACATGATCGCGGAGACGGTCAAAGCCGTCACGGCCAGATCAGCCCAGACCGGCTGTCCGGAGGCCTGAACGAGATCGCGCAGCCGGTTAAGCGGCCACAGTATCAATCCGAAAGCATAGCCGATCAGTGCGATGCCCTGCCCCAGCAGCCACACCACCGCCGATAAACCCGGCACTGACGTCGCGGCGGCAAGTTTCTGGCCACCATCGACGATACCGTTGGCGATGCCCGCCAGCGCGTCGGTCGACCAGGCGATGCCGAAGCCCTTGATGCCGCCGCCATGCAGCAAGAAAAACGCGACCACTGGAAACGCGATGAAAAACAGGCCGGCGTTGAAGCCTTTCGCGGGCAATCGCGGGATCAGCAACGGCAGCAGCAAGGCGGCCGCGAGCACGAAGGTGGTATTGACCCGCCAGCGTTCCGCCTCGGGATAAAACCCGTAGATGAACTGAGTGAATTTGGCCTGAATAAAGGGCCAGCATGCGCCGACGGTATGGCCGGCGTTTTCCGCCAGACAGGCGGTGCGGTCCTTGCCGGTCCAGACCGCATCGACCAGCAAAAACCTGATCGACGGGACCACTGTGACGTAGATCAGCAACAGGCCCAGAACGGTCAGGATGATGTTGCCGGGCGTATTCAGCAGTTGCGTGCGCACGAAGCCGACAAAGCCCGTCGTCTTGATTGGCGCCGGCCGCGACTCGACCATCTTGTCTGCCACGAAAGGCGGCAGGCCTTCGCTTGCGGCCATCTCGCTCATGCGTTCATGCTCCGGCCAATCCGCCAACCGTAGAAACTCATGATGGCGCTCGTGACCAGCGAGATCAGGAGATAGACACTCATCGTGATGGCGATGATTTCGATCGCCTGCCCGGTCTGGCTCAGCGTCGTCCCGGCGAACACCGAAAACAGATCGGGATAGCCGATCGCGACCGCCAAGGCGGAATTTTTGGTGAGGTTGAGATACTGGTTGGTGAGCGGCGGCAGGATCACGCGCATCGCCTGCGGCACCACGACCAGTCGCAAGGTCGATCCGCGCTTGAGCCCGAGCGACGCACCCGCCTCCATCTGGCCCTTATGGACCGATTGAATACCGGCACGCACGATCTCGGCGATGAAGGCCGCTGTATAGGTCGAGAGCGCCAGCGTCAGCGCCACGAATTCCGGAATGACGCGCGACCCGCCGGCGAAGTTGAAGCCCTTCAAGGCAGGAATTTCAAACGTCACGGGCTTGCCAAAGACAAGCGCCGCGAGCAGCGGCAAACCGATCAGGAGGCCGATGACATAAGGCCAGATCTTCAGCAATTTGCCGCTCTGAAACAATTGACGCCGCGCATAGCTGCGCAACAGCAAAGACCCTACGATGGCGATCGCGACCGCAATCAAAAATGCATCGATCCCATCGGAAGCAAGCGGTTTCGGCATCACCAGTCCGCGGTTGCTGATGAAAGCAGCGCCGAAAATCGAGACACTTTGTCGTGGGTTTGGTAGCGCGCCCAGCACCGCGAGATACCAGAACAGGATCTGGAACAGCAGCGGCAGATTGCGGACCAGTTCGACATAGCCGCCGGAGACGCGCGCCAGGAGCCAGTTCGGAGACAGTCGGCCAAGTCCGATTAAAAATCCAAGGATCGTGGCGAAGAAAATTCCGACGATCGCCACCAGCAAGGTGTTGAGTAGGCCGACGACAAACACGCGCGAATAAGTGTCAGATCCTGAAAACGGAATCAGACTCTGGCTGACGTCGAACCCCGACGTATTCGACAAAAATCCGAACCCGGAGGTGATGCGCTGGGCCGCGATGTTTTCGCGCGCATTGGCGATGATCTCGTAGCCGATCCAGAACAGGAACGCGACGAACAGGATTTGCAGCGCAAAACCGCTCCAGCCGGCGCGGCCGCCAAGCACACGCTGGAGCTTGGCGACAAATTGCGACGGCGGAGGTCTGGCTTCGATACTCATCGCCGCTGGCGATCGGTTGCGTTAGCGGATCGGCGGCGCGTATTGGATGCCGCCTTTATTCCACAGATTGTTCAACCCACGGGCGATGCCGAGTTTCGAGCCGGGACCGACATTGCGATCAAATATCTCGCCATAATTGCCGGTCGCCTTGACGATGCGGATCACCCAATCCTTCGTGAGGCCAAGCTGTTCGCCGAGATTGCCGTCCGTGCCGAACACGCGCTTCATTTCCGGCTTGTCGGATTTCGCCATCTCATCAATGTTCTTCTGCGTGATGCCGAGTTCTTCGGCATTGACCAGCGCAAACAGCGACCACTTCACGATATCGAACCACTGATCGTCACCGTGACGAACCATTGGGCCGAGCGGTTCCTTCGAAATCACCTCCGGCAGCACGACGAAATCGGCCGGGTTCGTAACCTTGAGACGCTCGGCATAAAGCTGCGAGACGTCGGAGGTGAAGACGTCGCAACGACCGGATTCAAAAGCCTTGATGGTTTCGTCGGCCGTTCCGAAGGCGATCACCTCATACTTCATGTTGTTGCCTCTGAAGTAGTCGGCGAGATTTTGTTCGGTCGTGGTGCCGGTCTGCACGCAGACCGACGCGCTATTCAGTTCGAGCGCAGACTTCACATTGAGCGCCTTCTTCACAAGAAAGCCCTGCCCGTCATAATAAGTGACGCCGGTGAAATTGGCACCCAATGACGTGTCGCGCGACAGCGTCCACGTCGTGTTGCGCGATAGAACGTCGATCTCGCCGGACTGCAACGCCGTGAAGCGATCCTTCGCCGACAGCGGCACGAACTTGACCTTGCTCGGATCGTTGAAGATCGCGGCCGCAACCGCGCGGCAGACATCGACGTCGAGGCCGGTCCATGCACCCTTGTCGTCGGGCGAAGAAAACCCGGGAAGGCCCTGGCTCACGCCGCATGACAGCAGGCCGCGGTCCTTGATGGTCTTGAGCGTCTGGGCGCTGGCGGCTGTGGCGGCAAGCCCGGTGGCGAGAGCGATGGACAGAGCGAGGGAGACGCGGCGTTTCATGACGAGACCTTTCGAAAAGGGAGTGTTCCCTACGAGACTGCTTGAGCTGTCGACCAATTTTCTGTTCGCACGATGCAAGACACGTACCCTTTGCGGCACGCGACCTGACACCGACGCGATTTGCCGGCTGCACGAATGAGACCTGAATGGCCGACGCGATCGTTTCTTTGATGACCGCCCGCGTACTGCGGGTCGGCATCGCCGTGACGGTGCGTCGATCGAGATTCGCGGCAGGCCCCTCAACGAGCAGCGACAAGATGACAGGCCTGCATCACAGACGGGATCATGTTCGCGGTCAAGGGGTTGACGGAAACCATCTGTGTCCCGCTACTGCGAAGATCGATTGAGTTCGCGCAGCAGGCCAATTGCGCGGTTTTACAACGGCTTCAACCTTTCGGACGGCAGCGGATGACATCTCAGCGGAACGACCAACTTCATCCCGACACCACGCTCATCACGGCGGGGCGCGACACTAAGGCGCAGTGGGGCTTCGTCAATCCGCCGGTCGTGCGCGGCTCGACGGTCCTGTATCCGACCGCAGACGATCTGCACGCGCATCGCGGCGAATATCAATATGGCCGCCACGGCACGCCGACGACGAAGGCCTTGCAACTGGCCCTGATGACGCTGGAAGGCCCGAACTGTGCTGGCGTCGGCCTCACGCCATCCGGCGTCTCGGCGATCTCGACGACCTTGCTGGCTGTTCTGAAATCCGGCGATCATATGCTGGTCTGCGACAATGCCTATCGGCCGACGCGGCTGTTCTGCGAGGGCTTGCTGAAGCGCTACGGTGTTACGACCGACTATTTCGATCCGATGATCGGCGCGGGCATCGCCGCTCACATCAAGTCGAACACGCGCGTGGTGATGGTCGAAGCGCCAGGATCGCAATCGCTGGAAATGCCGGACGTTCCGGCGATCGCGAAAGTCGCCAAGGCGCATGGCTGCCTCGTCATCGACGACAACACCTGGGCGACGCCGCTATATCACCGCTCGCTCGATCAGGGCGTGGACATTTCGATTCAGGCCGCGACCAAATATGTCGGCGGACATTCCGACATCATGTTCGGCACCATCTCCGCGAACAAGGACGCATGGCCCTTGATCGCGGACGGCATTCGCCAGCTCGGCGTCTGCGCTGGCCCGGATGATGTGTTTCTTGCGCTCCGCGGCCTGCGCACGATGGCCGTGCGGCTGGCGCATCATCAGCGCGCGGCGATCGACTTCGCGCAATGGCTCCAGACACGCCCCGAAGTGCTGCGTGTGTTGCATCCCGCTTTGCCTGACGATCCCGGCCATGCCATCTGGAAGCGTGACTTCACTGGCGCATCCGGGCTGTTCAGTCTCGTCTTGAAGCCAGCGCCGCAAGCCGCCGTTGATGCACTGCTCGACACGGTGACATTGTTCGGCATGGGCTATTCATGGGGCGGCTTCGAGAGTCTTGTGATCCCGTTCGACTGCACGACCTATCGCAGCGCGACGCAATGGAATCCGGGCGGACCGACGCTCCGACTGCATATCGGGCTGGAGAACATCGACGACCTCAAAGCCGATTTCGCGCGCGGGCTTGAGGCGTTCGGCAAAGCATCATCGTAAATGCCCAGCCTATAATCCCGCAAAAGACTCAATTCTCCAGCGTCTTCGATCCGCGCGAACGGTTCTTGACGATCAGCATGATATTGCGGATGTAGATGATTGTCGCCAGCGATTGCCCGAGGATGATGATCGGCTCGCGCTTGGCAATGCCATACACGAGTGTCATCAATCCGCCGCCCATCGAGAAGAACCAGAACGACATCGGCACCACACTGTTGCCGGCGCGTTCGCTTGAAATCCACTGCACCAGAAAGCGCGCGGTGAACAGCAACTGCGCGATCAGGCCGAACGCCAGCCAGAAATCGAACTTGGCGACGAAAACGTCATAGAGGTAATCGCCGAGCGCCTG
>JAYUEY010000073.1:0-7615 GCA_043739005.1 Tardiphaga sp.
TCGGGCGGCGTCGGCAATCTCGATCATCTCGTCGATGGCATCCGCGACGGCCATGCCACCGCCGTGCTTGCGGCGTCGATCTTCCATTTCGGCGAATTCACGATCCGGCAGGCCAAGGCCCATATGGTCCGTGCCGGGCTGCCGATGCGGCTGGACCCTTAGTCAATTTCAAATAACGACTCTTTGTCGCAAAACTGCTAAATCCACGACATCAAGCGCGAACGATCCGACGCGCGTGTTGAGTAAAAATCCATGTCGCGCTTCACGATCCACGATCTTGCCGCCATTATCGACGCCCGCACCTCCGCGAGCGGCGATCTGTCCTACACGCGAAAACTGCTCGACAAGGGCGCTGAACATTGCGCCAAGAAATTCGGCGAGGAAGCCATCGAGACGGTGATCGCTGCCGTGCAGGACGATCGCACGAGTCTCATCGCGGAAAGTGCCGACGTGCTCTTTCACTTACTGGTGCTGTTGAAATCGCGTGGCGTTGCACTCGATGAAGTCGAGACCGCGCTTGGCGCGCGCACATTGATGTCCGGGCTCGACGAGAAAGCCGCGCGCAAGCGCGACTGAGGGCGTGATGATGGATATCAGAGCGGTCGACCAGCAGTATAATCCGTATCGCGTGTTCTCGCGTGAGCAATGGGCGAAGCTGCGCGACGACACGCCGATGACGCTCGACACCGCCGAGATCGCCCGGTTGCGCTCGATGTATGACCGGCTCGATCTCAACGAGGTCGAGGACATCTATCTGCCGTTGTCGCGCCTGCTCTCGATCTATGTGTCGTCGATGCAGCGGCTGTATTATTCGCAGCGGCGGTTTCTCGGCATCGAAGACCGCAAGATGCCTTACATCATCGGCGTCGCGGGCTCGGTCGCGGTGGGCAAGTCGACCACCGCCCGCGTGTTGCAAGCGCTGCTGGCGCGCTGGTCGCCGAAGCCGCGTGTCGATCTTGTCACCACCGACGGCTTCCTGTTTTCCAACGCCACGCTGGAACGCGATGGCCTCATGGCGAAGAAGGGCTTTCCCGAAAGCTATGATCTGCCGATGCTGCTGTCGTTTCTCAGCGACATCAAATCCGGCCGCAGCCCAGTCCGCGCGCCGCTCTATTCGCATCTGACATATGATATCTTGCCGGACAGATGGCAGGAGATCGACCGGCCTGACATTCTGATCGTCGAAGGTGTGAATGTGCTGCAGACCGGGCGTCTGCCGCGCGACGGCAAGGCGGTGCCGGTGGTGTCGGACTTCTTCGACTTCTCGGTTTACATCGATGCCGATGAGCCCGTGCTGCGCAAATGGTATGTCGAGCGTTTTCTGGCGTTGCGCGACACGGCGTTTCACGATCCGCGTTCGTATTTCAACCGCTATGCGCTGCTGTCGGACGGTGAAGCCACCGCGACCGCGCTGGCGATCTGGGAGCGGACCAACCTCGCCAACCTCGAAGACAACATTCTGCCGACTCGGCCGCGTGCGACGCTGATCCTGAAAAAGGGCGCGGATCATGTGGTCGAGACAGTAGCGTTGCGACGGCTTTAAGCCGCGCGCGCGCCGAAATGCGCCGAATAGCGCGCGGCGATCGCCGATACCGGCATCACGACCAGCACGTCCGTCGTGCCGAACTGATGATCGATTACCGCGCCATCGCCGATGAAAGCCCCGACCCGCAGATAGCCCTTGATAAGCGGCGGCAGCGCGCGCAAGGCCGCTTTCGCATCGAGCGCATCCTTTGCGATCCGGTTCATCTCGACGCGGCGGGTGGCATGCGCTGAAGCGCGCCACGGCTCCGGCGCTCGTGCGTGATGATGCAGATAGGACAGCGGCAGCGCGAGCCGGTCTGGATCGGTGCCGTCGAGCGATGCGCAGCCGATCATCACGTCAATGCGATTCATCTGAACGTAATTCCAGATGCCCTGCCACAGCAATTCGACGGTGCGCTTGGTGCGGTAACGTGGCAGCACGCAGGAGCGCCCGAGTTCGAGAAAGCGTAGCCCGCGATGGCGGTCGATCAATGCCGAGAGATCAAATTCGCTCTCGCTGTAGAAGCCATGATGGGCGTCAGCTTTGTCCTGCTGTAGCAGCCGATACGTGCCGACGACGGGCTGCCGTCCGCTCAACGTCGGCGGCGCGGCATGGTCGATTACGAGCAGATGATCGCAGATTTTATCGAAGGCATCCTTGTCGCGGCGTGCGAACATTGTCGTCGCGTCCGCGATGGCGTGGCCGTTTTTATAGAACACTTTGTAGCGTAATTTTTGCGCGCGCTTGACCTCGCTCTTGTCCTGCGCGAGCCGGACTTCGAGCGGCCCGATGCGGCCAAGCGAGGTCTCGACGAGAGGAAAGCGCGAAGCGCCCTTGAACCATTGCCCAGTGGCGCGGGCGGCCGTTACGGCAGGGCCCGGCAGCCATTCGAACAGGCGCTGCGTCTTGCCGATCGGGTGCGCGTCGTTCATGCCGTTCTCCGCAGCCTCGCCCGAATCGGACGAGGCCTTGGTAACCAGACATCATGCGATGCCGACGTCGGTGTGAAGCTGCGACGACAACGGCATGACATCGCGCAAAGCGGCTTCGAGTTTGGCGCGGTCGAGCGGCTTGACCAGAAAGCCGTCCATGCCGGCATCGAAACAAGCAGCACGATCCTCGCTCTGCGTGTTCGCCGTCAGGGCCAGAATAGGCGTGCGTTGCGCAAGGCGGCTTTCGCGTGCCCGAATCATGCGGGTGGCGGCAAGACCGTCGCGCACAGGCATCTGCACATCCATCAAGACAAGGTCGAACGGCGCGCCACCGGCATCGGCTTCGAGCCACGCCGTCACCGCTGCGTCGCCATTGCCGGCCATGACGGGACGATGGCCGAGCCGCGTCAGCAGTGTGCGGATCAACAGCGCGTTAATCTCGTTGTCTTCGGCGACCAGGATCGACAATCCGCTCTTTGGCTTCTCGACCTCAAGAGGTGCGTCGGCCGCGATTGATGGCGACGGCACCTCGTCATTGACGGCGAGGCGCGCCGCGAGCGAGGCCGCGCGCAGCGGCTTGACAAGGAACCCCGTGAAGGCCGAACCGACGCCCGGAAGTGTGTCCTGCCGCGTCGCGGGCGTCACCAGCACAATGCGCTTTTCGGCATGCAGTTGCGCGGCCTGCGCGACACATTCGACGTCGTGCTCGAAGGCGCTATCGACCAGCACGGCATGCCAGGCGCGTTCCGGCAACAATGCCAATGCGACATCCAGGCTATAGACCGAGCATGTCTGCGCGCCCCAGCGCTGCAACCGATCGGCCATTAAATCGGATTCGATGGTCTGGGGCGTCACCAGCAGCACGGCCTTGCCATTCAGGTTCGGTGCGTCAAATGCGTGGTCGGATTCCGGACCGGACGCCGCCAGCGGAATTATGACGTCGAAAGTTGCGCCCTGCCCCGGCGCGCTTTTCAGCGTGATGCTGCCGCCCATGCGTTTGACGATGCGATCGCTGATGCTGAGGCCGAGGCCAGTGCCGCCGAAGCTGCGCGCGGTCTGATGATCGGCCTGCTCGAAGTCGCGAAAGATTCTGGCCTGCGCCTCAGCCGCGATGCCGATGCCGGTATCGCGAATCCGGAAACTGATCTCGCCATCGCGCGGACCGGACGTGACGATCACGGCGACGCCGCCGCTTTGCGTAAACTTGATCGCATTGCCGGCGAGGTTGAGCAAAATCTGGCGGAGTCGCGCGGAATCGCCGAGCATCAGCGCCGGTAGCCGCTCGTCGATCGAGGCGGCGATCTCGATGTTGCGGGCCTGCGCGCGGGGTGCCAGCAATTCGACGACGTCCTCGACCAGCGCGGCAAGTGCGAACGGCTTGATGTCGAGATTGATCTTGCCGGCCTCGATCTTGGAATAGTCGAGCAACTCCTCGATCAGAGCCAGCAGCGCATCGCCGGAGGTCTTCACGGCGCGCGCATAGGTGATCTGTTCCGGCGATAGCGGCGTATCGAGCAACAGCCCGCTCATGCCGATGATGCCGTTCAGCGGAGTGCGGATTTCATGCGAGGTCATCGCAAGGAAACGCGATTTCGCGGCACTGGCGGCATCGGCCTGATCGCGCGACTCCGCCAGCGCCTGTTCGGTCTCGGCGCGCACCGTGACGTCGCGGCCGACCGATTGCACCTGCGAGGCATAGGCATCGGTTCGCACCATGCCTTCGCGCCACGCGATCCAGCGTGGCCCGTGCGGCGTCGCGATTTTCTGATCATGGCAGCGTGTACCGCTCGGCTCAACGGTGGTTGGGGACTGGTCGAGCACGGGCAGCACGAAGCGGCTTCCGACAAGATCGTCACGCGACCGCTGCGCCAGCGCGCAATAAGCATCATTGGCATGGCTGATGCTGCCATCGGCCGCGCGCAGCACGATGAGGTCGCCCTGCGATTCGAACAGGCTGCGGGCGCGGTCCTCGGCCTCCTTCAATTCCCAATTGCGATCGGCCAGTGCTTCATTATGCAGCGCCAACACGCGCAATTTCCGTTTAACAAAACGTAGCCGCATGCTGAGCCAGGCGAGCGCGACGCAGGCCAGCGCGAACAGGAAGCTCGCACCGATAGCGAAATTGTGCGGATCGTAGCCGGCGCTCGGCGAGGTGCTGCCGACGAGAAAACCATAGGTGCCGCCGAACGCGGCCGAGAAGATCATCGCAGCGCGCAGCGCAACATTCAGCACCGGGTAGCGGCGCGCGAACTGGCGCAGCATCCATCGCAATCGCCGTGTCAGTGCCATTGTCACTCTCGCGGATAATCCCGCGTACAGAATGGTCCGACGAGGTTGCCAATCGCTTGCTTGCACGATCGAAATCGCGTGACCGTTCGGATGGCCTTAACGCAAGGTTAAAACGCGGCGTTAAAGAGCGGCGTTACAGCGCAGCTTGGGCGATCCGGCGATGGCCATCGCGGGCACCGACGAGCAGAGCGGCGGCATCGCGCGGCGTTACGCTCTTCGAATGGACATAGATGCGGTAATCCGCATCGTTGTCGCGGGTGAGATAAATGATTGGTCCGGATTTGGTGGCGTCGGAGGAAATGCCGATCAGCCGCGTCGCTGCCGTCACGCGGCATCCCGTCTCCGAGGTGTTTTCGACATCATCGGCGACGGCGAAGTCGGCGCTGTCGGGCGTCTCGACGATCTGGACGCGCACTGTGGCGCGCGACGGATCATCGGTGAAGGCGACTTTCATCTGTGCCTGCCATGGCATCGTCGCCAATTGTACCGACGTTTCGCCGATCATGATGCATGGCTGGCTCGCCGGGATCCACTCGCCGCGCGCAAAAAATACGGTGAAGATCAACGGAAGCGTCGACGCCAGAATCTTGAACCGCAGCATGAAACGCACTCGCTCAAACATGATCCCGAAACGCGGGATATGGTTGGCAGAGTGTGAATCAAAATCGTTACTACCGGGTTGATGATGGATTGGTGCGATTTGGATTTGACGTTGCGACGGCCGAGCTTGGTGGAAAACGAACCGGATAAAGCCCCTCCCTCGAATGAAAAACTACATCCTACGCCGCGCGTCGAAAATCTTCGGCGAGCACGCGATAGGACAGCGCCTCGGCCAGATGAATCCGTGCGATGCGCTCCGACCCGTCAAGATCCGCCAGTGTGCGGGCGACCCGTAACACGCGATGATAGCCCCGCGCCGACAGAGTCATGGATTCGGCGGCATCGCGCAGCAGTGCCAGACCCTGCGCGTCGGGTTTGGCGATGTCGTCGAGCACCGCCGCAGGCGCTTCTGCATTGGTACGGATTTGCGGCAGGCCGATTGCGGCAAAGCGCGCGATCTGGCGGTCGCGCGCGGCGGCAACCCGTGCTGCGACTTCTGCCGAGCCTTCGGCCGCCGGCGGTAGCAAAAGATCGCTGGCGCTGACGGCGGGCACTTCGATCCGCAAATCGATGCGGTCCATCAAAGGTCCGGAAATCCGCTGCTGATAATCCGCGGTGCAGCGGTCGAGCCGGTTGCGCTTGCAGGCATAGCCCGGCTCGTAGGCGTGGCCGCAGCGGCATGGATTCATCGCCGCGATCAGCATGAAGCGTGCGGGATAGGTGACGCGGTGATTGGCGCGCGACACCGAGACCTCGCCGTTTTCCAAAGGCTGCCGCAGCGAATCCAGCACGCGCGGATCGAATTCCGGCAATTCGTCGAGAAACAGCACGCCCTGATGCGCCAGTGAAATCTCGCCCGGTTTGGCGCGGGCGCCGCCGCCGGTGAGCGCCGCCATGCTGGCGGAATGATGCGGACTGCGAAACGGCCGGCGCGAGGTGAGCGCGCCGCCCTCGATCTCGCCGGCGACCGAGGCGACCATCGATACTTCCAGCAATTCGGCGGGCGACAACGGCGGCAGGATGGAAGGCAGCCTTGCCGCCAGCATCGATTTGCCCGAGCCGGGCGAGCCGATCATCAGCAAATGATGCCCGCCGGCGGCGGCGATCTCCAGCGCCCGCTTGGCGCTTTCCTGCCCTTTGATATCGCGCAGATCGAGCGTGCTGATGCTGCGCTCGCGCAGCTGCGGTTGTGGTCGCGATAGCACCTGCGTGCCCTTGAAGTGATTGGCGATCTGGATCAACGACGCCGCGGCGATGATTTGGATGTCTGGGCTGGCCCATGCCGCCTCCGCGCCGCAGGCCGCGGGACAAATCAGGCCCTGGTCGCGCGCATTGGCACCGATTGCCGCCGGCAAGACACCGGCCACCGGGGCAAGCGAGCCGTCGAGCCCCAATTCGCCCAGAACGGTGAAGCCGGACAGGGCATCAGGCGGGATCGCGCCAATCGCGGCCATCAGGCCGAGCGCTATCGGCAGGTCGTAATGGCTGCCTTCCTTCGATTGCTGCATACTGTTTTCGGCTGTTCGACCGGACCGGCTAGAATTACCATAAATAGGCAAATTTCAGGTACTTCTATGCAATTCACCTTTACCGGGGACATCCAGAAAATCCCTCTGTTTCCGATCTGGCGGTGAGTGTATGGTGAGCGAGAACCTTAAGGCAGTCGCAGCATATGTCCAAACTCACCAAGACTGAAGTTGAGCGCGCAGAGCCTAAGCCGAAGCAATACACGCTGTGGTGCAGCGACCTTCGCGGTTTCGGGGTCTACATCCATCCGACCGGACTCCGCACTTATTTCGTCGAATACCGATCTGACCGAACCCGGCGGCGCATGACAATAGGCCAGCATGGCCCGATCACGACGGAGCAGGCGCGCAAGCTGGCGATCGAAACGATGGGCGGCATCGTCTTGCAGAAAGGCGACCCGCTCGGCGATAGAAAGACACGCCGCGCATCGCTGACCGTTTCGCAACTTTGCGATCGTTACGTCCTCGCCGTTGAGAAAGGTCTCGTGATGGGGCGTGGTGGTCGCACCAAGCGCGCGTCAACCTTAGAGATCGATCGCGGTCGCATCGCGCGACACATCCAGCCGCTTCTCGGCAACAAGCTCGTGATCGATCTCGACCGCGCTGACATCATACGGTTCATGCGAGACGTGCATTCCGGCAAGACTGCGGTGCGAGATCGGTCCGGCAAAAACGGCGCGCGTGTTCTCGTCACCGGCGGACCAGGCACAGCGGCGCGCACGACTGGCCTGCTCGGCGGCATC
>JAYUEY010000074.1:0-9389 GCA_043739005.1 Tardiphaga sp.
TGCGCCAGATGTCGCCGATGTCTGCGGAAGCGACGGTCGTGCGCAACTATCTCGATTGGCTGCTGTCGATTCCATGGAACAAGAAGTCGAAGGTCAAGAAGGATCTGGCGGCCGCGCAGGCGGTGCTGGACGAGGATCATTACGGGCTTGAGAAGGTCAAGGACCGCATCGTCGAATATCTCGCGGTTCAAAGCCGCGCGAACAAGCTGACGGGTCCGATCCTGTGCCTCGTCGGTCCGCCCGGCGTCGGCAAGACGTCGCTCGGCAAGTCGATCGCGAAGGCGACCGGCCGTGAGTTCGTTCGCGTGTCGCTTGGCGGCGTGCGCGACGAAGCGGAGATTCGCGGCCATCGCCGGACCTATATCGGATCGATGCCGGGCAAGATCATCCAGTCGATGCGCAAGGCCAAGACCTCGAACCCGCTGTTTCTTCTGGACGAGATCGACAAGATGGGCGCCGATTTCCGTGGCGATCCGTCCTCGGCCTTGCTTGAGGTTCTCGACCCCGAGCAGAACGGCACCTTCGCGGATCACTATCTCGAAGTGGACTACGATCTGTCCAATGTGATGTTCATCACCACGGCTAACACCCTGAATATTCCAGGGCCGCTGATGGACCGAATGGAGATCATCCGGATCGCGGGCTACACCGAGAATGAGAAGGTCGAGATTGCGCGCAAGCATCTGATCCCGACCGCGATCTCGAAACATGGTCTCGATCCGAAAGAGTGGGCGATCGATGACGCGGCGTTGCTGTTGCTGATCCGTCGCTACACCCGCGAAGCGGGCGTGCGTAATCTTGAGCGTGAACTGTCGACACTCGCCCGCAAGGCGGTGAAGGATCTCATGCTGTCGAAGAAGAAGACGGTGAAGGTCACTGAAGCGACGCTGGAAGAATATCTTGGCGTGCCGAAATATCGCTACGGCGAGATCGAGACCGACGATCAGGTTGGCGTCGTGACAGGTTTGGCGTGGACCGATGTCGGCGGCGAGTTGCTGACCATCGAGAGCGTGATGATGCCTGGCAAGGGCCGCATGACGGTCACCGGCAATCTGCGCGATGTGATGAAGGAATCGATTTCGGCGGCGGCGTCCTACGTCCGCTCGCGCGCGATCACCTTCGGCATCGAGCCGCCTTTGTTTGAGCGGCGCGATATCCACGTCCATGTGCCGGAAGGCGCGACGCCGAAGGACGGTCCGTCCGCCGGCGTGGCGATGGCCACCACCATTGTTTCGGTGCTGACCGGCATTCCGATCCGCCACGATATCGCCATGACGGGCGAAATCACGTTGCGGGGCCGGGTGCTTCCGATCGGCGGCTTGAAGGAGAAGTTGTTGGCAGCGGCGCGGGGCGGCATCAAGACGGTCTTGATTCCGGAGGATAACGCCAAGGATCTCACGGAGATTTCCGATGCGATCAAGGGCGGTCTTCACATCATTCCGGTCGCTCGGATGGATGAAGTCATTGCCAACGCGCTGGTGCGTGCGCCGGTCGCGATCGAATGGGAAGAAGACACCAAGCTGCCGGTCAAGCCTGACGCCGGTGACGACGCCAAGGGCGGCTTGACCGCGCATTGATCGTGATCTGATCAAAGATATAAAAGCGGCGTCCGAAAGGGCGCCGCTTTTTTTGGGAGGGTGCAGCATCATGATGCAAATCGACGGTGGCTGCCATTGCACGGATTGCCAGTCGCTAACGGGATCGCCGTTCGCTGGGGCAGCATCACGCAGCGCGCGGTTTTGACCCCGACGCGGCAGATATGGTGCGGTTCGGCTGTGTCGTGGCTTGGCGAGATCGATGGACTGCCGGCCAAGGCGACGGATTGAATGTGACGGCTTGGCAGTCTAGAACTGATGTCGAGGGCGGTTAGCTCAGCTGGTTAGAGCATCTCGTTTACACCGAGAGGGTCGGCGGTTCGAATCCGTCACCGCCTACCATGCGTCGCGATCGCAGTGGAGCCACCAAATGAGACTTCTTCACGCCGCAGCGATTATCGTTTTGTTTGCAAGCCCGGCTTTTGCACAGACCACGCCTGTGCCGCGATATGGTGAAGTCGATAAGCCAAAGTCTCCGGCCGAGATCGAAAGCGAACGGGCCGCTGAGAAAGCCTATCGGAAGTCCCTCGGCAATGTTCCGAACGCAAGCGCCCAAACCGATCCCTGGGGCGGCATCCGCAGCGAGGGCTCGGCGAAGCCTGCAGCAAAAGCCACTCCGGCCAAGACAACCAAATCAAACCATACGTCTAACTAGGCAAAAGCCGGATCGGCTTGACGCTGCACTCACGTTTTGTGCGCAAGGCGAACGCCTGACGTGGCCTAACCCTAATTTCGCCGGATGCAATAGCGCGCGGTGCGCTGGAGGGCGAGCGGTTCGAGAGCCAGTTTTTCTGTATTGTCGGTTACGTCTCCGACTGCGTGTCACGCACCCAACCTGATGCGCGCTGATGCTTACGCCCGCTCCTCGAAGATCATCGCCAGATGCACGATGGTCTGCATCGCCTTCTCCATATCCTGACGGCTGACCCATTCCAGCCGCGAATGAAAGGCGTGTTCGCCGGCGAAGATATTTGGGCATGGCAGCCCCATGAAGGACAGCCGCGAACCATCAGTGCCGCCGCGAATGCTGCCGGTGACGGGCGTCAACCCGGTGCGGCCGATCGCTTCGACGGCATTGGCGATGATGCCGGGATGCTTGTCGATGATCTGCTTCATGTTCCGATATTGCGGTTTGATGTCGAGCATATAGGTCGAGCGTGGATAATCGCGCATGACGTTCTGAACGATGCTCTCCAGTAATTCTTCCTTCTCGCGCAGGCCGTCATCGGTGAAGTCGCGGATGATGAATTGCACGGTTGCGTGCTCCAGCGCACCTGCCATCGAAATCGGATGCAGGAAGCCATCCTTGCCCTCGGTTGTCTCAGGCGAGCAGGTGTCTTTTGGCAGCGCCGAGATCACGGCAGCCGCGATCTTCATCGCATGCTCCATCTTGCCCTTGGCGAAACCTGGATGGGCGCTGATGCCCTCGATCGTCAGCGTTGCGCCATCGGCCGAAAACGTCTCGTCCTCGATATGGCCGGCGGTCTCGCCGTCGATCGTATAGGCGATGTCGGCACCGAGCTTTTTCAGATCGACCTTATCGACGCCGCGGCCGATTTCTTCATCCGGCGTGAACAGGATCTTGATGACGCCGTGCGGGATGTGTGGATTGGTGACGAGAAACGTCGCCGCATCCATGATCGCCGCGACGCCCGCTTTGTTGTCCGCGCCCAATAATGTCTTGCCGTCCGAGGTGATGATGTCGTGGCCGATCTGGTCGGCGAGCGCGGGGTGCTCTGATGCGCGGATGATCTGTGTCGGATCGCCTGGTAGAGCAATGTCGCCGCCCTGATAGTTCTTGACGATCTGCGGTTTGACGTTTGCGCCGGAGCAATCCGGCGAGGTGTCCATATGCGAGCAAAAACAGAGGACCGGTACAGTTTTGTCGGAGGTCGCCGGGATCGTCGCATAGACATAGCCGTGATCGTCGAGATGCGCGTCGGATAGCCCGATGTCACGCAACTCCTGCGCCAGCAGGCGGCCGAGGTTTTTCTGCTTGTCGGTGGAAGGGCAGGTGGGTGATGACGAATCCGACTGGGTGTCGATCGCGACATACCGCAAAAATCGGTCGAGGGCGGTATGAGTAAATTTCGGTGCCGGTGTGATCTGATCCATCATGCGATAAAATCGAACACGGATGGCGGATTCAAGCCGCATCCAAAACAAACTGCCCTCAAGACAAACCGGGGAAAAACAAAACGGGGCGCTGCCATGCAGCGCCCCGAAATGCTGAACTCAATATTGCAAGCAAGCGTCGATTAGACGGCTTCCTTGAGCTCCTTGGCGGCGCGGAACGCGACCTTCTTGCTCGCCTTGATCTGGATCGCTTCGCCGGTGGCGGGATTGCGGCCCATGCGAGCGGCGCGCTTGCGCACCTGCAGAATGCCGAGGCCGACGATGCGAATCCGCTCGCCCTTCTTGAGGTGCTTGGTGATGCGGGCGACCATGTCGCCGAGAATGGCTTCGGTCTGCTTCTTCGACAACTCGTGCTCTTCGGCGAGCGCGGCGGCGAGATGCTTCAGGGTAACGGTGGTCGGGGTCGC
Source organism: Tardiphaga sp. (assembly GCA_043739005.1). Classification (GTDB taxonomy): domain Bacteria; phylum Pseudomonadota; class Alphaproteobacteria; order Rhizobiales; family Xanthobacteraceae; genus Tardiphaga. The sequence goes on from JAYUEY010000074.1 coordinate 4,139, forward strand.
TGCCTTGGCTGCTGCCTTAGCGGGAACTGCTTTCTTCGCCATGATGGGCCTCCTCGTTGGTGATGGCTTAGGAACCTAAGACATAGCAGGGCTTAAACGATTCGGGGGCGGGCTGACTACGCTGTTTTGCCCGTAAACAGCCTATTATTTGCATCGCAGCTGCAATAAAGCCTGAAAAAGCTGGGGATTTGCACTTGACTGCGGCTGGCGGAGGGCATTTTGCGCCTGCGTTGCGATTGCCGGCTAACGAGCCTTGACTTGGCAAGACCGCCCCTTTAATCCCTCCACTTGCGGGTCATTCGCTGACACGCGGGAGTAGCTCAGTTGGTTAGAGTGCCGGCCTGTCACGCCGGAGGTCGCGGGTTCGAGCCCCGTCTCTCGCGCCACTCATCACATGATGAGTTGGCCTAATACCGCACCGTTCATTTTATCATTCAAATTGCTTGAGGCGATGCCGGATTGTTGTCGGTCGCCGTTTTTGTCGGTCGCCAATGTTATTGCTCACCAAGTCGTCATCGAGTTTCGGAAAGAACCGCGCCGCGATCATGTCGCGAGTCCTGCGCGATCGGTCGCGAATTTGGCTCATCCGTCGACGATCGAGCAACTGACACATCCGGCATCGGCGGCAACTCATATTCAATTGCCTCGCCAGACCCCGCGCTCACGAAGTTGCATCAACAGGGCTTGTCTTGCGCCCATTGTTGCGCTGCGCTAAGCCTCAGAACAATTCCAATCTGGCTCGCGAATCTGCCGCATTTTGTTGCTGCAGAAGAAGGATCGCCGATGAACGGCATCTTGCAGAACTACCTGCCTTTAGTGGTTTTTATCGGGATCGCGACCTTCATCGGCGCGGCGCTGCTGGTGGCCCCGTTTCTGGTCGCGTATCAGCAGCCGGACCCGGAAAAGCTGTCCGCCTATGAATGCGGGTTCAATGCTTTCGACGATGCCCGGATGAAATTCGACGTCCGGTTCTATCTGGTCGCTATCTTATTCATCATTTTCGATCTGGAAGTCGCGTTCCTGTTTCCATGGGCGGTCGCCTTCGGAAAGCTCGGCGCGACCGGGTTTTGGTCGATGATGGTGTTCCTCGGCGTTCTCACCATCGGCTTCGCCTATGAATGGAAGAAAGGCGCCCTCGAATGGGATTGAGCCCCGTGACCACAAATGTCTCTGCCGGTCCGCCGGTGTCGCAGCCTATGATGAGTCCTGCTGCGACCGGGATCATCGATCCGAACACCGGGCGTCCGGTGGGCGCAAACGACCCGTATTTTCTCGAAGTGAATCACGAACTGTCCGACAAGGGATTCTTTGTCGCCGCGACTGACGATTTGATTACTTGGGCGCGCACGGGATCGCTGATGTGGATGACCTTCGGTCTGGCATGCTGCGCCGTCGAGATGATGCAGGTGTCGATGCCGCGCTACGACGTCGAGCGCTTCGGCTTCGCGCCGCGCGCTTCGCCGCGCCAATCGGACGTGATGATCGTCGCCGGCACGCTGACCAACAAGATGGCACCGGCATTGCGCAAGGTCTACGACCAGATGCCGGAGCCGCGCTACGTCATCTCGATGGGCTCCTGTGCTAATGGCGGCGGCTATTATCACTACTCCTATTCCGTCGTGCGCGGTTGCGACCGAATCGTGCCGATCGACATCTACGTGCCGGGCTGCCCGCCGACAGCCGAAGCGCTGCTCTATGGCGTGCTGCTGTTGCAAAAGAAAATCCGCCGCACCGGCACGATCGAACGCTGAGTTTGGAGGCGTGAATGGCTGAACCGGAAGACATGATCGTTCCCCTGTTGCGCGAGATGCGCGTGGAGATCGCTTCTTTGCGTTCGCGGATGGACGAGCGTTTTGATGAGATCGAGAGAACTCAAAAAACTTTCAAGCAAGCTCTCTCGGCAGACTCTCTGATGACACGCTTACTGACGGGCGAATTTGAGGAGCGCATTGAAAGCGTCGAAAAATACGGAAAGCGCATCGAAAAACTTGAGCAGCAAATTCGGGCCTTCGAGGGACGATCATGATTGATCTCGCGGTCCTCGGCGGCACCTTACAAGCAGCGCTTCCTGGCGCAGTCACAGGTGCGTCCGTTTCGTTCGGGCAGCTCACGCTCAATGTCGAAGCCGCGCGCATCGTCGAGGTCGTGACGTTTTTACGTGACGATCCGAACTGCCGCTTCGTGAGTTTTACCGATGTCACGGCGGTCGATTATCCCGGCCGCGAGAAGCGCTTCGACGTTGTCTATCATCTGATGTCGCCGACGCTGAATGCACGCATTCGCCTACGCGCCGAAGCCGACGAGACCACGCAGGTGCCGTCGATCATCGACGTGTTTCCGGGCGCGGATTGGTTTGAGCGCGAATGCTACGATCTTTACGGCGTGATCTTCACCGGCCATCCCGACATGCGTCGCCTGCTCACCGATTATGGATTCGACGGCCATCCACTTAGGAAGGACTTTCCGCTGACGGGATTCTTGGAGGTTCGCTACGACGATGCCGAGAAGCGCGTCGTCTATGAGCCGGTGCGGCTCAATCAGGAATTCCGCAAATTCGATTTTCTCTCGCCATGGGAAGGTGCCGACTATTCGGTGCTGCCAGGCGATGAGAAGGCAGGCCCGAAAGTCTGACCATGAACCAGCAGAACCAGCGCAATTTTACGATCAATTTCGGACCGCAGCATCCGGCGGCGCATGGCGTGCTGCGACTGGTGCTCGAACTCGATGGCGAGATCGTCGAGCGCGTCGATCCGCATATTGGTCTGCTTCATCGCGGTACTGAAAAACTGATCGAGCAGAAGACTTATCTTCAAGCGATCCCGTATTTCGATCGGCTCGATTATGTCGCGCCGATGAATCAGGAACACGCTTTCTGCCTCGCCGCTGAAAAGTTGTTGGGCATCGAGGTGCCGCGTCGCGGGCAACTGATCCGCGTGCTGTATTGCGAGATCGGCCGCATCCTTTCGCATCTTCTCAACGTCACCACGCAGGCGATGGATGTCGGCGCTTTGACGCCGCCGCTATGGGGCTTCGAGGAACGCGAAAAGCTGATGGTATTCTATGAGCGCGCCTCCGGCTCGCGCATGCATGCGGCCTATTTTCGAATTGGCGGCGTGCATCAGGACCTGCCACCCAAGCTGATCGACGATATCGAGGCGTGGTGCGAGCCATTTCTCGGCGTCGTCGCCGATCTGGAAACGTTGCTCACCGGCAACCGCATCTTCAAGCAGCGCAATGTCGATATCGGCGTCGTGACGTTGAAGCAAGCGTGGGAGTGGGGTTTCTCCGGCGTGATGGTGCGCGGCTCGGGTGCCGCATGGGATTTGCGCAAGTCGCAGCCCTATGAGTGCTACGCCGAGATGGATTTCGATATCCCGATCGGCAAGAACGTCGATTGCTACGATCGTTATTGTATTCGTATGGAAGAGATGCGCCAGTCGGTGCGCATCATGCGGCAATGCATTGCCAAGCTGCGCGAACCGGCCGGGCAGGGGCCCGTCGCCGTCGCTGACAGCAAAGTGTTTCCACCGCGCCGCGCCGAGATGAAGCGCTCGATGGAAGCGCTGATCCATCACTTCAAACTCTACACCGAAGGGTTTCGCGTTCCCGAAGGTGAAGTGTATGTGGCCGTCGAAGCGCCGAAGGGCGAGTTCGGTGTCTACCTCGTCTCCGATGGCTCCAACAAGCCATACAAGTGCAAAATTCGCGCGCCGGGATTCGCGCATTTGCAGGCGATGGATTTCATCTGCAAGGGCCATCTGCTCGCCGACGTTTCGGCGATATTAGGCTCGCTCGACATCGTGTTCGGCGAGGTCGATCGATGATGTCGAATTCCATCGCATCCGCTGCATTTTATTCGTCGCGTGTTTGAGAGACTGAACTGATGTCCGTCCGTCGTCTGGCCCCGAAAGAAATACAGCCCGCGAGCTTCGCGTTTTCGGGAGAGAATCTCGCTTGGGCACACAAGCAGATTGCGCAATATCCTCAGGGACGTCAGGCCTCGGCCGTGATCGCGATCATGTGGCGCGCGCAGGAGCAGGAGGGCGGCTGGCTCTCCGAGGCAGCGATCCGCAACGTCGCAGACATGCTCGACATGCCCTATATCCGCGCGCTTGAAGTCGCGACCTTCTACACGATGTTTCAGCTTCAACCGGTCGGCAAGAAAGCTCATGTGCAAGTCTGCGGCACGACGCCGTGCATGCTGCGCGGTGCGGGCGATCTGATTGCAGTGTGCAAGAGCCGCATCCATCACGATGCGTTTCATCTGTCGGCCGACAATGATTTCTCGTGGGAAGAGGTCGAGTGCCTCGGTGCCTGCGTGAATGCGCCGATGGTGATGATCTGGAAGGATACCTACGAGGACCTCACCGCCGATAGCCTCGGCAAGTTGCTCGACGGCTTCGCTGCCGGCAGCCCGCCCAAGCCCGGCCCGCAGGATGGTCGGCAGTTCGCGGCACCTGCCGGTGGTCCGACCACGCTGAAGAACGTCGAGGCGCTGGAAAAGCCGGCTGACGCGCCGAAGGAAACAGCCGGTCGTGCGCCGTTGCAGGATTCCGAGGCCAAGCATCCGACCGAGGCCGCGAGTGAGCGCGAAAGCCCCGCGCCGCAGGCCCATGCCAATGATGCGAGCAAGACCGACAAGCCTTCGGGCGACCCGACGCCAAAGGAAACGTCTGATAATGCTGGACCAAAGTCTGGCAAGCGCAAGACTCCGTCGGGCCCAAGCAAGACTCCGTCAGGCGCAAGCAAGACCCCGTCAGGCGCAAGCAAGACCCCGTCAGGCGTAAGCAAGGGTCCGAAATCATGACGGACCGACATCTGATCCGAACGGCGAAGCGCGGCAATGATGACGCATTGGCGCGACCGTGCGCTGTTTGCGATCGCGCCGCAGGTCTCGCTTCCACGCAATCCGTCCGCTGAGTGAAAGTCTGAAGTCATGCTCGACGACAAGGACCGTATTTTCCGAAACCTCTACGGCCAGCACGATTGGGGCCTCGAAGGCGCGCGCCGTCGCGGCGCGTGGGATGGCACCAAGGCAATCATCGACAAGGGCCGCGACTGGATCGTTACCGAGATGAAAGCCTCCGGCCTGCGCGGCCGGGGCGGCGCGGGTTTTCCGACCGGCATGAAATGGTCGTTCATGCCGAAGGACAATGCGGATGGACGGCCGAGCTATCTCGTCGTCAATGCCGACGAATCCGAGCCGGGCACCTGCAAGGATCGCGAGATCATGCGGCACGATCCGCATTTG
>JAYUEY010000075.1:0-3218 GCA_043739005.1 Tardiphaga sp.
CGATGACGCCTATTGGTTGAAGAAGGATACCGAAGGCGGCTTTCCGCATGACTTTCACAAGGCGTTTGCGGATGCTGGCTGGCTCGGCATCTGCATTCCCGAAGAGTATGGCGGCTCCGGACTCGGCATCACCGACGCCGCGATCATGATGTGCGCGATTTCCGAATCCGGCGCCGGCATGTCCGGCGCATCCGCGATCCACATGAACGTGTTCGGGCTCAATCCGGTCGTCGTGTTCGGTACCAAGGCGCAATGCGCGCGGATGCTGCCCGGCATCGTCAACGGCACGGAGAAATCCTGCTTCGCCGTCACCGAGCCGAATACGGGCTTAAACACCACGCAATTAAAAACCCGCGCGGTCCTCAAAGGCGATCGCTACATCGTCAACGGCCAGAAGGTGTGGATTTCCACAGCGCAGGTCGCGGAGAAAATCCTGCTGCTGGCGCGCACGACGCCGCTCGACGAGGTCAAGAACCCGACACACGGGCTGAGCCTGTTTTACACGGACCTTGATCGCAACAAGATTTCCGTGCGCGAGATCGCCAAGATGGGCCGCAAGGCGATCGACTCGAACGAGTTGTTCATCAACGATTTCGAGATTCCGGTCGAGGATCGCATCGGCGAAGAAGGACGCGGCTTTGAATATATTTTGCACGGCATGAATCCGGAGCGGATTTTGATCGCGGCCGAAGCAATCGGTCTAGGCCGCGTCGCCTTGGCGCGCGCGACGGACTACGCAAAGGCGCGCAACGTCTTCAATCGTCCGATCGGCAAGAACCAGGCGATCCAGCATCCGCTGGCGAAAAACTGGATGGAGCTTGAAGCGGCGTGGCTGATGGTGATGTCGGCCGGCTGGCAATACGATCAGGGCCTACCATGTGGCCCGGCGGCAAATGCTGCGAAATATCTCGCGGGCGAGGCGGGGTTCGATGCGTGCCAGCAAGCGATTATGACGCATGGCGGCTTCGGCTACGCGAAGGAATATCACGTCGAGCGCTATCTGCGTGAGGTGATGATCCCGCGCATCGCGCCGATTTCACCGCAACTCATTCTCAGCTTCATCGCCGAGAAGGTTCTCGGCCTGCCGAAATCATATTGAGGATGATCGCGCGATGAGCTTCATTACAGGCGTCGGGCTCACCGCATTCGGTCGCCATGACGGACAATCGACGCTTGATCTGATGAGCACGGCAGCTGAATTAGCGCTCACCGATGCCGGGTTGAAGCGCGGTGATATCGACGGCTTTCTCTGCGGCTATTCGACCACGATGCCGCACATCATGCTGGCGACGGTGTTCTGCGAGCATTTCGGTCTTGCGCCATCCTATGCGCATGCGATTCAGGTCGGCGGCGCGACGGGCATGGCGATGGCCATGCTGGCGCATCAACTGGTTGATGCGGGTGTCGCGAAACATGTGCTGGTGGTCGGCGGCGAAAATCGCCTGACGGGCCAGAGCCGCGACGCCTCGATTCAAGCGTTGGCGCAAGTCGGCCATCCGGTTTACGAAGTACCGCTCGGCCCGACGATTCCTGCCTATTACGGCCTCGTCGCGTCGCGCTACATGCATGAATTCGGCGTCACCGAAGAGGACTTCGCGGAGTTCGCGGTGCTGATGCGTGCCAATGCGGCGCGGCATCCCGGCGCACAATTTCGCGATCCGATCAGCGTCGCTGATGTGATGGCCTCGAAGCCAGTCGCTACGCCGCTGAAGCTGCTCGATTGTTGTCCGGTGTCGGATGGCGGTGCGGCGTTCATCGTCAGCCGCGAACCGACGAACGAATTTGCGATCAAGATACGCGGCGCCGCGCAGGCGCATACGCATCAGCATGTGACGGCGGCACCTGCGCTCGATAAATTCGGTGCGGCGATTGCGGTCGCGCGCGCCATGCAAGTGTCCGGCACCGCGATCTTGGATGTGAATTATGCGGCGGTCTATGACAGCTTCACCATCACGCTCGCGATGCTGCTCGAAGACCTCGGCCTGGCCGCGCGCGGCGAAGCGGCTGCCCTCGTGCGCTCAGGTCATTTTAATCGCGACGGCAGGGTGCCGTTAAATACGCATGGCGGGTTGTTGAGCTACGGCCATTGCGGCGTCGGCGGCGCGATGGCGCATCTTGTCGAAACGCATGTGCAGATGACCGGACGCGCCGGCGATCGTCAGGTCCGCGATGCATCGATGGCGCTGATCCACGGCGACGGCGGCGTCTTGTCGTCGCATGTCTCGATGTTTCTGGAGCGGGTGCGATGAGCGAGCGCGTCACCTATCAGATCTGCAAAGCTTGCGGACACATCCAGTATTTTGCGCGCAGTTTCTGCGCGGCTTGCGGGGCGGGCGATCCGGTGACGCAGGACGCAAGCGGCGAGGGCGTCGTCTACGCAACCTCGCTCGTGTACCGCGCCGCGACGCCGGAAACCCGCGCCGAAGTGCCGTACATGATCGTGCTCGTCGATGCCGCCGAGGGCTTTCGCATGATGGCGCATGGCGACACGTCACTCACCATCGGTGATCGTGTCATCGCCAGAACTCGCGATTTCGCCGGCCGCCGTATTCCATACTTTCAAAGGACAACATCATGAGCCGCCTGCGCGCAGCCCTCGATCCGAAATCCGTCGCCATCATCGGCGCGTCCGAAAATCCGAATAAGGTTGGCGGCCGCCCGGTGCATTACCTCGACAAGTTCGGTTTCACGGGCAAGATTTTTCCGATCAATCCGTCGCGGCCCGACGTGCAGGGCCACACCTGCTACAAGAGCCTCGGCGATTTACCTGAAGCGCCGGAGATGGTCATCATCGCAGTCGCTGGCGACAATGCCATCGGCGCGGTCGAGGATTGCGCCAAAGCGGGCGTGAAGATTGCTGTCGTGATGGCATCGGGTTTCGGCGAAGTCGATCCGATCGAAGGCAAGGCGAAAGAGCGCGCGATGGTCGCGACCGCGCATCGAGCGGGGATGCGGATCGTCGGGCCGAACTCGCAAGGCCTCGCCAATTTCGGCACCGGCGCGATCGCCTCGTTCTCGACGATGTTCATGGACATGGATCGCGCGGCACCTCAAAATTCGGGTCATGTCGCGATGCTGAGCCAGTCCGGCGCGCTCTCCACCGTGCCGGTCGGCTTTCTGCGCTTGCGCGGCATCGGCGTCCGACACACCCATGCGACGGGCAATGACGCGGACATCACCGTCGGCGAATTGGCGATTGCGGTTGCCGAAGACACCGA
>JAYUEY010000076.1:0-15905 GCA_043739005.1 Tardiphaga sp.
ATCGAAATGGCCGAAATGGTCGTCGGCGCAGATCAAAACGCATGCGCAGACGTTCATCGATCTTGTCGGGCTCACCGGCTCCGAGCACAAGCATCCGTCTGAACTCTCAGGCGGTATGAAACAGCGCGTCGGCATCGCGCGTGCGCTGTCGATCACGCCTAAGATCATGCTGATGGACGAGCCGTTCTCGGCATTGGATGCCCTGACGCGCGGATCGTTGCAGGACGAGGTGCGCCGCATCTGTCTTGAAACCGGCCAGACCACCTTCATGATTACGCATGATGTCGACGAGGCCATCTATCTTGCGGATAAAATCTTCCTGATGACCAACGGCCCCGGCGCGGTCCTCGCGGAGATTGTCGACAATCCGCTGCCGAAGGAACGCGGCCGTATCGACTTGCACAAGCATCCGCAGTATTACCCGTTCCGCAATCACATCATTGATTTCCTCGTCACGCGCAGCAAAACATTTACAGCGACGACGCCGAACCACGATCCGCGCAATGTGCCGCTGGTTCGAATTTCACCCGACGCCCCTGAGCTTTTCGCGCAAGCGGCGCAATAATCACTCACCGCAGGAGACACGACCATGATCCGATCCGACCTCACCGAAAAGCTGCTCGACATCAAGCGCGAGAACGGCTGGACCTGGAAGCACATCTGCGAAACCATCGGCGGCATGTCGCCGGTCATGGTGACGGGCGCGGTGCTCGGCAATCACAAGATGACCAAGCCGATGGCGGCCGCCGCCGCGAAGCTGTTCGGGCTGTCTTCGATGGAAGAGAAAATGCTTAACGAGGTGCCGAACCGCGGTGAGACCATGACGATGCCGCCGAGCGATCCGCTGATGTATCGGTTCTACGAGCTGGTGCTCATCAATGCGCCGGCCTGGAAGCAACTGATCGAGGAAGAGTTCGGCGACGGCATCATGTCCGCGATCGACTTCGATATGGTGATGGAGCGGCTGCCGGACGCAAAGGGCGACCGTGTCAAAATCGCGATGTCCGGCAAGTTCTTGCCGTTCAAATATTATGGCTCGTCGGGCAACGAACAGGCGCTGGGGTTTAAAGAGCAGTAGGAGCCAACAGCGAGTGGCGAACACGGCTCGCCACTCGCTATTCAATCTTTACGTTCCGGCCTTGACCTGAATGATCGCGGTGGCCATCAGCTCGTCCATCTTCACGCGAACCTGCTGTTCGGTGACATTCTTGCTCGCCAGATCGGCGACGACCTTGCGCAGCACGTCGCCATCGCCGGCTTCCTCGAAATCGGCGGCGACGACCTCCTTCGCATAGGCGGCGGCATCGTCGGCGCTTTTGCCGAGCAATTCGGCAGCCCACAGGCCCAGCAGCTTGTTGCGGCGGGCCTCGGCCTTGAACTTCTGCTCCTCGTCGAGCGCGAATTTCTTCTCGAAACCTTCCTGCCGTTTGTCCAAACCGCTCATCGTCACATCCTGCCGGTATTCATGGGTGCGGCCCGGCATTGCACCGGGCTGCGGAAAACTTAGATATTGAAGGCCATTCACGACCGCAACGGACGCATGGTCGCAGTCTGGCTCGCGAGCGCACTGGGTAAAAGCCGGTTGGGTCGATTGTGCTGGCCGGATCAATCGGTTAGGTTACGTCCAGGTCCGGTTCTTGTTCTGTTTCGCGTCTTGCTTTCCCGTCCCTGGCCGTCACGGCAGCTCCGTCGTGGGTCGAACTCTATTATGGAGCACACCATCCACATGGATTTCAACAACACACGGTACATCCCAATGAGCCGTCGGCGTCGCATTTATGAAGGCAAAGGCAAAGTTCTCTATGAAGGACCGGAGCCGGGAACGCTGATTCAGCACTTCAAGGATGACGCGACCGCGTTCAATGCCAAGAAGCATCAGGTGATCGAGGGCAAGGGTGTCCTCAACAACCGAATCTCGGAATACCTGTTTCAGCACCTGAACGATATCGGCGTGCCGACGCATTTCATCCGCCGCCTCAACATGCGCGAGCAGTTGATTCGCGAGGTCGAGATCGTGCCGCTCGAAATCGTGGTGCGGAATGTCGCCGCCGGTTCGCTGTCCGAGCGTCTCGGGATCGAGGAAGGCACGCAACTGCCGCGCTCGATCATCGAGTTCTATTACAAGAACGACCAGCTCAACGATCCAATGGTCTCCGAGGAGCACATTACGGCGTTCGGCTGGGCGACGCCGCAGGAAATCGACGACATCATGGCGCTTGCGATTCGCGTCAACGATTTCCTCACCGGGCTGTTTTTGGGCATCGGCATCCGTCTTGTGGACTTCAAGATGGAGTGCGGCCGGCTGTTCGAGAACGACATGATGCGGATCATCGTCGCCGACGAAATCTCGCCGGATTCGTGCCGGTTGTGGGATATCAAGTCGAACGAGAAGCTCGACAAGGATCGCTTCCGTCGCGATCTCGGCGGAATTCTGGAGGCCTATACGGAGGTCGCCAAGCGTCTCGGCATTCTGATGGAGAACGAACGACCCGCGGGTTCCGGCCCGGTGCTGGTCAAGAGCTGAGCATGATCCGGAAAAGTGGGAACCGGTTTTCCGGTCAGATCATGCTCGTGTTAGAGGAGTCGATGTGAAAGCGCGTGTCACGGTCACATTGAAAACCGGCATTCTCGATCCGCAGGGCAAGGCGATCGAAGGCGCGCTAAAGTCGCTCGGCGTCGATGGCGTCGCCAGCGTGCGGCAGGGCAAGGTGTTCGACATCGAGATCGCCGGTGGCGATATGGCGAAGGCCAAGGCGGCGTTGAAGGACGCCGCTGACAGACTGTTGGCGAACACGGTGATCGAGAATTATGCTATCGAAGTTGTGAGTTAACGAGGCGTGTCATGGCTGACGTCGACGGAGCTTTAATCTTTGATATCTTGAAGTCGATCCAACGCGATTTAGGCGATATCAAAGTTCAGCAGGGTGAGATCAAATCTGAGCTCGCTGCCGTTCGTGGTCATTTGATTTCGCTTCACCAAGACGTTCACAATATCTACGGGGTCCTCGGGCGTCACGAACTGCAGTTGGAGCGGATCGAGAAACGGCTCGAAATTCATGAGGCGCCAGCTTTAACGTGAAATCCGCGATCCTCGTTTTCCCCGGCATCAACCGTGAGCGCGACATGGCGCGCGCGCTGCGTCTGGCCTCCGGTCATGAACCGAAAATGGTCTGGCATGCGGAGACGCAATTGCCTGCAGGTACCGACCTCGTCGTTGTGCCCGGCGGGTTTTCCTATGGCGATTATCTGCGCTGTGGCGCGATCGCTGCGCGTGCGCCCATCATGGACGCGGTGCGAAAATTTGCGGCCGAAGGCGGCCTTGTGCTCGGCGTCTGCAATGGCTTTCAGATTCTGTGTGAGAGCGGATTGCTGCCCGGCGTGCTGATGCGCAATGCGAAGCTGAAATTTCTCTGCCATGACGTGCATCTGCGCGTCGAGCGTGCCGACACGCCGTTCACGCAAGGCTACACGGCCGGGCAGGTGATCCGCGTGCCGATCGCGCATGGCGAGGGCAACTACGCCGCCGACGAGGAGACCATCAAGCGGCTCGAAGGCGACGGCCGCGTGCTCTATCGCTATTGCGCGGTCGATGGTTCGATCGGCGATCACAGCAACATCAACGGTGCGGCGCGTGGCATTGCCGGCATCGTCAGCGACCACGGCAATGTGCTTGGCATGATGCCGCACCCGGAAAATCACGTCGAAGATATCATGGGCTGCACCGATGGGCGGGGGCTCTTTGCGGGCCTCGTCGCGCATCTAAAACGCGCGGCTTAGTGAAACGGTGCGAGAGTTGGGCGAGACCGTGACGCCGCTGAATGCAACTCAGCCGTCGGCGACCTGGAAGCGTGTGCTGGCGTGGATGCTCGATTTCTTCACGGTCTTTTTCGTTGTCGGAATGGTGATCGCCAAATTTACGGGCGAGACGACCAAAGGTGGCTTCTCGCTGAACGGCGGATCAGCGGTTTTGCTGTTCGCCATCATCATCGCGTATTTCGTGATCGGTCGTCGCTTTGCCGGCGGCACGCTTTGGGATCGTATCTTTCGCATTCGACGTCCGCAGCCGAACTGACAGACAGGCGGCAGCCGCGCACACCGGGACGACGCCCATGATGGCACGAGCTTTGGCAGGTGTTTTCATGACGCTGCTGCTTGTCAGCCCCGACGCCGGCGCGCAAGGCGGCTATCCGACCCATCCAATTACGATGATTGTGCCCTTCGCGGCTGGCGGCACGTCGGATGTGATCGCGCGCGCGGTTGCCGAACAAATGGCAGTCGCGCTCGGCCAGACCATCATCATCGAGAACATCGCCGGTGCGGGTGGATCGACCGCGCTCACGCGCGCCGCCCATGCCGCAGCGGACGGCTATACGATCGCGATCGGCAATGCGGGCACCAGTGCTGCGACCTACACCATCTATCCGAAGCTCACCTTCACGCCGGAGTCTTTCGTGGCGATCGGCATGGTGGCGAAGACGTTCGGCATCGTCGCGTTGCGCAAGGATTTCCCGTCGGCGAATTTGCAAGAATTCATCGCTTACGCCAAAGCCAATCCGGGCAAGGTCAATCTCGGCCATGCCGGCGTCGGCTCGTCGAATTATCTGATCTGCAAGAGCTTCCAGCAGGCGGCCGGCATCACCATCACGCTGGTCGGCTATCGCGGCGCGGCACCGGCGCTGACCGATGCGATCGGTGGCCAGATCGACGGCGTCTGTGACGCGGCAGCCTCGGTCTCGCAGGCGATCGACGACAAATTGGTCAAGGGTATCGTAGTCGGTTCGACCGTGCGGCTTGCGACATTGCCGGATCTGCCAACGTCGCCGGAAGCCGGATTGCCGGAATTCGAAGCGCAGGGCTGGAACGGATTGTTTGCGCCCAAGGGCACGCCGCCGGAGATCATTGCGCGGCTGAATGCAGCGGCGAAGACGGCGGTCGAGAGCGAGCCGGTAAAGGCGCGATTCAAGATTTTATCGTCGGTTGCGCCCGAAGCCGACGAGCATACGCCGGAGGTTTTGCAGGCGCTCGTCACGCGCGACGTCGCCAAGTATCGCAAGCTGCTTGAGGTGAAGTAGGGCACATCGTTGTTTCAGCAACGTCCGTCACCACCCGCGAAGGCGGGTGGTCCAATATTCTGAAACGCCCGTAATCCTCACGACGCTGTAAAATTCAGAGTCCCCGCTAGGCGCGCGCACCAGATAGCGCAAGCGCACGGCCGCGAAAGCTCACGTCGATAATTGCTCGCGCGATATGATCTTCAGTGATTGCTCGCGCTAACGCCGCCGGCCTGATCGTCCATCGGCGGCATTTTCATCTTCACCCGTTTGATCGTGCCCGAGAACGTAAACAAAGATCGCTCGCCGGATTTCAAAATGCCGCGCAGAAAGATCAGCGAGCCGCCGACGCGGGTCATCTCGCCCGCGCATTCGATCAACTCGCCTTCTTTTGCGGCATCGAGAAATTCGCAGGCAAACGCGATCGTCACACCTGGTCCTTCCAGCACCGGCGAGGCGATCGCGAACAGGCAATAATCCGCGAACGTCATGTAGCAGCCGCCATGGACGTTGCGCATGCCGTTCAGATGCTTCTTCTCGACGCGAAACGCGCAACGGACGCGGCCATCGGCTTCGATTTTATGCCAGAACGGGCCGTTATTGCTTTCAAAGGAATCGCGGCTCCAGGTGGTCCAGCCGGCGAATTCGCCCTCAGTGGCAACGACCTTGTCCGGGCGATGGCGTTTCGCTGTGGGCGGTGGGACGGCATTCACGGGTGGGCTCCTTCACAGATCTTTGAGGTCTTAAATCCGATCCTGAATGGGAGTGCAAACGGCAGTCCGCAACGGCATCCGGGACATCCGGCATAAAGCCCTTTTCCCGCCGTCCCGATCTGCCTAAAAGGGCCTTTCATTGCACTGAGTGACATGAGCGATATGAGCCAGCCCCATACAACGCCTGAGATCACGCCCGAACTCGTCGCCAGCCATGGCCTCAAGCCGGATGAGTATAGCCGCATCCTTGCTCTGATCGGGCGCGTGCCGAGCTTTACGGAACTGGGCATTTTCTCGGCGATGTGGAACGAGCATTGCTCGTACAAATCCTCGCGCATCCATCTCAAGGGTCTGCCGACCAAAGCGCCGTGGGTCATTCAGGGGCCGGGCGAGAATGCCGGTGTCATCGACATCGGCGACGGGCAGGCGGTGGTCTTCAAGATGGAGAGCCATAACCATCCGAGTTACATCGAGCCGTATCAGGGGGCGACGACCGGCGTCGGCGGCATTCTGCGTGACGTCTTCACAATGGGCGCGCGGCCAATTGCGTGCCTCAATGCCTTGAGCTTCGGCGCGCCGGAGCATCCGCGAACGCGGCATCTGGTATCGGGCGTCGTGGCCGGCGTCGGCGGCTACGGCAATTCATTTGGCGTGCCCACGGTGGGCGGGCAGACGCGATTCCATTCGCGTTATGACGGCAACATCCTCGTCAATGCGATGGCAGTCGGCCTCGCCGATGCGGATAAAATTTTCTATGCGGCGGCGTCGGGCGTGAATATGCCGATCGTCTATCTCGGCTCCAAGACGGGCCGCGACGGCATCCACGGTGCGACGATGGCGTCGGCCGAATTCGATGATGACTCGGCAGAGAAACGCCCGACCGTGCAGGTCGGCGATCCCTTCGCGGAAAAACTGCTGCTCGAAGCGTGCCTTGAAATCATGGCGGCGGATTGCGTCGTTGCAATTCAAGATATGGGCGCTGCGGGCTTGACGTGTTCGGCCGTCGAGATGGGTGCGAAGGGCGATCTCGGCGTCGATCTCAATCTCGACGCAGTGCCGACGCGCGAAACCGGCATGAGCGCCTATGAGATGATGCTGTCGGAGTCGCAAGAGCGCATGCTCATGGTGCTGAAGCCCGAAAAAGAAAAAGAGGCCGAGGCGATCTTTCGCAAATGGGGCCTTGATTTCGCGATCGTCGGCTACACCACGTCGACCGAGCGTTTCGTCGTCCGCCACGGCGGACATATCATGGTCGATCTGCCGATCAAGGAGCTGGAAGCGCAGGCGCCGCTGTATGATCGCCCGCATGTGCCGTCGCCGCTGTTGCCTGTCATCCATGCGCGCGATGTCGCCACACCGATGAGCATTGCCGATACGCTGGAGAAGATGATCGCGACGCCGGAATTATGTTCGAAGCGCTGGGTGTGGGAGCAATATGATCACGTCATCGGCGGCAACACCGTGCAGCGCCCCGGTGGCGATGCGGCGGTGGTGCGGATCGAAGACGGCCCGAAGGGGCTGGCGATGACCTGCGATGTCACGCCGCGTTATTGTGAAGCGGACCCTTATGAAGGCGGCAAGCAGGCGGTGGCCGAAGCTTGGCGCAACATCACGGCGGTCGGCGGTCGCCCCTTGGCGATCACGGATAATCTGAATTTCGGCAATCCAGAGCGGCCGGAAATCATGGGTCAGTTCGTCGGTTGCCTGAAGGGCATCGCGGAAGCGTGCATCGCGCTCGATTTCCCGATCGTGTCGGGCAACGTCTCGCTTTACAACGAGACCAACGGCCGTGGCATTCTGCCGACGCCATCGATCGGTGGCGTCGGTCTGCTGGCTGATTTCACCAAATCCGCGACATTGGCGTTCAAGGCCGAGGGCGAAGCGATCTTGGTGATCGGCGACACCCAAGGCTGGCTCGGGCAGTCGGTATACCTGCGCGACATCTGTCAGCGCGAAGAGGGTGCGCCGCCGCCTGTCGATCTGAACGCCGAAAAACGCAACGGCGATGTGGTGCGCGGCATGATCCATGCGGGCACCGCGACGGCGGTGCACGACATCTCCGATGGCGGGTTGTTGATCGCGCTGACCGAGATGGCGATGGCCGGTCATATCGGCGCGACACTCGATGCGGCCCCGGCTGCGACGCTGCCGCATGCGTATTGGTTCGGTGAGGATCAGGCGCGTTACATCGTGACGGTGAAGCAAGACGATCTGCTCGGCGTGATGACCAAGCTGCGCGCGGTCGAGGTGCCCTGTCTGCAGGTCGGCCTCACCGGCGGCGACAGCATCGCCGTCGCAGGCGAGCGCGCCGTTCATGTCGAACATTTACGCAGCGCCCATGAACGCTGGCTGCCGGCCTATATGGGTGCGAAGAACTGACGCAAACTTAAATCATCCGCGCGATGACCGGCACGCGCCGCGCGATCACGACGACGCTCCAACTTCCCGCCAGCGTTCCCGCGAACACGATCGCGAATTTGGCAAGAGGCCCTAGCGCCAGATCGTAGACGGCGTATTGCAGCCAGATGATGAAGATGTAGTGCACAACATAGATGCCATAGGCCGACGGCCTCAGCGCATCGAGCCATGCCAGCCTCGCGTCTGAAAATCGCAGCACCAGCGCCAGCAACGTCGACCCCATGGCAGCGCTGAAGATCGCAAATGCAAAACTATAGGCGACCTCGAACCAGACCGGCAGCGCGTTGGGATCGGGCAACACGCCGTGCTTGACGTAGATCAATGCAAGAATGCCGACATAGCCGAGCACTGCAAGGCCGAGCCATCGCAACCAGCCTTGCGCGAACGCCCCGCGCGCATCGAGCAGTCCGGTTCGCAGGTCGGTCGTCCCGAGCAGGACGCCGACGAAAAACGACGATGCGTACAGAAGAATGCGACTGGTCTGAATTGGGATCGGGCCGAATGCCAGCCACGCCGCATCGCCGACCGCAAGCCGCAATGGCACATAAGCGGCGAGTGTCAGCCCGAGAAATCCCGCAACAGCGATGCCGGGGCGATTGCGCAAAGCCGCAACGGCGCGCGCAGCCGTCACTGTCACGCGCGGCCCGGCGATCCATAACAAAACGGCGAACGCATCGAGCGCCAGCAGCACCCACAAAAACCATGCCGGGCCCGATGGCCACGGCCCGATGGTCAGCGTGTGCCACCAGAAATGCAAGAAACTGAAATCCGTTGTGCCCGGCAGGTGATAGCGCAGAAACGTCGGGTAATAAGCGATCGGCATCAGCACGAAAATCGAAACCAGAAACGGTACGCCGAGCCGCCAGGCGCGGTCGCGCAGGAATTGTGTCGGGCGCTTGCGGCCGAGTTCACTCCAGACGAACAATCCTGAGACCAGAAACATGCAGGCCATGAAGAAGCTGTCGTTGAACAGCACGACCAGATCAAAGCCGAGCCAGCGCGCTGTGTCGCCGTTGCCGAAATATGTGAAATTCAACACCGAGTGATGCAGCAGCACCAGCAGCGTGATGATCGTCCGCGCGCGATCGAGCGCCTTGATGCGCCCCGCGCCTGCCGCCGATGACATCATCTAGAGAACACGTTTCGCGCCGGGTATCTGGCGCAAAAGGGCACTTGTCGCCCAGCTTAATCCCAGCGTTCCGAAGAATGCGATGAGCGCCTTGGCAATGGCAGGCACGTCGATATCGAACAGATAATACTGGATCCACAGCACGAAGACGTAATGCACGAGGAAGATGCCGTAGGCATCGTGCTGCAACGGATCGAGCACGCTCCAGCCCGCCGTTTTGAACCGAAGGAAATAGGCCAACAGCGCGAACAGCATGGCCGCGCTGAAGAGCACGAAGGCGAGGCCGTACAGGAACTCATACCACTGCGGCGGCGTGACGGGACTGCCGAGCGGTCCACGCTTGATCCAGATCAGCACCCACATCGCGACATAGGGAATGAGCGCCGCGACGATCCAGCCGAGCCACTGCTTTGGCAGCGCGCCTTGCGCGCCAAGCAGCCCGGTCGAAAAATGCGCGGCTCCGATGCCAATGCCGAATGCGAAGTAGGTCGCGTAGAGAAGAATGCGGCTGGCCTGCACGGCGATAGGGCCGAGTGCGAACCATTGCGACGGGCCGAAATACAGCCGCGCTGGCACATAGATGATGGCCGTCACCGCAACGAAAACGAGGAAGTAGGTCAGGGGTTTGCTGAATCCGGTTTGCGACAACCGATTCAACGGCGCGACGCTATCCGGCGAGATCCGACGATAGACGATGCCGGCGATGACGCCGAAGACGAGCAACACCCAGGTGAACCAGATCGGACCTGCCGGCCACGGGCCTTTGCTGATCGTCGTCCACCAGAACGCAGCGAAGCCGGGATGGGCCTCGCGCGGCGCGACGGCGTAATAGGCGAGCGGAATGACGGTCAGCGCACCGATCACAAAGGGCAGTCCGAGTCGAAGTAGGCGGTCCTTGGTGAAAGCGAATGCGGCGCGATGGCTGAGGCTCGGCCATACAAACAGGCCGGACAGGAAGAAAAACATCGCCATGAAGTAGGAGTCATTGGCGAGCACGATGGCATCAAAGCCGATCCAGTTCTTCGGGTCGGTATGGCCGAAGAACGTGTAGGGGATCACCGCATGATGGATCAGCACCACGATGGTCAGGAATGTCCGCGCGCGGTCCAGCGCAATGTTGCGCATGGTCGTTTTCGGCGTGGCATGCGCCTCAATCGTGGTGTCGGTGAGCGTGGTCATGCGGCCTCGAACTGAAACTGTTCGATTGTTGCCGGAGCGCGAGACAATCGGCAAGGGGCGGGTGCACGCTCGAAACCCTGATTGCGACATGCGCGCCGGCCGCGACCGGCGGGTGGCTTTTGCGCGCCAGCGACACGATCATATCCCTGCCGCTTGAATTTCGCCTGAATGGCAGACCAAAGGGTGACGCCACATGGCGTTCGCGCTAGGTTCACTTGTCGAGCGTGCCTTGCAATGCGGCGCGATTCGCGAATTGGGAGATGTTTGGATGCCGATGGATGCTCGGGATATCGAATCGATGATCAAGGCCGCCTTGCCCGACGCCGCCGTCACGATCCGCGATCTCGCCGGCGACGGCGACCATTATGCGGCGACCGTGATCTCGGAATCCTTCCGTGGCAAGTCGCGCGTCCAGCAACACCAGATCGTGTATCAGTCGCTGCAAGGCCAAATGGGCGGCGTGCTGCACGCGCTGGCGCTGCAAACCGGTGTTCCGGAAGCCTGACGCGCGTGCGTTAGCTTTCTGCCACCAGCGCGTGAACCGAAAACATCCCGGCACCGTCGGTCCATGATTGCTGCGCGCGCCAGCCCGATCCGGCGGCCAGCGCGCGAAAACGATCGATGCTGTATTTGTAGCTGCATTCGGTGTGGATGCTTTCGCCCGCGCGGAACGTAAAACTGTGCCCCATGACGCGGACGGTTTGCGCTTTGCGTGCGATCAGATGCATCTCGATCCGATGCCGCTCGCGATTGTAGATCGCGCGATGCCGGAAACACTCCAGATCGAAATTGCCCTTCAATTCGCGGTTCATCCGCGCCAGAACATTGAGATTGAATTTCGCGGTCACGCCAGCCGCGTCGTTGTAGGCGGCGGATAACACCCGCTCGTCCTTCTCCAGATCGACGCCGAGCAGCATTTGCCCGCCCTTGCCGAGAATCTCGCGCGCGCTGCGCAGGAACGCACTTGCTTCATGCGGCTCGAAATTGCCGAGCGTCGAGCCGGGAAAGAAGCCCACCTTCGGCATGTCCTTCACAGCATCGGGCAATGCGAACGGCGCGGTGAAATCCGCCGTCACCGGATGCACGGCGAGATCGGGGAAATCGCCGCGCAGCGCGATCGCCTGCGCATTCAGATAATCGCCGGAAATATCGACCGGCACGTAACAGGCGAATTCGCAGACATCCAACAGCAGGCGCACTTTCGTCGTCGAACCGGCGCCGAATTCGACCAGTGCCGCACCCTTCGGAATGAAGGCGCGGATGTCGGTGGCGCGCTCGCGCAGAATCGAAAGCTCGACGCGCGTCGGGTAATATTCCGGCAGCACGGTGATCTGTTCGAACAGCTCGGAGCCGGCTTCGTCGTAGAAATACTTCGGCGACAGACGCTTCGGATTTTGCGACAGCGCCGCCAGCGCATCATGTGCAAAGCTGTTGGATGGATCGGACGCCGAATTGGCATCGGCCGACGCGGGAACGTGGATATTCATGGACCTGTCTCCGAACGCGATACGCGCCGTTAGGTGTTGTAATCGGCGAGCCGCAGCCCGGTGAATTGCCAGCGATGATGTGGATAGAAAAAGTTGCGATAGGTGACGCGGGTGTGGTCGTCCGGCGTCGCCAGCGATGAGCCGCGCAACACCAACTGATTGACCATGAACTTGCCGTTATATTCCCCCAGCGCACCTTCGATGGCCCGGTAGCCGGGATACGGCGAATATGAGCTGCGGGTCCATTGCCAGACGATACCGAAGGCATCGTTGAGAAGCCCGGCGCGTGCCGCGACTTCCCATTCCATCTCGGTAGGCAGATGCTTGCCGCTCCATCGCGCGAATGCATCGGCCTCGTAATAGCTGACGTGACAGACGGGCGCAGCTGGATCGATTGGCTGCAGGCCGGCCAATGTAATGATGCGCCATTCGCCATTGACCGTGCGCCAGTGGCCGGGAGCTTCCCATGCGTCGGCGGTGGCTTGGGCGAAGCCGTCCATCAGCCAGAATTTCGCGTCGCGATAGCCGCCGGCCTGCATGAAACCAAGCCACTCGGCATTGGTGACCAGATGGCGTGACAGCTTCACCGGCCCCACCAATGCGCGATGCGTCGGCTTCTCATTGTCGAAATGGAAGCTGTCGCCGGCATGGCCGATCGTGTGAATGCCTTCGTTGAGCATGACATTTGCATCGCCGCTTTTCGATGTCGCCGGAAAGCGCCAGTCGGGATCGTAAGCGGGCGGAATGGGATTCTGCGCGAAAGCGTGCAGGATGTCGGTCAGCATCAATTCCTGATGCTGCTGCTCGTGGTTGAAGCCGACTTCGAGCAGCGGCACCAAAGATACCAGCTTGGCGTCGTCGGCTGTCTCGAAGAACTTCACCACTTCGCTGTCGACGTGGCGACGATATGTCGTGACCTCGTCGGCACCGGGGCGGGTAAGGTGGCCGCGCTGAGCGCGGGCATGGCGCGGCCCGGCCGAGACGTAGTAGGAATTGAACAGATAAGCGTAATCGGGGTGAAACGGCGTATAGCCCGGCGCATGCTCCACAAGCAGAAACTGCTCCCAGAACCAGGTCACATGGGCGCGATGCCATTTTGCAGGGCTGGCATCCGGCATTGACTGGACGAGCTGATCCTCCGCCGATAACGGTGCGGCCCGGCGCTCGGTCTCGTCACGGACGGTCCGAAAGGCCGCAATAAGACGGTCGCGCAGGCCGATTTGCGGCTCGGCGTCGGCTGCGGCGATCGGCACGGCTGTAGATGAACTCGTCACATAAGTCTCCGGTTCAGGGCAGAACGTGTTGCGCAAGCAGGGGTTCCCGGTGGATTTCGTTTCTTGGAGAAATCCCGCGCTGGCAAGGCTGGGCCTAAAATAGGAGGCCGAACCAGGATTGTGAGGGTCGTTCGGGACAGAAACTGTCACAGCCGCGTCGGGTCACGTCATCCTGACGGACATGATCCTGACGCATATGCCGCGTGCGCCAAAGGTTTGCCCACGAAACGGCTTTGGAGACGAAACGGCTTGGATGCGAAACGGCTTGGGATGCGAAACGGATTCGGTTAGATTATATGCCAGTCATCATCAGGCGGGGGCGCTCCCGCCGGCGCGGCCAGAGGATACCGACATGAGCATCGAAACATTCATCAAGAACGAAGTGGAATCCAACGACGTCGTGCTGTTCATGAAGGGCACGCCGCAGTTTCCGCAATGCGGCTTTTCCGGTCAGGTCGTGCAGATCCTCGATCACGTCGGCGTCGGCTATAAGGGCCTCAACGTGCTCGAATCCGCTGAACTGCGCGACGGCATCAAGACCTATTCGAACTGGCCGACGATCCCGCAGCTTTATGTGAAGGGCGAATTCGTCGGCGGTTGCGACATCATCCGCGAGATGTTCCAGGCCGGCGAATTGCAGACATTGATGTCCGAAAAGGGTGTCACCGTCAGCGCACCTGCGGCCTGATCGGCTTTCATTTAGAGTGATTCCGGGTCGCGTGCGCAGGATTGCGCAGCGCCCGGAATGAGACTGGCGATCTCGTCGCGACCCGCTACACTTGCGGCATGATGAAACAGATCAAACGTGTCGTGCTTGTGCTCGCTACGCTTGTTGTCGCCACCGGCGCGCATGCGGAAGGCACCTTCGACATTCCGGCCGGGGCGATATTCTCGCAGGAGAAACTGGCCAAAATCGGTGCGTTCTTCACAAAAGAAATCGCCGACAAAAAAATTCCCGGCGCGATCGTTTTGATCCAGCAGCACGGCAAACCCGTCTATTCAAAGTTCTTCGGTGTCCGCGACCCTGCGACCAAAGAACCGATGACGCCCGACACGATCTTCCGGCTGCATTCGATGAGCAAGGCGATCACCTCGGTCGCTGCAATGATACTGGTCGATGATGGCAAGCTCGCGCTGTCCGATCCTGTCTCGGCCTACATTCCGTCCTTCGCAACCATGAAAGTCGGCGTTGAGGATAAAACCGACACCGGCGACAAGGTGTTGTCGTTCACGCCGCTGAAGCGGCCGATCACCGTGCAGGATCTGATGCTGCACACCGCCGGCATTCCCTACGGCTTCTATGGCGACAGCCTTGTGCGTAAAGCCTACGGCGCGGCGAACATCTATGCCGGCGATTTCGACAACGCGGAATTTGCCGATCGCGTCGCGCGTCTGCCGCTTGCCGAACAGCCAGGTACGCTGTGGGACTACGGCCATTCAACCGACATTCTCGGCCGCGTCATCGAGGTTGTATCTGGAAAATCGTTGTTGCAGTTCGAGCAGGACCGCCTGCTGAAGCCGCTCGGCATGACGAGCACCAGTTTTTTCGTCACCGATAAAGACAAATTCAAGTTGATCGCGCAGCCCGTGCCGGACGATGCCGATTTCAAGGTCGGCGTTGAAAGCCAGCCGGATATTTTCCGGAAATGGGAATCCGGCGGCGGCGGCATGGTCTCGACGTCGCAGGATTATGCGCGCTTCGCGCAGATGCTGTTGAATGGCGGCGCGCTCGACGGCAAGCAATATCTCAAGCCCGAGACATTTGCGGCGATGTCACGCGATTACGTCGGCAAGGATTCAGGCGTCGCGCGCGATTATCTGTATTTCCCCGGCGACGGCTTCGGCTTCGGATTAGGACTTGCGGTTCGCACCGATGCGGGCAACGCGAAGCCGCCGCCGCCGGGTTCGCTCGGCGAGTTGAAGTGGGACGGCGCCAGCGGCTGCTATTTCATCATCGATCGCAAACTGGATTTGTTCGTCGTGCTGATGCAGCAGACGCCGTCGCAGCGGCAGCGGATTCAGCAGACGCTGAAGAAGCTCGTCTATGAGGCGTTGGAAAATTAGAGCGGGCCGGTCGTCCGTCATTCCGGGGCGCGAGATCGGCGCGAACTGGCGCGCTTGCGCCTGTCGCAATGATCTCGTGAGCCCGGAATCCATAACCCCTGCAGAGAGTATGGATTCCGGGCCTGCGCCATGCGCCGGCTAAGCCGACTTATGTCGCATCCCGGAATGACAACGACCTTGTCCGGCAATGACGGTTTTGGAATTTATCACGCCCCGCGCACGATTTCGCGGATCATCCCCAGCACATCGGCGATCATATCGGCCGTCACGTCGATATGCGTGCAGGCCCGGATGCGGCCGTCCATCGTCGCCAGCAGCACGCCTTTCGCGCGCAAGGCCTTCACCATGTCGGCGGCGTTGACGCCGGCCTGATCCGGCGTGAAGAACACCAGATTGGTCTGCGGCTGCTGCACGATCATGCCCTCGATCTGCGCAAGCCCACGCGCCAATGCGCTGGCATTGGCGTGATCGTCGGCGAGGCGTTCGACGTAATGATCGAGCGAATACAAACAGCCCGCCGCCGATAAGCCCGCCTGTCGCATCGAGCCGCCGAGGCGTTGTTTCCAGCGCCACACCTCGTCGATGAACTC
>JAYUEY010000077.1:0-13867 GCA_043739005.1 Tardiphaga sp.
TTGGTGGTTTCGATGGCGTTCAAAATCGCGGGCAGATGGCCTTCGAACTGCACGTCGACGACGGCACCGATGACCTGGGTGATGCGGCCGGTCTGGTTGGCGGGGCTAGCCATGAGAACTCTCTCCTTCAATCGGAATTCGGTTTGCGCATGATCCCGAAAAGTAAATTGCGGTCTTCGGACAAGATCATGCGCGCGTGTTTAGATAACAGTCAGCTTGACGGGCATGTTGCCCTTTGTCGCCTTGGAATAGGGGCAAATCGTGTGAGCGTCTTCGACCAGCGCCGTCAGCTTGTCCTTGTCGGCACCAGGGATCGAGACTTTTAGTTCGGCCGACAGCGCAAAGCCGCCGTCCTGCTGATCGAGCGTAACCTCGCAAATGACCTTCGCGGCCTGACCGTCAAGGCCATGTTTCTTTGCGAGAACGAGGATGGCCTGACCAAAGCACGCGGAATAACCGAGCGCGAACAGTTGTTCGGGGTTGTGGCCATCGCCGGCCCCGCCGATCTCTTTCGGAGCGGCCATCGCCAGCGCCAGCGCGCCATTATCGAGCATCGCGCGGCCGTTGCGGCCACCCTTCGTCGTTGCAGAGGTAACGTAAGCCATCTGACCGTTCCTCTGTTGTTAAAGGGCTTCAGCGCCGGAGATGATTTCGATCAGCTCCTTGGTAATCATCGCCTGCCGCGTGCGGTTATAGATCAGCGTCTGCTTGCGGATCATGTCGCCCGCATTGCGCGTCGCATTATCCATCGCGCTCATCTGCGCGCCATAGAACGAGGCGTTGTTTTCAAGCAGCGCGCGGAAAATCTGGACCGCGAGATTGCGCGGCAGCAGCATATCGAGGATTTCGTCCTCAGCTGGCTCATACTCATAAGCGGGCGTCGCGGCTGACTCGGTCTTTGCATCTGCCTTGGACGCGTCTTTCGCTTCAACGACCAGCGGAATGATCTGCAATGCAGTCGGAATTTGCGCGATCACCGATTTAAAGCGCGAATAGAACAATGTGCAGACATCGAATTCGCCGGCCTTGAAACGCGCGATGACTTTCTCGGCGATGTCCTCGGCATTGACGAAGCCAAGCTGGCGAACCGAGCGCAGCTCGACATTCTCGATGATCTGCTTGCTGAAGGTCCGGCGTAGCTGCTCGTAACCCTTTTTACCGACACAGAAGAACTTGACCTCTTTGCCCTGATTCATCAGCGCCAGCGCACGCTCGCGAGCGAGACGCACGATCGACGAGTTGAACGCGCCGGAGAGGCCGCGCTCGCCGGTGCAAACCAGAAGCAGATGAACTTTGTCATTGCCGGTGCCGGTCATCAGCAACGGACCCGCGCCGCCGGTCATCGCGCCTGCGATGTTCGCGATCACGGCATCCATCTTCTCCGCATAGGGACGCGCGGCTTCGGCCGCCGTCTGCGCGCGGCGCAGCTTCGAGGCCGCGACCATCTGCATGGCCTTGGTGATCTTCTGCGTCGCCTTGGTCGAGGCGATGCGGACGCGCATGTCTTTCAGTGACGCCATGTCGGTCTCGGTTTTAATCTCTTGCGCTGGCCTATCCCCTCTCCCGTTTGCGAGGGAGGGTTAGGGAGGGGGACGTCCACGGCCCGATAAAAAGCCCCCACCGGACCGGTTAGGCCGGTCGACCTCCCCCGCAAGCGGGAGAGGTTAGAAAGATCAAGCCGCGAATGTCTTCGCGTAACCTTCGACCACCGACTTTAGCTTTGCAGCCGTATCGTCGGAGAGATCGCGGCTATCGCGAATGGCGTTGAGAATGTCGACGTTCTTGCCGCGCAGCAGCGACAGCAGACCATCTTCAAACGAACGCACCTTGGCGACCGGTAGCTTGTCGAGATAGCCGTTGACGCCGGCGTAAATCACGGCGACCTGCTCTTCCATCTTCAGCGGCGAGAATTGCGGCTGCTTCAGGAGTTCGGTCAAGCGCGACCCACGATTGAGCAGACGCTGCGTCGAGGCATCGAGATCGGAGCCGAACTGGGCAAACGCCGCCATTTCGCGGTACTGCGCTAGCTCGCCCTTGATCTTGCCGGCGACCTTCTTCATCGCCTTGGTCTGCGCGGCAGAACCGACGCGCGACACCGACAGGCCGACGTTCACCGCCGGGCGGATACCCTGGAAGAACAGATCGGTTTCCAAAAAGATTTGCCCATCGGTGATCGAGATCACATTGGTCGGGATGTAAGCCGAGACGTCGTTGGCCTGGGTTTCGATGATCGGCAGCGCCGTCAACGATCCGTTGCCCTGCGAGTCATTGAGCTTCGCGGCGCGCTCAAGCAGACGGGAATGCAGATAGAACACGTCGCCCGGATAGGCTTCGCGGCCCGGCGGACGGCGCAACAACAGCGACATCTGGCGATAGGCGACGGCCTGCTTGGACAGATCGTCATAGATAATGACGGCGTGCATACCATTATCGCGGAAGTACTCGCCCATCGTGCAGCCGGTGAACGGCGCGATGTACTGCATCGGCGCAGGGTCCGACGCTGTCGCGGCGACGACGATCGAATATTCCAGCGCGCCCTGCTCTTCGAGCACCTTCACGAACTGCGCAACGGTCGAACGCTTCTGGCCGATCGCGACGTAAACGCAATACAGCTTCTTGCTCTCGTCCGGCTGCGCGTTCAGCGACTTCTGGTTCAGGATGGTGTCGAGCGCGATCGCGGTCTTGCCGGTCTGGCGGTCACCGATGATCAGCTCGCGCTGGCCACGGCCGACCGGGATCAAAGCGTCGATCGCCTTGAGGCCTGTCGCCATCGGCTCGTTCACCGATTTGCGCGGGATGATGCCGGGCGCTTTCACGTCGACGCGCATGCGCTTGTCGGACTGAATCGGACCCTTGCCGTCGATCGGATTGCCCAGCGCGTCAACGACGCGACCGAGCAGACCCTTGCCGACCGGGGTATCCACAATCGCGCGCGTGCGCTTGACTGTCTGGCCTTCCTTGATCTCGCGGTCGGCGCCGAAAATAACGATACCGACATTGTCGGTTTCGAGATTCAGCGCCATGCCGCGCGTGCCGTTTTCGAATTCGACCATCTCGCCGGCCTGGACGTTGTCGAGGCCGTAAATGCGAGCGATACCGTCGCCGACGGACAAGACCTGTCCGACTTCGGTGACTTCAGCCTCTTGGCCAAAATTCTTGATTTGGTCCTTGAGGATCGCGGAAATTTCCGCGGCGCGGATGTCCATCAGCCTGCCTCTTTCATCGCGTGCTTGATCGAGTTGAGTTTGGTGCGAAGCGAGCTATCCACCATGCGGCTGCCGATCTTGACGACAAGCCCGCCGATGATGGACGGATCGATCTTCACGTTGAGCGCAACGTCCTTGCCCGTCACTGATTTCAGCGCGGTCTTCAGAGCGTCGAGATTCTTATCGCTGAGCGCTTCGGCGACGGTGACGTCGGCCGTGGCCTCACCCTTAAACTTTGCGACCAGCGCGCTGTAGGCGCGGATCACGTCGGTCACGGCGAACAGCCGGCGATTGGCGGTGAGGACTTTTAGGAATTTCGCAGCGATGCCGGAAATTTCAGCCTTTTCCAGAACGGCGACGAGCGCCTTGGACTGCATCTCGGCGGAAAACACCGGGCTTCGGACCAGCCGCGTCAGGTCAGGACTGTCAGCGAGCATGGCGCTAAAGCGCGCCAGATCGGCCTTCACGGCATCGACGGACTTCTCGTCACGCGCGAGCTCAAACAAAGCCGTTGCATAACGGCCCGATACTCCAGAAACCGACGGATCTTCTACTGCCACTTATGCGCTCTTCAAGCTGTCAAATCCGCAAGGAGGAGGCCGTCGCTCTGGCGACGCAAGCCCTTGGAATTCAAGCGGGACTTCGATTTGGGGTCCGCGCCGGTCAAAACCAGCCCGTCAAAATCGCGGCCTTGCTAACATGGCCCGCGCGCAGGCGCAACATGACGAAGCGCGTGGTGCTGCTCTGTCGCGGGACAAGCGGATCGAGGCCTGTTTGCGCTGACAAGACAAACCGGAACCATCAGCGCCTGCCGATCCCCGCTTTTCATTTCAGCTTTATCACACCTGCGAGCCGCCAATTACTTGGCGAATGCTAGCCATGCGCGTGATCGACTTGGAACAGCAGTCAATCTAAGTATTCGACAGTAATCAAATTCGTTAATAATTTGTTAACGAGCACTGTCAGCCTATTTTGCAATGCATCACAAGATATTTCAACGGAAGCTGGAACGAATTGCCTGCCGCTTTTACGCCGCATTGGGTCGTCAACGGTGCGGCTATCACGGGACCGGGGGTTCCACTGTCGCAGAAGCGGCCATTACTATTTAAGGGACGACGAATTATGCTGAACAACGAAACATCGACGCTCGGAATTTTGACACCCGCGCGCACGACCGTGGCCTTGGTCGCCGCTGGATTGCTGCTTTGGGGGAGCATCTCCGAAGCGTCAGCGAAATCCCGGCATCACCGCGGCCATCACCATCATCACCATGTCCGGCACCATCATCACCACCAGGCCGGCAACAGCCAGTTGCTGAACGCCAATGCGTCGATCCCGTCATCGACCGGCGGTCGCGGTTTTTCCGGCATGGCTTCGTTCTACGGCAATGAGTCAGGCAGCAAGACTGCGTCCGGCCAGCGCTTTAATCAGGGCGCGATGACTGCTGCCCACCGCAGCCTGCCGTTCGGCACCCGGTTGCGCGTCACCCATGGCGACCGCAGCGTCGTCGTTACGATCAATGACCGTGGACCGTTCATTCGCGGCCGCGTGCTCGACCTTTCGAAGGGCGCTGCCGCCGCCATCGGGCTGACCAGCCGCGGCGTCGGCCGTGTCGTCGCCGAGGTGATGTGATCGTCCACGTCCGCGCTTTTTCGTAAGCGTTGCGTTTGAGTGAAAAGAGCCTGCCATCGCACGCCCCCGCGACGGCAGGCTTTTTTTTGCGGACGCGACTTACAAAAAGCTCTGCGGATCGACGTCGATTTCGAGCTTGAGATTGCCCTTGGTCTTCGGCGCGATGTCCATCCAGTCGCGGAGATAGCCGGACAGGTCGAAGCCGCGCGCGGATTTCACCAGTAACCGAAAGCGATAGCGGCCCTTGATGACCGCGAGCGGCGCTTCGGCCGGGCCGAGCACCTTCACGCGCTCGTCCATCGGCGAGATAGCTGCGAGTTTTCGCGCGAACCCTTCCGCCGTCGGCCGATCGCCGGCGGAAATAATCAGGCTCGCCAGCCGTCCGAATGGCGGATAGCCGGCACGCTCGCGCGCTTCGATTTCGCTGTCGTAGAACGCCTCGCGATCCGAAGCGATCAGCGCCTTCATGACCGGATGCTCTGGCTGATGCGTCTGCAGATAGCCGACACCGCGACCCTGCTCGCGCCCGGCGCGGCCGATGACCTGATTGAGCAGTTGAAACGTTCGCTCCGCCGCGCGCGGATCGCCATTGCCGAGGCCTAAATCGGCATCGATGACGCCGACTAGATTGAGGCGTGGAAAGTTGTGGCCCTTGGCGACGAGTTGCGTGCCGATGATGACATCGACGCGGCCCTCCGCGATCTCGTTCAATTCGCTGCGCATGGTCTCGATCGATGTAATCAGATCGCTCGACAGCACCATCGTCCGCGCACCAGGAAACAGCGACGTCGCTTCTTCCTGCAAGCGCTCGACGCCGGGCCCGACCGCAACCAACGACTCTTCGAGCCCGCAATGCGGGCATAGATGCGGACGCGGAATCGAGAAGCCGCAATGATGGCAGACGAGGCGCTGGCGAAACCGATGATCGACCAGCCATGCATCGCAGATATTGCAGGAGAAGCGGTGCCCGCAGCCCCGACATAATGTCAGCGGCGCATAGCCGCGCCGGTTGAGAAACAGCAGCGCCTGTTCTTTCTTCTCGATCGCGATCTGGATATTTTCCGCCAGACGCGGCGAGATGAATCGCCCGCGCATCGGGCCTTCGCGACGCAAATCGATCGCCTCGATCTGCGGCATGTGCTGGCCGCCGAAGCGCGACGGAAGTGCGACGCGCTGATAGCGGCCTTTTCTCGCATTCACTTCGGATTCGACCGACGGCGTCGCCGAAGCGAGGATCACCGGGATCTTCGCAATGCTCGCGCGGACCACGGCCATGTCCCGCGCGTGATAATGCGCGCCTTCGTCCTGCTTGTAGGCTTGGTCATGCTCTTCATCGACAATGATGAGGCCCAATTTGGAGTAAGGCAGAAACAATGCCGATCGCGCGCCGACGATGACCTGCGCGGAGCCAGCCGCGACCGCCGCCCAGTTCCGTGCGCGGGTGCGCGGCGTCAGTTCGGAATGCCATTCCAGCGGCCGGACGCCGAAGCGCAATGCGAAGCGATCGAGAAACTGTCCGGTCAGCGCGATCTCCGGCATCAGGATCAACACCTGTTCGCCGCGCTTGATGGTCTCGGCGACCGCCTCAAAATAGACCTCTGTCTTGCCGGACCCCGTTACGCCATCCAGAAGCGCCACATTGAAGTCGCCCGACGTCGCCAGCGTCCGCAACGCCGCCGCCGCGCGTTCCTGCTCGATCGAGAAGTCCGACACCGCCCAATCCGGGTCGGCCTGCGCGGCGGCAAGATCGCGCGGCATCGGCTCCGTAGTTAAAGTGCCTTCATCGACGAGCCCGTCGATCACGCCGGTACTGACGCCCGCTTCGCGCGCGACATCGGATTTGCCGTGCAGCAAACCGTCCGAGAGAATGTCGATGAGCCGCCGTCGCGCCGGGGTCATGCGTTTCGGCGGTTCGCCGACCAGCCGCACGCCGGCCCGCACCCGCTCGGGACCGAGATCCCAGCCCATCCGCAGCGACATCCGCAGCACCATGCCGCGCGCCGACAATGTGTAAGTCGCGACCCAATCGACGAGCTTGCGGAGTTCGTCGCGCAGTGGCGGCACGTCGAGCTTCTCGCCGACATCCTTGAGACGGTTATGCAGCCGGGGCTCCGGTTGGGCATTGTCCGCCCACACCACGCCCATGACGTCGCGCGGCCCCAATGGCACCGAGACGAGATCGCCGGGCTTCAACACCATCCCGCGCGGTACGCGATAGGAATAGGTCTGATTCAGCGCAACCGGCACCAGCACATCGACGAAATCCGTCGCGGCGCTCGGTTCGTCGGCAAAGAGGTTGGGCGAATCGGTCACGCGGAGTCTCTGGGAACGGATGGGTCATTTATGCTGCCGGGACGGGCGCGGCCAGTGGCGACGTTCACTCATCATTCCGGGATGCGCCATCTTATAGTCGGCAAAGCCGACGAAGAGTGGCGCAGGCCCGGAATCCATAGGCCCTGCAGGGGTTATGGATTCCGGGGCTCGCATGTCCTTCGCCCAATTGACTGACGTCAATTCTGCCTCGGACCCGCGCCCGGAATGACAAACTCCTCTTAACCCCTGCTTCACCAACCCCATGTGTTATCGTCCCACCAACCCGACGAGCATCACATGACCACGCCACCACCCATCGACCTCATCTGCGCCGACGAATCAATGTCATTGCAGATGACGCGCTGGCTGGCGCATCTGCGGACCGAGCGGCGGCTGTCGCCCAAGACACTCGAAGCCTATGCCCGCGACTTGCGACAATTCCTGATGTTTCTCAGCCACCACTGGGGTGCCCGCGTGACGCTGGCGCAATTCGCAAAACTCGAAGCCACCGATATTCGGTCTTTCATGGCGGCGCGGCGGGCAGACGATGTCGCCGGACGTTCATTGGCGCGCGCGCTGGCGGGCTTGCGGTCGTTCGGCAAGTTTCTCGAACGTGAAGGCGTCGGCAAGCTCGGTGCCTTGTCCGCGATTCGCGCGCCAAAAATCGGCAAGAGCCTTCCCAAGCCGTTGCAGATGGCTGCTGCAAAGCAGGTCGTCGATCCCGATTCACGCGTTGGCGAAAATCGTGATCCCTGGATCTGGGCGCGCGATGCCGCCGTGATGGCACTCTTATATGGCTCAGGCCTGCGTATCTCCGAAGCCTTGGGCCTCAAACGCCGCGACGTCCCGGTGCCCGGCAAGGGCGACGTGCTAGTGGTCACCGGCAAGGGCAACAAGACGCGGATGGTGCCGGTGCTGCAGAGCGTCTTGCAAGCCGTTGCGGATTACATCGCGCAATGCCCGCATGCGCTGCCGGCGGACGGACCCGTATTTGTCGGCGCGCGCGGCGGGCCGCTCTCGCCGCGCATCATCCAACTGACGATGGAGCGGCTGCGCGGCGCGCTGGGCCTGCCGGACAGCGCCACGCCGCATGCGCTGCGGCACTCTTTCGCGACGCATCTGCTGACGCGCGGCGGCGATCTGCGCGCGATTCAGGAATTGCTCGGCCATGCGTCATTATCGACGACGCAGATCTATACCGGGATCGATACCGAGCGGCTGTTCGAGGTCTATCGGACCGCGCATCCGAGGGCGTAGTTGCTCCGGGCACTGCCGTGTCACCATCGTTTCACTTGCATGCCGTGATCGCTTGCGACAATGCTCGCGCAGGATTTGCAGGGGAGATTGAGACAATGAGCGCGCATGAGAGCATGGAACACGCGGAGCATGCCGAACATGCCTCCGGCGAGAACAAGAAGATCGCGCTGCTGATCGCCGTGATCGCGCTGTTTCTGGCGCTGTCCGAAACCCTCGGCAAGGGCGCGCAGACCGAATCGATCAGCAAGAACGTCGAAGCCTCGAACCTCTGGGCATTCTTTCAGGCCAAGAGCATCCGCCGCACCGTGGTGCAGACGACGTCGGATCAAGCGCGATTGAGCCTCGGTCTGATGGGCGACGACGCCGCCAAGGCGGCGCTGCAAAAGCAGATCGACGACTGGAAGAAGACCGCCGAACGCTATCGTTCGGAGCCGGCGACGGGCGAAGGCCAGGATCAATTGGCAGAACGCGCCAAGAAGGCCGAGGAGCAGCGTGACACGTCATTGGCGAAGTATCATCATTATGAAGTTGCCTCCGCCGCATTCCAGATCGGTATCGTATTGGCGTCAGCGACGATCATCACCGGAATGATCTTGCTGGCCTATGTGTCTGGCGCGCTGGCGCTGGCCGGCATCGTCTTTACGTTGATCGGCCTGTTCGCGCCGCACGCCGTGCATTTGATGTGAGAGATGCGTCATTGCGAAGAGGCGTTGGGTCTCGCAATGCGAGGACCACGCCGAATAAGCAATCCCATCTTCCTGTGTGGCTTTCTGGATTGCTTCGCTTCGAATGAAGCCGCTCCATTGGCTTTATTTTGGCTCGCACTGACGAATTCTACGTCCCGCACAATTCCAATACCGCGTCGGCAAACGCTTGCGGCGCTTCTTGCGGCGGATTGTGGCCGACGCCGGCAAGCACCCGACGCTCATAGGGTCCGCTGAAGTGCTTGGCGTGACCTTCAGAACTCGCCGCAACGTTCACGCCGTCATCCACGCCCTGCAGACTGATCGTCGGCACGCCGATGACGGGTTGATGCGCCAGGCTCGCCTCGATGTCGGCAAACGCCGGATCGCCGGCGACGCGGCCGAAGCGATGGCGATAAGAATGGATCACGACATCGACGAAGTCGACGTTCTCGAACGCCTTGGCTGACTGCGCATAGGTCGGCTCATCGAAGGCCCATGTCGGCGACCACTGTGTCCAGAGCAGCTTGCAAAACTCATATCGGTTCGCTGCGAGTCCGTTGTGACCACGTTCGAGATGAAAATAATATTGGTACCAGAGCCGCATTTCCTGAACGGGATTAGCGGGCGTCGCTGAGGCCGCGATGTTCTGGATGTTGTAGCCGTTGCCGGTCACGAGGCTGCGCACGCGCTCCGGCCACAACGCTGCAACGATACAGGCCGCGCGCCCGCCCCAGTCGTACCCGCCGAGCACGGCACGCTCAATGTTCAAAGCATCAAGCAGATCGAGCAAGTCTTTGCCGAGCGCGGCCTGCTCGCCCGAGCGCAGCGTGTCGTCGGACAAAAAGCGCGTGCCGCCATAGCCACGCAGATCCGGCACGATGACGCGCAGACCCTTTGCAGCAATGATCGGCGCAACGTCGTCGTAACAATGCGCGCTGTAGGGAAAACCGTGCAGCAGCACGACCGCCGGGCCGTTAGCCGGGCCGGTCTCGCGATAGGCGATGTCGAGAACGGGGGTCTTGATATGATGCTTGCGTGTCATGGCAGACGCTCTTTGCGCAGAATCTATTTCGCCGAGTGCATGCGACGGCGAATGCGCGAGACCATGCGCAGATATCGCGGCGACGATCGCGCGCGAAACGTTGCTGCGACGCGGCGAAGCTGGGCCAGAGCCGGCGCAGTAATGTCCTGCGCCCAGCTCCGCGCCCGCATCACCCAGTCATAGACCCGACGAAACCAATGCATCTGTAATAGCTTCGGCCGCGTCACATCGAAGATGAACGCCACGACCCCGACGCCGAGCAATTTGCCAAAGCCAATCACGGCGATTGCACCCAGCCAGTGATGATGCGCCAGCAACCAGACGCCGAGGATCTTGAGCGGAAACAGCAAGATAAATGGCACAACGAAGACCACCAGCGTCAGCGGTGGCGACATGGTTTTGATCCGTACCGCCAGCCATGCTTTGAGCGCGCGCAGCGGAATCCACGACACGACGCGCGCAACGACCGGCTCAAGATGATCCCATAGCCAGGCTTCGGCCAAAAAGATCAGGGCGAGCAGCACCCAAAGCGGTTGAGCCAGACGGCGCATGGCAAGAACCTCGCTTTGCCGGGCACCGCGCCAGGCGTCAGCTACATATGGATAGCACGCTTGGCCACCGCCATCGCAGCTTCCTTGACGGCTTCCGAACGCGTCGGATGCGCGTGGCAGGTGCGCGCGAGGTCTTCCGCAGAGCCGCCGAATTCCATCAGCACCGCTGCCTCGTGGATCAGCTCGCCGGCTTCGCGGCCGACGATGTGGACACCGAGCACGCGGTCGGTCTTGGCATCCGCCAGAATTTTGACGAAACCATCGGTGGTCTGGTTGACCTTGGAGCGACCGTTGGCGGTGAAGGGGAATTTACCGGCGTTGTAGGCGATGCCAGCCTCTTTCAACTCTTCTTCCGTCTTGCCGAGCGAGGCGACTTCCGGCGTCGTATAGACCACGCCCGGAATCACGTCGTAATTGACATGGCCAGCTTGGCCAGCAAGAATTTCCGCGCAGGCGACGCCTTCGTCTTCCGCCTTGTGCGCGAGCATCGGCCCGACGATGACGTCACCGATCGCGTAGACGCCGGTCACGCTGGTCGCAAAATGTTTGTCGGTCTTGATGCGGCCGCGCTCATCCAGATCGATGCCGGCCTCCTTGAGGCCAAGTTCGGCGGTGTAAGGAATACGGCCGGTGGCGACGAGCACGACATCGGCCTCCAGCGTCTCGGCCTTGCCGTCACCCTTGGACGGCTCGACTTGAATTTTCAGCCTCGCGCCGGATGTGTCGACGCTCGAGACCTTGTGGCTGAGCTGGAATTTAAAGCCCTGCTTTTCGAGGATGCGCTGGAATTGCTTGGCGACCTCGCCATCCATGCCCGGCAGGATGCGGTCGAGATATTCGACGACGATCACGTCCGCCCCGAGGCGCTTCCACACCGAGCCGAGTTCAAGCCCGATCACTCCGGCGCCAATGATC
Source organism: Tardiphaga sp. (assembly GCA_043739005.1). Lineage (GTDB taxonomy): Bacteria > Pseudomonadota > Alphaproteobacteria > Rhizobiales > Xanthobacteraceae > Tardiphaga. The sequence continues at coordinate 11,603 of JAYUEY010000077.1, forward strand.
AGCAGCTTGCCCGGCACCTTGTCGAGCGCGATCGCACCCGTGGACGACACGATGCGCTTCTCGTCGATCGTGATGCCCTTGAGCTGCGCGACGGCCGAGCCGGTCGCAATCACGATGTTCTTGGTCTCGACGGTCTGCGTCTTGCCGTCGGCGGATTTGACTTCGACCTTGCCGGTGCCGAGCACGTGGCCGGTGCCGATGATCGCGTCGATCTTGTTCTTCTTGAGAAGAAACTCGACGCCCTTCACATTGCCGTCGATGCCCTGCTGTTTGAAATTCATCATAGCCTGCAGATCGAGCGTCGGCGTGTTTACGATGACGCCCATCTTGGCGAAGGCATGCCCGGCCTCCTCGAACATTTCCGATGCATAAAGAAGAGCCTTGGACGGCATGCAGCCGACGTTAAGACAGGTGCCGCCGAAAGTGGGGTTCTTCTCGATGACGGCGACTTTCATGCCGAGCTGCGCCGCGCGGATCGCGCAGACATATCCGCCGGGGCCGGTGCCGATAACGACGAGGTCGTAGGAAGCCATGTGGTGCAGTCCTGTCATTCAGTGAAACGATGTGCTGTCAGCGTCCGCCCGAGACATCGAGAATCGCCGACGTGACATAAGACGCCTCGTCCGACATCAGCCAGACGATAGCGTTAGCAATTTCATCCGCGGTGCCGACGCGCTTCATGGGCACGTTGTGCGCCAGACGATGCGCGCGATCGGGTTCGCCGCCCGACGCATGAATGTCCGTATCGATTAAGCCGGGCCGAATGCCGGCGACGCGGATGCCTTCATTGGCAACCTCATGGCCGAGCCCGATGGTGAAACTGTCGATCGCGCCTTTCGACGCGGCATAATCGACATAGGTGTTCGGTGAGCCGAGCTTGGCCGCGACCGACGACAGGTTGATGATGACGCCGCCGGCCCCGCCATGTTTTGTCGAGAGCCGCCTCACAGCCTCGCGGGCGCACAGGATGCTGCCGGTGACATTCACCGCCATCATCCGCGCGATACGCTCGGCCGACATTTCATCGACGCGCAAAGACGGTCCGACGATGCCGGCATTGTTGACTAGAGCGCCGAGCGTTCCGAAGCCATCGGCGGCCTTGAAAAATGCGAGAATGTCTTGCTCGCTGCCGACGTCGCATTTCACCGCGATCGCCTTGCCATTGCTGGCCTCGATCTGCGTGACGACCTCGTTCGCAGCCGCCTCATTGCTGGCATAGCCGACGACGACACGAAAGCCACGCTTGGCGGCTTTGAGCGCCGTGGCGCGACCAATACCGCGGCTTCCGCCGGTGATGATAACGACTAAGTCGGTCATAACGTTATAAATGCCCCAGTTTCATTCGGCGGCTGACCTGCTCGCACGGTAATGATCCGCAAGTTCAGCCACCTTTTGGTCTTCGATCTGGATTCGCGTGGTGTCTGGGCAAAAGTCGATCTCATGGCCCTCGTCCTGCAAATTCCAACCGAACGATTGGCCGTAAGGGGCAACGGCGACCTGCGCGAAATAAGCTGGATCGCGCAACGGCTCGAAGATCAGGCCATCGGCGATCATCTCTGACAGGTCATACTCACCCGACAAACCATCGGTGAATGTGACGTTGAGCACCGGGTACCGCGCGACGGAAACTTGGGCGATACGGTACGTCATTGATCGATCCTCCCTCCGGTGTAGCGCAACGCGCGCACTTCCTGCCAAACATAAGCGACATGCTCACGATTTGCCGCTAGCCACGCCTGCACGTCTCGCAGCTTCGCCTTCGGCATTGATCCTTCCAGAACGTCGCCCGTCAGGATCGAGATCAGCACTTCAAATTCCGCGAAGCGCGCATGCAGATGTGGCGGCAAATGATCCTTCGGATAGATCATGAGCCTCACACCCGCGATGATCGCAATCGTAGGCATGCGGCAGCCTCATCACAAATCCAGCACGAGCCGCGCGGGGTCTTCCAGCGATTCTTTCACGCGCACCAAGAACGTCACGGCTTCCTTGCCGTCAATGACGCGGTGGTCATATGAGAGCGCGAGATACATCATCGGGCGAATTTCGACCTTGCCGTTGATCGCGATCGGGCGCTCCTGAATCTTGTGCATCCCAAGGATCGCCGACTGCGGCGCATTAAGGATCGGCGTCGACATCAGTGAGCCATAGATGCCGCCATTGGTGATCGTGAAAGTGCCGCCCTGCATCTCGTCGATCTTGAGCTGGCCGTCGCGCGCGCGCTTGCCGAAATCCGCAATGCTCTTTTCGATGTCGGCGATCGAC
>JAYUEY010000078.1:0-56661 GCA_043739005.1 Tardiphaga sp.
GTCCGGGCCAAGGGTGCATCGGGCACCCGGCGTTCCGCACGCCCTCTCAATTGTGAGGGCGGGAATGCAGCATCCCTCGGGCGCATAGCGCCGCGAGAAGGCGGACGTGTATCTGCACAAGATCGTATCTCAATGACATTGGCGACGAGCAAGTGCTCGCGCCGGGCTGTTTGAAAATTGGATCCATGTTCGTCATTCCGGGGCGCGTGCTGTCGGCGCATTCGACAAACCGCGAACCCGGAATCCCAGCAAGGTTCATCGCGCCTAAAGATATCCTGGATTCCGTGATTTCAAATTCGCATGCGGCAAGGACCGCCTGCGCTCCGGCATGACCCGTGCGTCCTCATCCCCCATTCACCGCATGGCACGCGACGCCGTCGATCAAAGCCGGCACCTCGACGCGGCAGCGATCGAACACCTCCGGGCAGCGCGGATGAAACGCGCATCCCGTCGGCGGATCGATCGGGTTCGGGATTTCACCCTTCACCGCGATGCGTGCGCGACCGGACATCGCCAGATCGGGCACCGCGCCGAGCAGCATCTTTGTGTAGGGCATGCGCGGATGCTCAAACAACTCGCGGCTGTCGGCGATCTCGACGATGCGGCCGAGATACATCACGCCGATCCGCGTCGCCATGTGACGCACCACCGCAAGATTGTGGCTGATGAACAGATATGTCAGCCCGAATTTATCTTGCAGATCGCGCATCAGATTCAAGATTTGCGCTTGCACCGAGACGTCCAGCGCGGAGGTCGGCTCGTCGCAGACGATGAACTCGGCTTCCGATGCGAGCGCGCGGGCGATCGCGATGCGCTGGCGCTGTCCCCCGGAAAACTGATGCGGAAATTTGATGCCGTCATCGGGATGCAACCCGACCAGCCGCAGCAATTCGCCGACGCGCGCACGAATATCGCGCTCGCTCTGGATCAGATCGAAAGCGCGGATCGGCTCGGCGATGATCGCATCCACCCGAAAACGCGGATTGAGGCTCGCATATGGATCTTGAAAGATCATCTGGATCCGTTTGCGCAAGATGCGCCGCGCGCCAGCCTGTTTGCGATCGGTCATCGAGACACCGTCAATTGCGACCTCGCCGGATGTCGGCGGCAACAGGCCGACGACCATGCGCGCGACCGTCGTCTTGCCCGAGCCGGACTCGCCGACAAGCGCAAAGGTTTCGCCGCGCGCGATGTCGAACGACACGCCATCGACCGCGCGCAGGAATTCAGGCTTGCCGCCTTCGAGCACGCGATTGAGCCACGGCTTGGAGACGTCGAAATGCCGCTTCAGATCGCGGGCCTGAACGAGCGCGCTCATGCTGCGCTCTCTGTCGGATCGTAGAGATGACAGGCGACGAGTTGCGCGCCCTGCGGCCGCGGTTCGGGTCGCTCGACGCGACAGCGATCGAACGCGAACTCGCAACGCGGATGAAATGCGCAGCCGCTTGGAATCGCGGACAGGCGCGGCATCGATCCGGGAATCTGCACGAGGCGCTTGGCATCGCCGGCCAGCGTCGGGATCGCACCCATCAGACCTTTCGCATAAGGATGCAGCGGGCGTTGAACGACATCGCGCACCGGACCGATCTCGGCGATGCGGCCGGAATACATCACGGCGACGCGGTCGGAGGCTTCCGCGATCACGCCCATGTCGTGCGTCACCAGCATGACCGCAGTGCCATGGTCACGGCCGAGCCGCTTGATGAGGCCGATGATTTGCGCCTGCACGGACACATCCAGCGCGGTCGTCGGCTCATCGGCGATGATGAGTTCAGGCTCGGCGCAGATCGCCAGCGCGATGACGACGCGCTGGCGCATGCCGCCGGAGAATTCATGCGGATAGGCATCGATGCGTTTTTCGGGCGCGGATATGCCGACCTCGGTGAGTAGGTCGATCGCGCGTTGTCGCGCCGCACTTTCGCTGAGGTCCAGATGCGTGCGGATCGTTTCGACGAGTTGGTCGCCGACACGATAAAGCGGATTGAGGCTGGTCAGCGGATCCTGAAAGATCATGCCGATACGCTTGCCGCGAATCCGGCGCATCGCTTCCGGTGTAAGGTTGTCGATGCGGCTGCCGGATAGCGCGATCTCGCCGCCCGCGATGCGACCGGGCGGATCAATCAACCCGATCACCGCAAGCCCGGTGACGGACTTACCCGCGCCGGATTCGCCGACAACGCCGAGCACTTCGCCGCGCGCGATGGTGAGCGAGACGCCGTCGATCGCATGCAGCGCGCCGCGTCGCGTGACGAAATCGACTCGGAGATCTCGAACTGAGAGAACGGGAACTGAGAGATCAGGTTCGCTCATTGCAGCTTCGGGTTGAGCGCGTCGCGTAGCCAGTCGCCTACTAGATTCAGTGATAGGATCAGCGCGGCCAGCGCAAAGCCGGGGAAGCCGATCACCCACCATTCGCCAGCGAACAGATAGTTATTGCCGATGCGGATCAGGGTGCCGAGCGACGGCATCGTATCCGGCATGCCGGAACCGAGAAACGAGAGCGTCGCCTCGGTGATAATGGCAAGCGCGAGATTGATCGTTGCAATCACAAGGATCGGCCCCATCGTGTTCGGCAGCACATGGCGTAGCAAGATCACGCGCGAAGGCAGGCCGATCAACTGGGCGGCCGCGACGTAGTCCTTATTCTTTTCGACCATCACGGAGCCGCGTACCGTGCGGGCATATTGAACCCAGAAACTGAGACCGATGGCAACCACCAGCACCGCCAGTGTCGTCATCGCGTCGAGACGGTTGCCCAACACGGACTTGGCGACGCCGTTGATGAGCAGCGCGATCAGGATCGCGGGGAAGGTCAGTTGCACATCGGCGACGCGCATGATGAGGCCGTCGATCCAGCCGCCGAAATAACCGGCGATCAATCCGAGCCCGATGCCGAGCACGGCGGCGAAGACGACGCCGAGGATGCCGACAACCAGTGAAATGCGCAGGCCGTAAAGGATCGCGGATAGAACATCGCGTCCCTGTTCGTCCGTACCGAGCAGATAAGGGCTCTGGCCATCGGCGGTCCACAGCGGCGCGATGCGTGAGTTGATGAGTTCGAGTTGCGACGGATCGAACGGATTTTGCACCGCGACGAGAGGTGCTGCAATCGCCAACGCCATCAGGACGAGGGCGATGATCGCCGCAAGCATTGTGAGTTTCGAGCGGCGAAATGAATAAAACAGATCGCTGTCGATCGCACGGCTGAAGCGGCCGGGGGCTTTCGCGGTGTCGGTCGTCACGAGAGATTCGGTCATGGCAAAACCGTCATGGCCGGCTCACCGTTGCGCGGAGGCGCGGATCGACGATCGTGTAGAGAATATCGACGATCAGATTGATGGTGACGAAGATCAGCGACACCACGAGCAAATAGGCCGCCATGATCGGGATATCGACATTCTGCACGGCCTGCACGAACAGCAAACCCATGCCCGGCCATTGAAACACCGTCTCGGTGATGATGGCGAAGGCGATGACCGATCCGAACTGCAAGCCGGCCACCGTAATGACCGGCACCAAAGTATTTTTCAGCGCATGGCCGAAATGGATCGCGCGGGTGGTCAGCCCGCGTGCGCGGGCAAAGCGGATATAGTCTGTGCGCAGCACTTCCAGCATTTCGGCACGGACGAGGCGCATGATGAGTGTCATCTGGAACAGGCCGAGCGTGATCGAAGGCATGATCAGAGCCTTGAGGCCGGTGATGGTCAGCAGCCCCGTGCTCCACCAGCCGAACTTCACCACATCGCCGCGCCCGAAGGAGGGCAGCCAGCCGAGCACGACGGCGAACAGGTAGATCAGCAAGATGCCGATCAGAAAGGTGGGCAGCGAGATGCCGATCAGCGACACCGCCTGAAACAGCTTGGCGAGAACCGAATCCTTATGCAGTGCCGAATAGACGCCCATCAGGATGCCGAAGACCATGGCGAAAATGGTGGCACATGTCGCCAGTTCCAACGTCGCCGGCATCCGCTCTTTCAGCAGCGCCGACACCGGCTGGCGGAATTGATATGAGACGCCGAACTTGAACTGCACGGCGTCGATGAAATAGCGCGCGAACTGAACAGGAACAGGATCGTCGAGGCCGAGCGATTTGCGCACCTCGGCGCGCTCGGCTGCCGGCGTATCGAGCGACACGATCTGATTCACCGGATCGCCGGCGAAGCGAAACATGCCGAAGGAGATGATCCCGACCGCGATCATGACGCCGATGGCCTGTACGGCGCGGCGCAGCGTGAACGCGAGCATGATGTCCTTTCGACTCTAACCGCGAACTGCCGCGATCATTCTGTCTTCGTCGCCCAATAAAGCAAAACCTGATTGTCAGGACGCTGGGTCAGCGTGATCTTTTTTGACACGCCCCAGGCCAGCGCCTGTTGATGCAGCGGGATATAAGACCAGTCCTTGATCGAGACATCGAATGCCTGCTTGATGAGTTCATCGCGCTTGGCATTGTCGATTTCCTGCAGCACCTTGTCTGTCAGCGCGTCGAAGTCCTTGTTGCAGTAGCCGCCGACATTGGTTTCGCCACGCGACGAATTCGGATTGTCGCGGCACCCCATGATGTCGAACAGGACATTGTGAGAGTCCAGCGTACCCGGCGTCCAGCCGAGCATATAGAACGAGGAGTTGTAATTGCCCGACTTCAGGATTTTGGCGAAATACAGCGCCTTTGGCTGCGCGAGCAGATTTATCTTGATGCCGATCCGCGCCAGCATGCCGACGGTCGCCTGACAGATCGCGGCGTCGTTGACGTAACGATCGTTCGGGCAATCCATGCCGACTTCGAAGCCATCGCCATAGCCGGCCTCGGCAAGTAATTTCTTCGCGCCATCGACATCGAGCTTCGGCCGCGTGAACGCGTTGGACAGCTTGAATAGTTGCGGCGCGATCATCAATGCCGACGGCGTGGAGAGGCCGCGCATGACGCGGCTCTTGATGAGCTCGATGTCGATCGCCTTGTAAAAGGCTTCGCGGACCCTGACATCTTTGAAAGGATTCTTCCCCTTGATGTTCGAAAATAGCAATTCGTTCCGGACCTGATCGAAGCCCAGAAAGATTGTCCGCAGTTCCGGTCCGGTCAGCACGGCGGCGTTGGCGCTGCTGTTGATGCGCGCAATATCCTGGATTGGCGCGGGCTCGATGATGTCGACCTCGCCTGATAACAGCGCCGCGACACGCGTCGCATCCGAAGAAATCGGCGTAAAAATAATCTCTTTGAGATTATGCTCGGGCTTGCGCCACCACGTCGGGTTGGCCTTGAAGACAGTCTTGACGCCGGGCTGGTGGCTCACAATCGTGAAGGCACCGGTGCCGTTGGCGTTGAGCGAGGCGAAGCTCGGCGAGGTAGCGGCCGCCGGGGTTGGCGCGACGGCGTTGTTCGCCTCGGCCCATTTCTTGTCCATGATGTACCACGTATCCCATTGCGAATGGAGAATGGGATTGGGCGAGGCCAGCACGAAATCGACCGTGTAATCGTCGATCTTGACGACCTTGGCATCGCTGGGCACGCGGGTCTGGTAGTTTGAGCCCTTGGCGCGAACACGCTCGGCCGAGAACACGACATCGTCGGCGGTGAAGTCGTCGCCGTTATGAAATTTCACGCCTTTGCGCAGATAAAAGCGCCAGCGTGTCGGCTCCGGCGTCTCCCAGCGCTCCGCAAGACCGGGAACGATCTTCAGCGCCTTGTCGCGTGCGGTGAGGCCTTCATAGGCATGGCCCAGATGCGCGATTGTCGTGGTTTCGTTCAGCGTGTAGGGGTCGAGCGATTTGAGGTCGCCCTGATTGGCATAGCGCAAGGTCTGCGCGACTGCGGGGGCTAGTGTGACGAGAAACGATCCGCATGCGACGGACGCGATGAGCGCTGCAAACAAGCTTCGACGCACAATCATACAGGTTACTCTCACAATCGATTAGGCACGAGGCGCGCCGCAAGCAGATATGTTGCCAGAGTTTCATGATCGCGCAAGCGGCTTTTCTAACGGCATAAGTTCAGTTCCGCGCCACGGATTGCTAGCAGAATGACCACGGGCTTGTTTGCGTCTGCGAAGGCGAGTGCCTAACTTCATGATGGTTGAAGCGCGATGTTCCGGAGGCATCATGGCGGAGTTGAAGGCCGATGTTCTCGTGCTCGGCGCGGGCATCGTCGGCGTATCAGCGGCGTTGCATCTGCAACAGCGCGGCCGGGACGTGATCTTGATTGATCGGCACGGCCGCGCCGGCGGGGAAACCAGCTACGGCAATGCCGGGCTGATCGAATGCGCGTCGGTGTTTCCGTATATGTTTCCACGCGATTGGCGGCAGGTTCTGCGCTATGCACAGAACCGCTCGACCGACATGCGTTTCCATGTCTCGGCGCTGCCGGTCATATTGCCGTGGTTGCTGAAATATTTTCTGGCGTCATCGCCGGAGGGCGCGTTGCGCAGCGCCAATGCGGCGTTTCCATTGATTCAGCGCAGTCTGATCGAGCATGAGGCTCTGATCGCGCAGGCCGGTGTACCGGACCTTCTGCGCAAAACCGGCTGGATCAAGCTGTTCCGAACGCAGGCCAGCATGGAAAAGAGCCTCAAGGAGCTGGAAAAAGTTCGCGGTTTTGGCGTCGATGGCAACGTGCTCGACGCCGCCGGCATCGCCGCGCATGAGCCGAACCTGAACGGCGATTTTTCCGGCGCGATCCATTGGCCGTCTCCGGGTTTCATTCCTGATCCCGGCGCACTCGCCAAAGCCTATGCCGAACTGTTCGTGCGCAATGGCGGGCGTTTCATGGCGGCGGATGCGCGCACGCTCGAACAATCCGGCAGTGCCTGGCGCGTCGCCACAGCGGATGGCGGCATGTCCGGTCGCGATGCGGTGGTCGCGCTGGGGCCATGGTCGGACGCGATCTTTCGGCCGCTCGGCTACAGGATCCCTCTCGCGGTCAAGCGCGGCTACCATCTGCATCTTGCACCGCAAGGCAATGCGGTGCTGCATCATCCGATTCTCGATGCCGATCGCGGTTTTCTGCTGGCGCCGATGAATCGCGGCATTCGCCTGACCACGGGCGCGGAATTTGCGCGCCGCGATTCGCCGCCGACGCCGGACCAGATCGACGCAGCGTTGCCCTTGGCGCGAGATCTGTTTCCGCTCGGCGCGCAACTGGACGAGAAGCCGTGGATGGGCGCGCGGCCGTGCCTGCCGGATATGCTGCCGGTCATTGGCCGCGCAGCGCGACACCCTGGCCTGTGGTTTGATTTTGGTCACCAGCATCACGGGCTAACGCTCGGGCCTGCGACTGGCCGGCTCCTCGCGGAAATGATGACCGGCGAAGCGCCCTTCGCAGATGCAACACCGTTTGCTGCGGAGCGTTTCGGCTGACGCGGCGGCTTTCGATCTCACGGACTTTTTTGAATTCAGCGGACGCCGCTTGCATCGCGTTGCACGGCGTGGCGATACTGTCGGGATCAACCGTCAAGTCGTCATGCTCCGCCGGGCATCTCGTCGCATCAAGGAGTCGTGCCCATGAAAGTCACCGTCGAAGTCGATTGCACGCCGCTCGAAGCGCGTGCATTTTTCGGGCTACCCGACGTGCAGCCGATGCAGGCCGCGATGATGGACAAGATGCAGGACAAGATGATGGAGAACATCGACAAGTTCTCGCCCGAGAGTATCATCCAGAGCTGGTTCACCTTCGATCCGAAAATGGCTGAGCGTTTCGGCGACATGTTCGTCAACATGACCGGCCTCGGCGCGGTGCGCGCGAAAGACAAATAGGCCTTTTGTCCCGGACGAGATGCGGTATCAGTCCAGGGCCTGCTGCCAATCATTGCTCTTTTGCCCATTGCCATTCGTCGGCGAAACCCTGCACAATCGCAACCAGAACGCCTTTAAGGCGTCGCGTTTCGATTGAGGGGAGGGAATGTGATGGCTGGCGGTAAAAAACTGTCGTCGATGGACGCATCGTTTCTATATCTTGAGACCCCCGAAATGCCGATGCATATCGGCAGCATGGCGATCTTTCGGTTGCCTGAGAATTACGCCGGCAATTTCTTCGAAGAATTCAAGGCGATGATCGCCTCGCGTGTCCACATCGCGCCGATCCTGCAATCCCGTTTAGAAAAAGCACCGCTCGATATCGACCATCCGTCCTGGGTCGATGACGATCAGTTCGACATCGACCGCCACATCTTTCGCGGCAGCCTGCCGGCCCCCTACGACCGCGCGACGCTGGAACGCATCGTCGGCTGGATGCATGCCAAGCTGCTCAACCGCGCGCGGCCGTTGTGGGAGTTTTATGTTTTCGAGGGCATGAAAGACAATGAGATTGGCCTTTACTCGAAAATCCATCACGCTTGCATTGATGGCGGTGCGGGCGCGGCTCTGACTAATATGATCTACGATGTGACGCCGGTGCCGCGTGAGGTGCCAAAGCCCGCCGCGCGCAAGATCGAACAGGAGCCGCGTGATATCGCCGCCAATCTGATCGATTCCTATCAGCAACTCTGGCGCCAGCCCTTCGACGGCACGCAGACGCCGAAATCGATCGATCTGCCGCGCTCCGGCAAAAGCGATCTCGGCTCGATCCTGTTCGACAATGCGATGTTCCAGATCGAAAGCGCTGTGAAATTCGCCAATGCCGTTCCGGCGATGCTGAAAAGCATCTCGGACGTGATCGGCAAGGTGTCCGATCCGAAATCGCGCGATAACATCGTTAGCATGCTGTCGCCGCCGACGATCCTCAACAAGTCGATTTCATCGGAGCGCAGCTTCGCCGGCACCTCGATCTCACTATCGGCCGCGAAGGTTGTGGCGAAAAAATCCGGCGGCAAACTCAACGATGTGGTGCTGGCGCTGTCGTCCGGCGTGGTGCGACGCTATCTCATGGATCGTGGCGCGCTGCCGGGTAAGTCGATGACGGCTGCAGTGCCCGTTTCGTTGCGAGAAGAGGGCAATACGACCTCGGACAATCAGGTGTTCGGCATGGTGTGCTCGATTGCGTCCGACATCGCGGACCCGAAAGAACGTTTGCTGACGATCATCGCGCAGTCCACCAAGTCAAAGGAAATGTCGCATCCGCTGCGCGCGCTGATGCCGCAAATGTCGAATGTTTCGATGCTCGGCGCGCCGATCATGGTGCAGGTGCTGGCGCTGCTCTACAGCCGTTCGAACCTGTCCGACGTGTTGCCGCCGGCGGCCAACATAACGGTGTCGAACGTACCGGGACCTCGGCAGACTTTGTACGCGGCGGGTGCCGAATTGCTGCATATCTTTCCAGTGTCGATCTCGACGCATGGGCTGGCGCTGAACATCACCGTGCAAAGCTATCGCGACCAGCTCGATTTTGGCTTCATCGCGGGTGCCAACATCATCCCGCATGTGCAGGAATTGTGTGACCTCTTGCCGCAGGAATTTGCGGTGCTTGAAGCGGCGTTTGCAGAGCCGGAGCAACAGAGCGTGGCGAGTTGATGTTATGGTCGTTTGCTCGCACTGACGACCTCTCTTCACCATTTACTCTAGAGGCAGACGCTCATGATAACGATGCCGCCGCAGCACTTCGCCGACATCAACGGCATCCGCATGGGCTATTACGATGCCGGGCCGAAGACCGATACGATCCCGATGGTGCTGTGTCACGGTTGGCCCGAAATCGCGTTTTCGTGGCGTCACCAGATCAAGGCAATCAGCGAGGCTGGCATTCGCGTCATCGCGCCGGACCAGCGCGGTTATGGCGCGACATCGCGGCCTGATGCGGTCGAGGCCTATGACCTCGAACACCTCACCGGCGATCTCGTCGCGTTGCTCGATCATCTCAAAATCGACAAGGCCATCTTCGTTGGCCATGACTGGGGCGGTTTCGTCGTCTGGCAGATGCCGCTGCGGCACAAGGACCGCGTCGCCGGCGTTGTCGGTGTGAACACGCCGCACACGCCGCGCGTACCGGCCGATCCGATCGCTTTGTTTCGCAAGCGTTTCGGCGACAGCATGTATATCGTGCAGTTTCAGGATCCGTCGCACGCACCGGACAAAATCTTCGCTGGCCGTGTCCGCGAGGTGTTCGAAACCTTCATGAAGAAGCCGATTCCGCCGCGCAAGCCCGACGGCGAAGCCAAACCCGCGACCGCTGGGGTCGGGGCTGCGGCCGGAACGAACCTCGCATTTCCGCAAATCGTCGCGGCCTATGACGTGACCAAAGACCCGCGTAAGCCGGTCCTGTCGGCGGAGGAAATGGACGTTTTCGTCGATACGTTCACGCGCACCGGCTTTACCGGCGGGATCAACTGGTATCGCAACATGACGCGCAATTGGGAGCGCTCCGCCGATATGGATCATGTCGTGCGCGTACCGTCCCTGATGATCATGGCGGAGAACGACGCCGTGTTGCCACCCTCCGCCGCTGACGGCATGGAGGCGGTGGTGCCGGACCTAGAGAAATACCTTGTGAAAGACTCCGGACATTGGACCCAGCAGGAGCAGCCGGAAGAGGTCAGCCGCGTTTTGATCGAATGGCGAAAGCGGAGGTTTGGTTAGGATAAGGTCACATCATCCGAAAGGTGCTCGCCGCCGCGCTGTTGCGCGGTCAAACTGGGCGAACCTCGGCACGGTGATCTATTGCGTCTTGGGTATCACCTTTCCAATCTTTTCACCCCAAATAGCTTTTGCAACAAGTAGCTTTTCGGACAAGGGTTTCGTAAGAGAAAGCGCCTCACGATACCATCCGGCAGGAGACCTCCTATCATGGCGTCTACCAACGCGCTGAGCCCGATCCCGCATCCGCCGAAGAAGCCGGTGGTCGGCAACATGCTCTCACTGGATTCTGCCGCGCCGGTTCAGGATCTTGTGCGACTCTCGAAAGAGCTCGGGCCTATTTTTTGGCTTGACATGATGGGTGCGCCTTTGGTGATCGTCGCCGGCCACGACCTCGTCGAGGAATTGTCCGACGAGACCCGTTTCGACAAGGCGGTGCGTGGCGCGCTGCGTCGGGTGCGCGCTGTTGGCGGCGATGGCCTATTCACGGCCGATACGAAAGAACCGAATTGGAGCAAGGCACACAACATCTTGATGCAGCCTTTCGGCAACCGGGCGATGCAATCCTATCATCCGAGCATGGTCGATATCGCCGAACAGCTCGTCAAGAAATGGGAGCGCCTCAACGCCGACGAAGAGATTGACGTCGTTCACGATATGACGGCGCTGACGCTCGACACGATCGGCCTATGCGGTTTCGACTATCGTTTTAATTCGTTCTATCGCAAGGATTACCATCCCTTCGTCGAGTCGCTGGTGCGCTCGCTCGAAACCATCATGATGACACGCGGCCTGCCGCTCGAAAATCTTTGGATGAAGAAGCGGCGCGGCGAGATGGCCGACGATGTCGCCTTCATGAACCAAATGGTCGACGAGATCATCGCTGAACGTCGCAAAAGCACAGACGTCACTGCCGACAAGAAAGACATGCTTGGCGCCATGATGAGCGGCGTCGATCGCGCAACCGGCGAGCAGCTTGACGACGTCAATATCCGCTACCAGATCAACACGTTTCTGATCGCCGGCCACGAGACCACGTCGGGGTTATTGTCTTGCGCGATCTACGCGCTCATGAAGCATCCCGAAATCCTCAAAAAGGCTTATGCGGAAGTCGATCGTGTGCTTGGTCCAGACACCGAAGCACGGCCGACCTATCATCAGGTGACGCAGCTCACTTACATCACGCAAATTTTGAAGGAAGCGCTGCGGCTGTGGCCTCCGGCGCCCGCTTATGGCATCGCGCCGCTCAAGGACGAGACCATCGGCGGCAAATACAAACTTAAAAAAGGGACCTTTATCACCATTCTGGTGCTGGCGCTGCATCGCGATCCCTCAGTGTGGGGCCCAAATCCTGATGCATTCGATCCTGAGAACTTTTCGAAGGAGGCCGAAGCCAAGCGACCGCTGAATGCATGGAAGCCGTTCGGCAACGGTCAGCGCGCCTGCATTGGTCGCGGCTTCGCGATGCATGAATCGGCGCTCGCGCTCGGCATGGTATTGCAGCGCTTCAAGCTGATTGATCACGAGCGCTACCAGATGGTGCTCAAAGAAACGCTGACGATCAAGCCGGACGGATTCAAGATCAAGGTTCGAATGCGATCTCCTTCAGATCGCACGGCGCGCTCGGATGCTGATCGCGGAGCCTACGCAGGACCGACAACAAAAACAGCGGCTCATGCCGCAACGTCCGCCGTCGTGGCACGGGCACGGCCTGGCCACAACACGCCTTTGCTTGTGCTGTATGGCTCCAATCTCGGCACGGCGGAAGAACTTGCGACGCGCGTGGCTGATCTGGCCGAGGTCAACGGTTTCGCGACCAAGCTTGCGTCTCTCGATGAATATGTCGGCCATCTGCCGACCGAGGGCGGCGTCTTGATCTTCTGCGCGTCGTACAATGGTGCGCCACCTGATAACGCTGCGCGGTTTGTGAAATCGCTCGGCGGCGGTCTCGCATCGGATGCTTTCAAGGGTGTGAAATACGCCGTATTCGGATGCGGTAATTCGGACTGGCTCGCGACCTATCAATCGATCCCGCGTCTGATCGACGAGCAACTCGCAGCACATGGTGCGACGAGCGTATACACGCGCGGCGAGGGCGATGCCCGCGACGATCTCGATGGTCAATTCGACTCATGGTTCGCAGCGATGGCGCCAGTCGCGATGAAACACTTTGGTGTCGATGGTAATCTTGCGCGCAGCGCCGACGACGCGCCGCTCTACACCATCGAGCCGGTCGCAGCGAGCGCCGCCAATTCGCCGGTGTCGCAAAGCGGCGTCGTTCCGATGAAGGTGCTTGAAAACAGCGAGCTTCAAAATCACGTCGGCGACAACAGGCGTTCCACCCGCCACATCGAGGTCCAGTTGCCGACCGGCCTGAGCTACCGCGTCGGCGATCACCTCAGCGTCATTCCGCGCAACGACCCAGTGCTGGTCGATGCCGTGGCACGACGTTTTGGGTTCCTGCCTGCCGATCAGGTCCGGCTGAACGTGGCACAAGGCCGCCGTGCGCAATTGCCGGTCGGCGATGTCGTCTCGGTTGGGCGGCTACTCAGCGAATTTGTCGAATTGCAGCAGATTGCGACCCGCAAGCAGATTCAAATCATGGCGGAACATACGCGCTGCCCGATGACCAAGCCAAAGCTGCTGGCTTTGATCGGAGACGACGAGACATATCGTGCGCAGGTTCTCGCCAAGCGCCGGTCGGTGTTCGATCTGCTCGACGAGCATCCGGCCTGCGAATTGCCGTTCCATGCCTTTCTGGAAATGCTGTCGCTGCTGGCACCGCGCTATTATTCGATCTCGTCGTCGCCGCACAGAGACGCTGAAGGTGCTGCGCAGCGTTGCAGCGTGACATCGGCGGTCGTGGAAGGCGCGGCGCAGTCTGGGCGGGGCACTTACAAGGGTGTGTGTTCGAACTTCCTCGCCAGTCGCCGGGTGGGCGACACCATCCACGCCATCGTGCGTGAGACCAAGGCAGGCTTCCGCCTGCCGGACGATGCAAGCGTGCCATTGATTATGATCGGGCCAGGGACGGGCCTCGCGCCTTTTCGTGGCTTCTTGCAGGAACGCGCGGCGCTAAAAGCGAAGGGCGCGGCGGTTGGCCCGGCGATGCTGTTTTTCGGCTGCCGTAATGCGTCGCAGGATTTTCTGTACGAGCAGGAACTCAAGCAGTTCGCTGCTGACGGCATCGCGGAATTAAACGTCGCATTTTCGCGTGGCGAGGGGCCGAAGACCTACGTGCAGCATCTGCTTGCGGCGCAGGCCGATCGTGTCTGGCAGCTGATCGAGCAAGGTGCGGTCATCTATGTCTGTGGCGACGGCGGCAAGATGGAGCCGGACGTCAAAAGCGCGTTGGTTGATATCCAGCGCGCTAAAACAGGCGCCGACGAAGTCGCAGGCGCAAAGTGGATCGACGAGATGGGGACGAGCAATCGCTACGTGCTGGATGTGTGGGCCGGGTCATAGAGTGGTCGCTATGTTGCAAACCGGCAGCCATCATAAGCCGCGAAGGTGAGCATCCAGTGCACGCCCATCATCATCATCGACGACGCCTGCCATTCTTGCTCTATGTTGTGCCGCGTCTGACGGTCGTAGATATTATTAAAATGCAAGTCGCACCAACAAGGTGACGGCAAGAAAAAGGATCACGCTAAACGTCGCTGCCATGCCACCTGTGCGCAACCTGAAATCTTCCGGTTCGCCCGAGACCCCGATGGCATGAAGTAGTCGTGCGATAACGAAGACCGTGCCCGCGGCATGCAACATCACGCGCGGCAGGCCCGCGATTTCGACAAGCAGCAACAGAATCAGTGCAAGTGGAACATACTCTGCAAAGTTTGCTTGAACCCGCGCGCGTCGTTCAAGGTTACGATCGTCGCCCACTCCGAGCGCAACTCGGCTAGATCTGCGCCGGCCAATTACCCGAATGGATAAATAAACAAAAAGAAGTGCAAGTAACGCTGCATAAAGGGATGTCACCGGAGCGATCGTCATCGCATAGCCTCCTTGTGATCTGCATCAATCGAACGTGCACCGTGCTGTCATGACCATAATCGCTATCCGACGAACTCGCTTCGCCGATACCCTTGCATATACAATAGCGCACTCAGGTCGCCGAAATCGATCCGTGCATGAGCCGCAGCGGCGACTGCCGGTTTGGCGTGAAATGCGACGCCCATCCCAGCTTTTTCGATCATGCCGAGATCATTGGCACCGTCGCCCACCACCAGCGTATCGATCGCATCGACGTCATGCGTCTCGCGCAATTCCAGGAGCTTCGCGAGTTTGGCGGCGCGGCCGAGAATTGGTTCGGATACAAACCCGGTCAGCTTGCCGCTATCAGCCAGCAATTCGTTGGCGCGGTTTTCCTGAAAGCCGATCCGCTCCGCGACCACGCGCGAAAACGCCGTGAAGCCGCCAGAGATCAGGCACGTATAACCGCCTTGCGCGCGCATTGTGTTGACCAATTCGCGACCGCCTGGCGTCAGCGTGATGCGCGTGTCGAGCACCTCGTCGATCACTTTTAGATCAAGGCCTTTCAGCAAGGCGACGCGCTCGCGCAACGCAGGCTCGAAATCAATTTCGCCGCGCATCGCGCGTTCGGTGATCGCAGCGACATGCGCTTTGAGCCCGGCAAAATCCGCCAACTCGTCGATGCATTCCTGCCCGATCATGGTTGAATCCATGTCGGCCAGAAACAGTTTCTTGCGGCGGTTGGCGACAGGTTGCACGACGATATCGATCGGCAGGTCGCCGCGCGCGGCCCGGAGCCGGTCTGCAATGGCTGAATGCGGCTCGTCGCTGTGGAACGGGATGTCGATCGCAACCTCTTCCCACAGCCACTGCGCCGGACCAGCCGATGGCAGGATCGCGCGCGCGCCATCCACGATCGTGCTATCGAGCGCGGGATTGGCGGGATTGCAGATGAGCGTGGCAACGAGCGACATGATTGGCCTTCGGGCGAGCGGGAAGGCCGTGCTTATCGCAGGGCCGACCGCGAGCGGCAAGTCGGCGCTGGCGCTCGATCTCGCACAACGGCTCAACGGCGTGGTCATCAACACGGACTCCATGCAGGTCTATCGCGATCTGCGCGTGCTGACCGCGCGACCGACGTCGACCGAAGAAGCCACCGTTCCGCATCGCTTATACGGTCACGTCGATGCATCGATGAATTATTCAGCCGGTGCGTTCGTCACCGACGCTGCGGCACTGCTGGCGGATGTCCGCGCCGTCCGATTGACTCCGATTTTTGTCGGCGGCACGGGTCTGTATTTCAAGGCTTTGACGCGCGGGCTATCGTTGGTGCCGGAGATCGCCCCTGAGATACGTGATGGTGTTCGCGCCCGGCTGGAGCGCGACGGGCCGGAGACGCTGCATGCAACACTGGCCTTGCGCGATCCGGCATCTGCCGAGCGGCTCAATCCGCGTGATCGGTCGCGGGTCGCCCGCGCGCTGGAGGTTTTCGAAGGCACCGGGCGTTCGTTGACCGATTGGCACGCGGATGCGCTGCCACCTTTGTTGCCGGATGGTTCATTTGACGCGGTGTTTCTTGATATCGATCGCGAGACCCTTTACGCGCGGATCGACGCGCGTTTCGATGCGATGCTCAGTAAAGGCGCGCTGGACGAAGTCAGCGCTCTGAAAGATCGCCATCTTGATCCGCTACTGCCAGCGATGAAGGCGCATGGCGTCCCGGCGCTAATCCGATATCTCGACGGCGACTTGTCTCTTGAAGATGCCGCCGTGATCGGCCGCGCCGATACGCGGCATTATGCCAAACGGCAGTTCACGTGGTTTCGGCATCAACTGCCGGAATTCCGATGGATTCGGCATGAAGAGACTGGCGCATGGCTGCAGGGCACATTTCTCGCTCGCGATGCGTGACATGTGCCTTTAGATTGATAGCTCTTGCAGCGGACACGCCTTTGGCTTGACTTGCCTCCGATCCTGTCTATAACTCGCGCAAGTTTTGTACGCTTTGGACATCGAATGCGAAATAAAATTACTCAGCTTCTTGTCGTCGTCGTACCCTGGCACATCGCCGGAGGTGGCTGAGGCCATTCTCGATAAGGCGATGTGTTCAGGGCCCTAAGCGGCCCTTTTTTATTGTCTCCTAGACCCGACCTTCGCGCTAAACCAGCGCATCCGGAGCCTGATATGACCGACAGCACCCCCAACAATTCATATAAAGATTCGCCGAACCAGATGACTGGCGCTGCGATGATCGTCCGCGCATTGGCCGATCACGGCGTCAAACACCTGTTCGGCTATCCCGGCGGCGCGGTCCTGCCGATCTATGACGAGTTGTTTCAACAGAGTGAGGTCGAGCACATTCTGGTCCGGCACGAGCAGGGCGCGGGCCATGCGGCGGAAGGCTATGCGCGTTCGACCGGAAAACCGGGCGTGGTGCTGGTGACGTCCGGCCCCGGCGCGACCAATATGGTGACGCCGCTGACCGATGCGTTGATGGATTCAATCCCGCTGGTCTGCATCACCGGGCAAGTCCCGACGCATCTGATCGGCAATGATGCCTTTCAGGAATGCGACACCGTCGGCATCACGCGGCCCTGCACTAAGCACAACTGGCTGGTGCGCGATGTCAACGATCTCGCCAAGGTTTTGCACGAGGCGTTTTACGTCGCGACCACGGGTCGTCCCGGTCCGGTCGTGGTGGACGTGCCGAAGGACGTGCAGTTTGCAACCGGCACCTATCATCCGCCGCGTCGCTCGGACGTGCATGTCTCGTACAATCCGCGCGTGAAGGGTGACGCCAACCAAATCTGCAAGGCTGTGGCTCTGATGGCCGGCGCGAAGCGGCCGGTGATCTATTCCGGCGGCGGCGTCATTAATTCCGGCGTTGAGGCGAGCAAGCTGTTGCGCGAACTGGTCGAGGTGACGGGCTTTCCGATCACATCGACGCTGATGGGCCTCGGTGCCTATCCGGCATCGGGCGGCAACTGGCTCGGTATGCTTGGCATGCATGGTACCTACGAAGCGAACATGGCAATGCATGATTGCGACGTCATGTTGTGCGTCGGCGCGCGCTTCGATGATCGTATCACGGGTCGCACCGATGCGTTCTCGCCGAACTCGAAGAAAATTCATATCGACATCGATCCGTCGTCGATCAACAAGAACATCCGCGTCGATGTGCCGATCATCGGCGACGTCGCCAATGTGCTCGGCGATATGCTGCAAGTGTTCAAGGCCGAAGCGAAAAAGCCGAAGATCGATCCGTGGTGGTTCGAGATTGGCAAATGGCGCGCGCGCAATTCGCTGGCCTACAAGAAAAACAACGATGTGATCCTGCCGCAATATGCGATTCATCGCCTGTTCGAGTTGACCAAAGGCCGCGACACTTACATCACGACCGAAGTCGGTCAGCATCAGATGTGGGCGGCACAGTTCTACGGTTTCGAAGAGCCGCATCGCTGGATGACGTCTGGCGGTCTCGGCACGATGGGTTATGGCCTGCCAGCAGCGCTCGGGGTGCAGGTGGCGCATCGCGACGCACTGGTCATCGACATCGCCGGCGATGCCTCGGTGCAGATGACGATGCAGGAAATGTCCTGCGCGGTTCAGTATGAATTGCCGATCAAGATATTCATCCTGAACAATCAGTACATGGGCATGGTGCGGCAGTGGCAGCAATTGCTGCACGGCAATCGGCTCTCGCATTCCTATTCAGACGCGCTGCCGGATTTCGTCAAGCTTGCGGAAGCCTATGGCGGCGTCGGCCTGCAATGCACCAAGCCTGGCGATCTGGACGGCGCAATCGAGGAAATGATCAACGTCAAGAAGCCAGTGTTGTTCGACTGCCGCGTGGCGTCGCTGGAAAACTGCTTCCCGATGATTCCGTCTGGCAAGGCGCATAATGAAATGCTGTTGCCGGCAGAAGCCAATGACGACACCACGGCCGCCGCTTTCGCCGGCGGCAAGGCGCTGGTGTGATGTGACGGCGACCTCAACATTCGAACCGAGACCGAACCAATGACCCAAGCTCTTTCCGCCTATTTCATGGAAGACCGCATCGACCCGAACGAGACCCATACGCTCTCGGTGCTGGTCGCCAACGAGCCCGGCGTGCTGGCGCGCGTCATCGGCCTCTTCTCTGGCCGGGGGTACAATATCGACAGCCTGACAGTGTCGGAGACAGAGAACCAGAAGCACCTGTCGCGCATCACCATCGTCACGACAGGCACGCCGCAGGTGATCCAGCAGATCAAGCACCAACTCGATCGCATGATCCCGGTCTATCGCGTTATCGACATGACCATTTCGGGGCGCTCGATCGAGCGCGAGCTGGCGATGGTGAAGGTGCGCGGCATCGGCGAGCTGCGCGTGGAGGCGATGCGTTTGGCGGAGGCCTTTCGCGCGCGCGTCATCGACGCCTCGACCGATAGCTTCGTGTTCGAGATCACCGGGAAGTCCGCGAAGGTGAACCAGTTTGTCGAATTGATGCGTCCGCTCGGTCTGGTCGAGGTGTCGCGGACCGGCGTTGCCGCAATCGCCCGCGGCGCCGAGGGGATGTGATCGTAGGCTCCGTTCATGAAACCACTCGATATCGCGCTGGCGGTCGGCATCGCCGTGGTCTGGGGGCTCGGTTTCGTTATCACGCGCTTTGCTGTCGAGGAGATGTCGTCGTCGCTGCTGACGACATTGCGCTTTGCTGTGATGGCGTTGCCCTGCGTATTTCTGCCGCGTCCCAAACTGGCGTGGCCGGTGCTGATCGGGATCAGCCTGATGCTGGTCATCCAATTTCTATCGCAAACGTACGGTATTGCGCATGGCGTCCCGGCCGGATTAACCGCTGTGATAGTGCAGAGCCAGGCATTGTTCACTGTGGCCTTCGCGGCGTTGATTTTCAGCGAGAGGCCGACGCGCGCGCAGGTGGTCGGAATCGCCATCTCGACCTGCGGTCTGCTAATGATCTGCGGTACGGTCGGGCATGATTTTAACCCCGGCCCGTTCGTCGTTGTGATGGTTGCGCCGGTTGCCTTTGCAATCTCCAACCTGCTGCTGCGCCACGCGCGGGGCGTGTCGATGCTTGACCTCGGTGCGTGGGTGGCGCTCGTCGCGATGGGGCCGCTCATAGCGACGGTCTGGATCGCGGATGGACCGCATGCGACATGGTATTCGCTCACGCACATGTCGCTGTTCGTTGCGCTCTGCGTGATGTTCCTCGGCATCGTCGGCACCAGCTTTGGCTATTGGGTATGGGGCCGGTTGCTGCACAAATATACCGCTGCGCAGGTGGTGCCCTTCGCTTTGCTGGTGCCGTTCGTGGGTGCGGCAGGCTCCAGCCTTGCCTTTGGCGAGACCTTCGGCCCGCTGCGCGCGGCCGGCATGATCGTCGTGGTCGGTGGCATCGCGGTGATGCTTTTCACCGGCCGCACGAAGACGCTGCCGGAGGTGGGGTAGGCGAACTCAACAGAAAGTCATGTTGCGGGGTTGTCTCGCGGCACCAGCCGCCCTAAAAACCGGCGGCATTTCAAGGGTTGGGCGCATTCAGCGGCCGGCCAATCCAGAACAGGCGGGATGAGTTGTCAGCCGCCGGTAACCAAGAGGAACGACCCATGCGGGTGTATTACGATCGCGACGCCGACCTTAATCTCATCAAGGGCAAAAAGGTCTGCATCGTCGGCTACGGCAGCCAGGGCCACGCGCATGCGCTGAACCTGAAGGATTCCGGCGTCAAGGATGTCACCATTGCACTGCGCAAGGGCTCGACCTCGGCCAAGAAAGCGGAAGCCGCCGGCTTCAAAGTGATGGAAGTCGCCGAAGCCGCGAAGTGGGCCGACATTATGATGATGCTGACGCCCGACGAATTGCAGGGCGACATCTATCGTGAGCACATGCACGACAACATGAAAAACGGTGCAGCGCTCGTCTTCGCGCACGGCCTCAACGTGCATTTCAACCTGCTCGATCCGCGCGAAGACCTCGATGTACTCATGATCGCGCCGAAGGGTCCCGGTCACACCGTGCGCTCGGAATATCAGCGCGGCGGCGGCGTGCCCTGCCTGATTGCGATCCACAAGGACGCCTCGGGCAACGCGCATGACCTCGGCCTGTCCTATGCATCGGCGGTCGGCGGTGGCCGTGCCGGCATCATCGAGACCTCTTTTAAAGAAGAGTGCGAGACCGATCTGTTCGGCGAGCAGGTCGTGCTATGCGGCGGTCTGGTCGAACTTATCAAGGGCGGTTTCGAGACGCTGGTAGAAGCCGGCTATGCACCGGAAATGGCCTATTTTGAGTGCCTTCACGAAGTGAAGCTGATCGTCGACCTGATCTACGAAGGCGGCATCGCTAACATGAACTACTCGATCTCGAACACTGCGGAATATGGCGAATACGTCACCGGCCCGCGCATCGTGAACGCGGCGACCAAGGCTGAAATGAAGCGCGTACTCGATGACATTCAGAGCGGCAAGTTCGCCCGCGACTGGATGCTGGAAAACAAGGTCAACCAGACCTCGTTCAAGGCGACCCGTGCGCGCCTCGCCGCGCATCCGATCGAGGACGTCGGTGCGAAGCTCCGCGACATGATGCCCTGGATCAAGAAGGGCGCACTCGTCGACAAGACGAAGAACTGAGTTCTGGCGTTGCCGCGATAACGGCAAAGGCCGGCGCATCTGCGCCGGCCTTTGACTATCCTACGATTTATGATGACGGCGCTTCAGTTTTCGATACCGCCGCCTTTGCCACCGGCGACTTTCGTGGCATTGGCTTCCGCGCCGCGATTGTCTCCACGGGCATTGATTTTTTTACGTCACTCGCCGCTGCGGGCGCAGCGACGCCGACGGCTGCAGAGGTGGCCTTCGCACCGCGCGAGGCCGGTTTCGGCTTCACGGCTGGTTTCTTGCCATTGCCTTCGCGCTCCAGAACAGTGCGAACTTCGGCAAACGCCTTCAACGATTCCGTATCGACGCCCGGCACTTTTAGATTGAGCGCCTCAAGTGCATCGACGATCGCCGAGCCCATGACCACGCGCGCAAACCATTTGTGGTCCGCCGGGACTACAATCCACGGCGCATGCTTGCTGGCTGTGTTGGCGATCAAATCCTGATAGGCGGCCTGATAGTCGTCCCAGAACCCGCGCTCGTTGGCATCGGCCATTGCGAATTTCCAGTTTTTCGACGGTTCGTTGAGCCGGTTGAGAAAGCGTTGGCGCTGCTCTTCCTTCGAGACATGGAGAAAGAATTTCAGAATCACCGTGCCGTTGCGGGCGAGATATTTCTCGAAGGCTGAAATATCCTCGAAACGATCGTGCCAGATGTCGGCACCGACCAGTTCAAACGGGATCTTTTGTTTGGCCAGAATCTCCGGATGCACGCGCACCACGAGACATTCTTCGTAATACGAGCGATTGAAGATACCGATGCGGCCGCGTTGCGGCAGATGAACCGTGCTACGCCACATATAATCATGGTCGAGTTCGTTGCTCGACGGCTGCTTGAACGAGGTGACTTCGCAGCCCTGCGGATTGATGCCATCGAAGACTGCCTTGATCGCACTGTCCTTGCCGGCGGCGTCCATGCCCTGAAAGATCAGCAGCAGCGACCAGCGATCCTGCGCGTAAAGCACTTCCTGCAGGCTCTGCAACCGCTTGCGATTGGCCTCGATGATGTCTTTACCATCATCCTTGTCGATCCCGCCGCGATCGGCGGTCGGATATCCCGAGAGTTCGAAGGACTTGGTACCATCGACGCGAAACGGTGTAACGAAGGCTTTTTGGCCGGCCGATTTGTTGTTGGACGATTTAGCGTTCATGAGAGGCCGACACTCCGCTTGCATTGCAGATGCAACCTAACCCGTGCAACGGTTGCGCGCTAGATACGTCAGATCGCAGCGCGGGTCTGCGCCGCGACGAAGGCTGCGACATAAGATTGCATCGCAGGCGTGATGTCTGCGATGCCGCGAATGACGTGCGCCGCTTGAAATTCGGCCTTTGTTTGTGCTTTTAGGTTGGTTTCAACGCGCATCCGGATGTCTTCCGCCATTAATGGCATATCGAGCAGGCGGATCATTGCGACTGAAAGTCCATCGGGTACGCAATGCCAGACGTCGCCGGCTGTATAATCCGATGCCATCAGACCCGTCTCCTCTTCGACCTCACGTGCAACGCTGGCTGCGATATCCACGCGGCCATCGATGATATCGCTGAGATCGGGCGTGCCAGAGGGGAAATAGATGCGTCCCGCATTTGATGTATGTACCGCCATCTCGCCCATCACGAAGCCGCCATCGCCGCCGCGCAGGGCGCCCATGCCGAAGCCGTTGACGATCGTCGGGTCCGGAAAGCCCCAATCACGCCATGCCAAAAAACTCGCGAAATCCGTTTTGAAATAGCGCGCTGAAAAAGTATCGCTATGAAAACGCGGCTCGCGCGCGAGAAGGACATGCCCATTCCACAGCGCCGGATTGGCGGCACGTTGCGCGGCGAAATACTGATCGATCTCGCTACGCCGCTCATGCGCGAACGGCCAGTGCCAGTCTTCAACGACGAGATCGAGCGTTGTGACGCGGTGGATCGTAGGCATCTAGAGCAATTTCGGATTGAGACTATTCATGGGACGCAATCATGTTGTTTTCAAAATCGTGGCATCGGTGGCACAACATATCGGTCGTTTGAATCATCTCAATCCGAATTTGTTCTACGGCGTCGCGGCGTTCTTGACGAAACGATCGTCGAACGTCTTGGCGAGATCGACCTTGGCGTCTTTCAAGTCTGGATCGAACTGCACCAGCATTTTGAGGGCGTTTGTCATGCCGTCAGGCGGGATGATGCCGGTCGTCGAATACATCGGCTTGGATGCCGTGACCGCGGCGAGATAGAGCGCCTTGTCGCCGAGCCAATACTCTTCAGGCACCACCTTGGCGATGTCGTCCGGTGTGGCTTTCTCCAACCACTTCGTCGTTTTGTAAAAGGCGTTGACCAGTGCCTGCACCGTATTCGGATTTTTCGTGATGAAATCGCGCCTGAGGTAGACGACAGCAGCCGGATTGTTGCCGCCAAACAGCTTCGTGTTGTCGGCCTCTGTGCGCGAATCCGCCAGGACGACGACGTCGCCGTCCTGCGTCAGCTTGGTCATGACCGGATCGAGATTCGACATGGCGTCGAGCTCGCCCTTTTTCATCGCAGCGATGGCGGAGAGGCCTGTGCCGACGCCGATGATGGCGACGTCGTCGGGCTTCAGGCCCTCGCGCGCAATCAGAGCATTGACAAAGAAATTGGTCGAGGAGCCCGGCGCCGTGACACCGATCTTGAAGCCTTTCAGGTCCTTGAACGATTTCACCTGCGCGGCCTTGTCCTTTCGCACCGCGAGCACGATGCCGGGGAAGCGGCCGAGTTCGATCACCGCCGAGATATCCTGGCCCTTGGACTGCATGCGGATAATATGTTCATAGGCGCCGGTCACGACATCGGCCGAGCCGCCGACCAGCGATTGCAGCGCCTTCGCGCCGCCGCCGAAATCCGTCGTAGTAACGGTGAGGCCCTGTTCCTTGAAGTAGCCAAGTCGCTCGGTCAGCGTCAGCGGCAGATAATACAGGAGGCTCTTGCCACCGACGCCAAGCACGAGGTCTGGCTTTTCGAGTTTGGTCTGGGCGGATGCAGGAATTGAGAGCGCGGCGACCAAAGCGATCGCTGCTGCGAAAGGCGAAAATGTCATGAGCGTCCGTCCCGTCAAGTTCCAAGTCTATTTCTTTTGAGTGTAGCTGCAATCAATAGCCCCGTCATCCAGAGGTCTCGCGCTCCAGAATAACCCACCTCTGTCATGCGCGTCCGCCGACCTGCGGTTTCCACACCAGCAGCCGCCGTTCGACTAATGTCACGGCGTAGTCGATCAGCACGACGAACACCGCCAGCACGATCATGCCAGCGAATACGCCTGCGACATCGAACGCACCCTCGGCCTGCTGGATCAGATAGCCGAGCCCGGCCGACGAGCCCAGATACTCGCCGACCACAGCGCCAACCACGGCGAAGCCGACAGATGTATGAAGCGACGAGAACATCCATGACAATGCGGACGGCCAATAGACGTGCCGCAACAATTGCCGCTCGCTCATCCCGAGCATGCGTGCGTTGTCCACCAGCGTTGCATTGGTTTCTTTGACACCCTGATAGACGTTGAAGAAGACGACGAAAAATACAAGCGTGATTCCGAGCGCGACCTTCGACCAGATGCCGAGCCCGAGCCACAGCGCAAAGATCGGCGCGAGCACGACGCGCGGCAAAGCATTCATCATCTTCACATAGGGATCGAAGATCGCCGCGACGGTCTGTTGCCGCGCGAACCAGAATCCGATCAACGCGCCGGCAAACGAGCCTATCACAAATGCCAAAACCGACTCCGTCAGTGTCACCAGCAGATGTCGCCAGATCGTGCCTTCGACCAGCCATTTCATAATGCGGTTAAAGACTGCGGTCGGCGTCGAGAAGAAGAACGGCGGCAGCACCGTTACGCCCAGGATCGAATATGTGCTCAGCACATGCCACGCGCCAAGCGCGACGACGGCGACGAACAGCTGGCAGAGCAGCAAGACAGGGCGGCTCATCACGCTGCCCCCGATACTGAGGCCTGCGCGTAGCCCTTCATCACTTCGTCCTTTAGGACACCCCAGATATCGCGATGCAAAGCATGAAACTCCGATGTCAGTCGCACCTCGAAAATATCGCGTGGGCGCGGCAGCATCACGCGCCAGTCGCCGATGATACGCGACCGTGGCCCGGCCGACATGATAACGACGCGATCGGCGAGCGCGATGGCTTCCTCCAGATCATGCGTGACGAACAGCACAGCCTTTTTGTCCGCGCTCCACAGATTCAGCAACAGATTGCCCATGATCTGCCGCGTTTGCGCATCAAGTGGCCCGAACGGTTCGTCCATGAGCAAGATTTTCGGATTGCGAATGAGCACTTGTGCGAGCCCGACGCGCTTGCGTTGTCCGCCGGACAGCATGTGCGGATAGCGCCCGGCAAAGCCGCCAAGCCCGACCTGATCGAGCCACGTCTGCGCGTGCGCCAAGGCCTTGCTGCGGCCTACGCCTTCGATCTCAAGCCCGATCGCGACATTCTCGATCGCGGTCTTCCACGGAAACAGGGCGTCGGCCTGAAACAGGTAGCCGGCCTGTCGGTTCAAGCCGCGCAAAGGCGTGCCGAAACTCGTCACGGAGCCTGCGGCGGGCGCCAGCAGACCGGCGGCAACGTTGAGCAGTGTGGACTTGCCGCAGCCGGTCGGCCCGACGATGGCGACGAACTCGCCGTCCGCCACAGTCAGCGTCGCATGCTCCACCGCTGTGTAGATACTGCGATCGGCCAGCGTGAAGGCGACGCTGGCGTCGTCCAGCGTCACAGCAGATTGAGCCGTTGTTGTCATCGTTTGCTCCCTGCGTCGTGAGTAGCGGGAGCCGATGAGGAACTCAACATAAGTTGGTAAGGCCAAGCTCTTGTCCCGGCCATCCACCTCTGCTTTCACTGTGCGATGATGTCATCGCCTTTGATCGCTTACGACCATGTCGGAAAGAGCTTCGACGGCGGCCGAGTGAAAGCCGTCGATGACGTCTCGCTCACTGTCGCCAAAGGCGAGTTCCTTGCCATCGTCGGCGGCTCGGGCTCGGGCAAGACGACGCTTCTGCGACTGACCAACCGCCTGATTGCGCCGGATGGCGGGATTATCCGGATTGGCGGCGAGGACATCGCGCACGTCGATCCGATCGCACTGCGGCGTCGGATCGGATATGTCTTCCAGAGTGGCGCGCTGTTTCCGCATCTGAGCATCGCCGATAACATCGGCATCACGCCAAAATTGCTCGGCTCGCCGAAGCAAGATATCGCCAAGCGCGTCGACGAACTGCTCGACCTCGTACAACTCGACCCTGTGCTGGCGACACGCCGGCCGCATGAACTTTCCGGCGGCCAGCGCCAGCGCGTCGGCGTCGCAAGGGCGTTGGCGGCGCGACCATCCATCGTGCTGATGGATGAGCCTTTCGGCGCACTCGATCCCTTGACGCGCGACGCGCTCGGCGATGATTTTCGCGCGCTCCACACCAAGCTCGGCCTCACCACCATCATGATTACCCATGACATCACCGAGGCAATTCTGCTCGCCGATCGCGTCGCGGTGATGCGCAGCGGCAGGCTGCTCGCGGAGGGGACGCCGGCCGAACTTGCAACATCCACCGATACCTATGTGAACGAATTGATGCGGACCCCACGCCGACAGGCCGAGCGCCTCAACGCTATTCTGCCGCAAGGCGAAGCCCATGTTCAGTGATGCACGCTGGCAGGAGGCGCTGTCGCATCTGCCAGATTATCTAGGCAGCCACGTCCGCGTGAGCGCAACCGCGCTGGCGTTAGGCCTTGCGACCAGCCTTCCGCTTGCCTTGGTGGCGCGCAACAAGCCGGTACTACGAAGCACGCTGCTCGGGGTTGCAAGCGTCGTGCAGACCGTGCCAGGCTTGGCGCTTCTAGCGCTGTTCTATCCATTATTATTGGCGCTTGCGGCACTGTCGCTGCAATGGTTAGGCGCGAGTTTCTCGGCGTTTGGCTTTTTGCCTGCCGTGCTGGCGCTGGCGCTGTATTCGATGCTGCCGGTCCTGCGCAATACGATCACAGGTCTCGACGGAGTTGACCCCGCTTTAATCGAGGCCGCTAACGGCGTGGGCATGACGCCCCGTCAATCGCTCCTGATCGTCGAATTGCCGCTTGCGCTACCCGTCATGATGGCGGGCATCCGCACTGCGTCCGTATGGGTGATCGGCACCGCCACGCTCTCGACGCCGATCGGCCAGACTAGTCTTGGCAACTACATTTTTGCGGGATTGCAGACGCAAAACTGGGTATTCGTATTGTTCGGCTGTTTCTCGGCGGCGCTGCTTGCTTTAGCAGTCGATCAACTGCTCGCTCTGATCGAGATCGGGCTGCGCGAACGAAGCCGCTTGAAAACGCTGATCGGCGCTCTCGGTGTTGCCGCATTGGTGCTCGCGACATTGCTGCCGGGCTTCGCGTCGACCAAGGCAACCTACCGCGTCGGCGCAAAAACCTTCACCGAACAATATGTGCTGGCCAGCCTGATCGCGCAGACGTTGCGTGCGAGAGGTCTCACTGCGGCAACGCGCGAAGGGCTCGGCTCCAATGTGATTTTTGATGCGCTCAAGACTGGAGATATTGATGTCTATGTCGATTATTCAGGGACGCTTTGGGCTAACCAGTTCGGCCATACAGATATCAGACCGCGTGTTGAACTGCTGGACGCGCTCAAGGCGGATTTAGAAAAATCGAATGTCACGCTACTGGGCGAACTCGGTTTCGCCAACGCTTATGCGCTTGTGATGCCACGAGCAAAAGCACAGGCGCTCGGCATTAAGACGATCTCCAATTTGGCGTCGCGGGCAGGCGGGATGACGATTGCCGGTGATTACGAATTCTTTTCGCGACCGGAATGGGCCGGCATTCGCGGCGCCTATGGTCTGACGTTCAAAGCACAACGCACGATGCAGCCTGATTTCATGTATGCGGCGGTGGCATCAGGTGAGGTCGATGTCATCGCCGGCTACACCAGCGACGGACTGATCGCGAAATACGATCTCGTGGTGCTCGATGATCCCAAGGCTGCGATTCCGCCTTACGATGCGATCATGTTGCTGTCCCCGCAACGTGCCGACGATCAGGCTTTGCGTCAGGCGCTGCAGCCTTTGCTCGGTGCAATCGCCATCGCGACGATACGCGAAGCAAACCTGCGTGCATCGTCGGAATCGCCGGATGCCGTGGCGAGATGGCTGGCGGAGAAGCTGGGGAAGTAGTGTTTCTCATTATTACGAGCCCGAAGGATGACAGCGACGTCGCGGGAATCTCTTGGGCTCGGCAATGACGAATTTGACTACCCTCGCTTCGCGCGATCCTTCTCGTTCTGCGCCTTGATCGAATCCCGCGCCTTTGTCCAGTCGTCGTCGGACCAGTCGCGGAGCTGATAGAAATTGCCGCCTGTTGCCAAGCCTTGCGCGCCGTCCATCGCGATGGTTTCCCTGCTGATCCAGTCGCAACCGCCGGAGATCAAAAACGTCGCGACGTTTTGCAATTCCTCCATCGTGCCGACACGGCCCATCGGATTCATTTTTTTGGTATTTGCGCCGGCCTCGTCGCCGGGCTTGATACGCTTGCTCATGCCTTCGGTCGGGATTTCGCCGGGCGCGATGGTGTTGAGGCGAATGCCGTATTTGCCCCATTCGATAGCCAGCGACATCGTCATCGCGTGAATTGCCGATTTGCTCATCGCGGAGGGCACCACATAGGGGCTGCCATTGCGCACCCAAGTCGTCGTAATCGAGACGACATTGCCGCGCAGCTTTTGCTCGATCCAACGGCGGCCGACGGCGTGCGTCACATAAAAGGTGCCGTGCATGACGATGTTAGCGACGGCATCGAAACCACGTGGCGTCAGATCCTGGCTACGCGAGATGAAATTACCAGCAGCGTTGTTGATCAAATCAGTGAGCGGCCCGCTTTCCCAAATCGTTTCGATCATGTGATCGACTGCCTGCGCATCGCGAATATCGACGCCGTGCGCCACGACCTTGCCGCCATGCGCGGCCATCAATTCCTTCGCAGTTTCGTCGCAGACAATCTTTCGCCGGCCACAGATATGGACTTCCGCGCCAAGCGACAGAAACTTCTCGGTCATAGAGCGGCCAAGGCCGGTGCCACCGCCGGTGACCAGAATTTTCCGCCCGGCGAGCAGATTTGATGTGAACATGCGTATTCCCCCTTCAAGATTTTGTTGCGTTAGTTAGTTGATTGACTAAAACCCGCTCAACGACTTCTGTAAAGTGGCAAAAGCAAAATCAGGGAGAGACGCAATGGCGCAAGATCGTAACCACGAAGATCGCATCAAGGTCACGATCACGGACGGAGTTGCTGATGTTCGCCTCGTGCGGGCGGACAAAATGAACGCGCTCGATTTTGCGATGTTCGATGCGCTGACCACGACCTGCGACAAGCTCAAGTCCGAGAAGGGCCTGCGCGCGGTCGTGCTATCCGGCGAA
The DNA here is from genome assembly GCA_043739005.1 of Tardiphaga sp. GTDB lineage: Bacteria > Pseudomonadota > Alphaproteobacteria > Rhizobiales > Xanthobacteraceae > Tardiphaga. Next base: position 29,545 of record JAYUEY010000078.1, read on the forward strand.
GGCCGGGCGTTCTGTGCTGGGCTCGACACGTCGCGTTTCGAAACGATGAAAGAGGGCAAGGGCTCCGGCCGGCTCGGCAGCCTTGTCGATCGCACGCGCGGCCTCGTTAACGATCCGCAATATGCGGTGTGGGGCTGGCGCGAATTGCCGGTGCCTGTGATCGCAGCCGTGCATGGCGTTGCACTCGGTGGCGGTTTTCAACTGACGCTCGGCGCGGATATGCGCTTCGTCGCGCCCGACACCAAGATGTCAATTCTCGAAATCAAATGGGGCCTGGTGCCGGATATGGCGGGCACGCCGATCCTCGCGCGATTGGTGCGTGATGACGTGCTGCGCGATCTCACATTCACGGGTCGGATTTTCTCCGGTACGCAGGCTTATGAATATGGTCTGGCAACGCGCATTTGCACCGATCCATACAAGGAAGCACTCGAAGCCGCCCGCGAGATGGCCGGCAAGAGCCCTGACGCGATCCGGGCTGCCAAACGCCTGTTCAATAATCTCGGCGGCGATCCCGGCCCGGCGCTGATGGCCGAATCCGTCGAGCAACAAAAGCTGATGGGTCAGCCGAACCAGACCGAATCCGTGCGCGCGAATATCGAAAAGCGCGCACCACGATTTGCAGACGTTTAACTGTTGCCGTCATCCAGAGGTGCGGACCATTCTTTGAGACGCGCGCGAGGGGCGCTCGCGCCTCAGGGTGGCGGTTTTTCTAAAAAAGAAGAACTCGATGATCGATAACCAAACTCTTTTCAACGGCATCATCAGCGGCACTCGCAAGCGCGATCACGCGATTGTTGCTGATCGTGCGTCGCGCATCGCCGGTGGATTACAGAAACTTGGCGTCAAGGCCGGCGATAGCGTTTGCATATTGATGCGTAACGACATCGCTTTCATCGAAGCGGCCTACGGCGTCATGACGCTCGGCGCTTATGCGGTGCCGGTGAACTGGCATTTCAAGCCGGAGGAAATCAATTACATCCTCACCGATACCACGACGCGGGTGATGATCGGCCATGACGATCTGCTCGCACCGCTCAAGGGTGTCATCCCCGAGGGCGTGACCGTGCTGAGCGTACTGTCGCCGCCTGAAATCCTCGCCAATTATAAGATTAATCCGGATGCACGCGGCACGCCCGATTTCGCCGATGATTTCGAGACATGGCTGACGCATCAGGCGCCCTATGATGGGCCGGCCGTGCCGCAGCCGCAAAATATGATCTACACCTCCGGGACCACGGGCCATCCGAAAGGCGTGCGCCGCAACGCGCCAACGCCCGACCAGAGCAAGAGCGCCGAGGCGATGCGCGCGTTGATCTACGGCCTCAAGCCGAACGCGCGCGCGTTGCTGCCGGGGCCGCTGTATCACTCCGCGCCGAATTCGTTCGGGCTTCGCGCCGGCCGCCTTGGCGGCGCTCTGGTGCTGCAACCGCGCTTTGAGCCGGAAGAGTTCTTGAAACTCGTGCAGGACGAAAAGATCGATACCATCTTCATGGTGCCGACGATGTTCATCCGCCTGATGAAACTGCCGCAGGCGATCCGCGACAGCTATGACGTCTCGTCGCTGCGTCACATCATCCACGCGGCGGCCCCATGCCCGGCAGACGTCAAGCGCGCCATGATCGAGTGGTGGGGGCCGGTGATCTACGAATTCTACGGCTCCACGGAATCCGGCGCTGTGACTTTCGCAAATTCAGAGGACGCCCTGAAGAAGCCCGGCACCGTCGGCAAAATCGCGCCCGGCGCGGAACTGAAGTTCGTCGACGATGACGGCCGCGAACTGCGGCAGGGCGAGATCGGCGAGATTTATTCGCGCATCGCCGGCAATCCGGATTTCACCTATCACAACAAGCCTGAAAAACGCGGCGAGATCGATCGCGCCGGCTTCATCACCTCCGGTGATGTCGGCTATCTCGATGCGGATGGATACGTGTTTATCTGCGATCGCAAACGAGACATGGTGATTTCCGGCGGCGTCAACATTTATCCGGCGGAAATCGAGGCAGCATTGCACGGCATCCAGGGTGTGCATGATTGCGCGGTGTTTGGTATTCCCGATTCGGAATTCGGCGAGGCGCTGATGGCGGTAGTCGAGCCGCAACCGGGTGTGAGTTTCGATATTCCGAAATTACGCGCTGAACTGAAGACGGTGCTCGCCGACTACAAGGTGCCGAAGCATATCGAGATCGGTCGTAATCTTCCGCGCGAGGATTCCGGCAAGATCTTCAAGCGTCGCTTGCGCGATCCCTATTGGGACGCGGCGGGGCGAAAGATTTGACGTTTTTCAAATCGCTCGCAGTTCAACCGCGCTTGAAATCTTGCGGCGTGAAGCTGAGATCGAGCAGCTTCCACTCCTGATATTTGTCCGGCGGCAACGATGCGTAAGGCTGGCACGCCTGCAATGCGGCGATCGCGGCCTGCATCAGCAGCGGGTCTTTCGCCGATGCGCTTGCTTCAATCAGAATGGGGGTGGTCGAAAGCCTCGCATCTGGGGCAAATTGAGCGCGGATGACGATCACGACCTTGTCGTCCGCCGCGATCTCCGCCGGCAATGTCGAACAGCTTTTCAACTGCGCGCGAAATGCAGCGATGGCGCTCTTATCGATCTGTGCGCCGCTCGATGCTTTCGCATCGAAATCGAAAGGCGTGCTTCCCAGCGGGCTTAAATTCATCGGATAGCGGACGCTGAGATCCGGTTCCGGTGGGCGGATCACTGGCTGCGGTTGCAAGTTGCTGGCCGGTTTCGCTTGCTTCGGTTCAGGCGCGTTTGCCTGTTGCGTCGATGGCTCAGGTTTGGAAGCCTCCTGAGCCGCAAGCGGAGGTGGAGGCGCGGAAGCGGGTGGTTCGTTGCCCTGCGCTGGCGCGGGTGGTGCGGCCTCTGGCTCCGGTGGCTTGATGAGGTCGGCGACCTCCTGTGGAGTCACCAGATCGACAGCGATGGTCTGTTGGGGGCCGCTCGGTACCAGCAAAAATCCAGCATAGCCGAGGCCTGCAATCAACGCGGCCAGATGGACGGCGACCGAGACCGCAATGCCGATGCGCAAGGCTGGAGACTGCTCTGACATGACCTTCAAACGCGAGGGAACGAACCCGCTCTATATAGCGCCAATTCATACGCGATGAAAATTATGACGCCGTCGCCGCGTTCAAAACCACCGCCGCAATCCTTAAATCCGCAACGAAGCGAGTATATTCGCTAATTTTTGCGTCCTTGTCAGGCAACCGCAGCAGATAGGATGGATGCACCGTGATGAGTGCGCGCGTGCCGTCGTCGAGATCGATCAGCCGGCCGCGATTGGCGTTAACGGGTGTGGCCTTGCCAAGCACGCAATGCGCTGCCGTTGCACCAAGCGCCACGACAAGGTCCGGCATGATCGAGTTGCGCTCACGCTGATACCAAGGCTGGCAGGCTTTCATCTCGGTCGTACTCGGCTTCTGGTGTAGGCGAATCTTGCCGCGCGGCACGAATTTGAAGTGCTTCACGGCGTTGGTCATGTAGACCAGCTTGCGATCGATGCCGGCGTCCTGCAACGCGCGATCGAGCATCTGCCCGGCCGGCCCGACAAACGGGTGGCCCGCCAGGTCTTCTTTGTCGCCGGGCTGCTCGCCGACCATCATCAGCCGCGCGTTTTGCGGACCTTCGCCGAACACCGTTTGTGTAGCGTCTTCCCAGAGCGGGCAGGCGCGGCAGTCGGCGGCCTCGTCGCGCAGTGCATCAAGGCTACCGGCTGAGTGTCGTGTTACTTTCGGCTTGGGAGCCTCGCGGCGCTGTGGTGTTGGCTTGGCGTCGGTCGCTGCCATCGCGATCATCGTCGTGGTGGTCTGTCCGGATTTCGCGATCAGCGGCGCGATCATTTTCGCTTCGGGCAGGTTCTTCCAGTATTTTTTTGGCATCTCCGCCTGCATGGCTTTGATTTTGAGCCGCGCCGTATTGAAGATGCTGGCGTAATAACTCAGCCATGTCTCTTCGAGCCGGTCTTCGGAGGGCGCGGTGGTTTTGTCGACGCCGGACGTGATCACGACCTTCGCGCCGTTCCAGTGGGCACAGACATCGGGCGTCAGGATGGACCATTCCATATCGGCGAAGCGCCGCTCGAAAAACGGCGATGTGGCTTCGACAATGTGATGCGCTGGCTCGAACCAAGCCACAAATCGGTTCTTTGGTTCACGGCCGATTTCGCGGAACCGCACGAAGGCTTTCATCTTGTGCTGGTCGCGATGCACCGCCTTGGCCATGTCCTGTACCAACGCCACGTCGCGATCGGTCGCGACCTGCATCAGATCGTGGTTGGCATGGATGCGATGGAGCAGGCGATAGAGGATCGCAAAGCGTTCAGTGTCACGATGCAGGATCGCGGACTTCGCCAGATCGACGAAGCGCGCGGGCACGTTGAACGTGGCCCCGGTCTTGTCGCGCAGCGCGGGCGTCTCACTGCCGAACAGTTCCGCGTCCTTGCCTGTCACTGTCCATGTGATGTCGGCCGGTATAACACCATTCAGTACCATTGCGCGGGCAGCGTCGCGCCAGCCTGCGAAGTCGGTCTCGGTGGTGAGTGTGATGTGGTGCATTCAAACTCCTGACTGGCTACACGAAGATCGTCACTCTGGGGAACGCGCGCTTTCTGTCGCGCGTCTTGAAAAATAGCCGCATGCACTGCCTCTATCTTTCGAGGCCTGCTTTGCAGCGCGAGTGCGCTGTCGAAGCAAGCGCCTCGGTATGAGGTAAGGCTCGCAATGACGCTAAAATCCAAAGCCCAATTGCATTGCCTTCGGCTTGAATCGCTCCGCCAGCGCGGCGCCATCGAGCAGCGCCAAAACCGGCTTGTGGTCCGGAAGAACGATGAACGGCAGCGCCTTGTTCCTTGGAATGTGCAGCTTGCCTAGATCGCCGGCGCGGATCGACGATACACGCCGTGTCGCGATGATGCGGTCCACTGCCTTGCGACCGAAACCCGGCACACGCAGCAGGTCTTCGCGGCTTGCTCTATTCACATCGAGTGGAAACCGATCGCGGTGGCGCAAGGCCCAGGCGAGCTTCGGATCCATATCAAGAGACAACATCCCTTGCCCTGGCTCGACGATTTCGCCGACATCGAAGCCGTAAAACCGCATCAGCCAGTCGGCTTGATAGAGACGATGTTCACGAATAAGTGGCGGTGATTGCAGCGGCAATGACCGACTTGCGTCGGGGATCGGTGAGAACGCCGAATAATAGACGCGCTTCAATTTGTAGGAGCCATAGAGGTTCGACGACATGTGCAAAATCGTATTGTCTGTGGCGGCATCCGCGCCGACGATCATCTGCGTGCTCTGGCCCGCCGGGGCGAAACGTGGTGCTTTCGCCTTCATGCCGCGAGTATCCTTCCTCGCAGCCTTTGCGTTTTCTTGCGCCTCGTCGAGTTTCAACCGCAGCCGCCCCATCGTGCGGCGGATGGCACGGATATCTTTTTCCGGCGCGAGCCTTGCGAGGCTCGCTTCCTCGGGCACCTCGATATTGATCGAGAGGCGATCGGCATATTTGCCGGCCTCGGCGATCAGCGCGTCATCGGCCTCGGGGATCGTCTTGAGATGGATGTAACCCTTGAAGTGGTGCTCCTCGCGCAGCTTCCGGGCGACGCTGATCACTTGCTCCATCGTGTAATCTGCATTGCGGATGATGCCGGACGACAGGAACAGGCCTTCAATATAATTGCGGCGGTAGAAATCGATCGTCAACGTCACGACTTCATCGACGGTGAAGCGCGCGCGGGGCACGTTCGACGAAGCGCGGTTGACGCAATACAGGCAATCGTAATTGCAGGCATTGGTGAGCAGGATTTTTAGTAGGGAGATGCAGCGCCCGTCCGGCGCGTAGGAATGGCAGATGCCCATGCCAGCGTCAGTGGAACCAACACCCTTACCGCCTCTGCTATCCCGTTTCTCGGTGCCGCTGGAGGCGCAGGACGCATCATATTTCGCGGCATCGGCCAGGATTTCCAGCTTGCGTTGCACATTCATCGGTTGAATCCCTTTGATTCCATTCACGAATAAATGGCCATGATCCTAAAAAGTGACATCCCGTTTTTCGGGAAAAGATCATGGCCCAAAAGATAAGCGCTATCGCGATTGACTCTGCGGTCTCGCTTGGCTTTTATTAGAACATAACATGAACGATTGAGCCAGCGTCTGGTTCTCTCAAAGTCTGTATCGGCCAAGACAATAAGACAAAGTTGATAGGAGCGGCGCGTATGAGCGCACGCAGCACTATGCTTGCGCGTCTGCGCGGCGACATTGCCCATCTCGACGCGCCGCACATGATCGACGCCTCGCGTCGCGTCGCGCTCGGCCATACCGGGGCTGATGCGACACTGCGCGGTGGGCTGCTGCGCGGCGCGCTGCATGAGGTGTATGCCGATAGCGGACGGCACGCGGCGGCGGCGACAGGGTTTGTCGCGGGGCTGTCCGGCCGCGTGATCGCGCGTCGGCCGTTATTATGGGTGCGGCAGGATTTTACAGAAATGGAATCCGGCGCGCTGTCGATGAGCGGGTGGCGCGAACTCGGCCTCGATCCGCGGCAGATCGTGACGGTGCGTGCGGCTGACATCGAGACAACCTTGCGCGTCGCTGCCGATGCCTTGGCCTGCGATGCGCTGGGCGTGGTTGTGATCGAATTCTGGGGCGCGCCGAAAGCGTTCGATCTTGTTGCCAGCCGCAAACTCACGCTGGCCGCACAGGCCTCCGGCGTCACGGCTTTGCTGTTGCGTGTCGCCGCCGTGCCGATCGCTTCGACTGCGGAGACGCGCTGGATCGTGCGCGCAGCGCATTCGCCACCGCGCGCACCTTGGCAATCCTGGGGCGCGCCCGTGCTCGATACGCAGCTCGTGCGTAATCGTCATGGCCCACTCGGCCATTGGATCATGGAATGGAAATGTAATGAGTGCCTTTTCCGTGACGCGGCGGATTCTCAGTTTGCGGCTGCCGCGCCTGCCGACCGACCGAATCAAACGCAATCGCTTGCACAACGGCGACGCCGCGCTTGATCACGGTTATATCGTCGTCGCGAAATACAAGAACGCGCTTCAAATTTGCGCGTTAGATGACGTCGCTGCCAGACGCGGACTCGAAGTGGGTCTGCCGCTCGCCAATGCCCGCGCTGTCTGTCCTGATGTCGAAGTGGTCGATGATGACGCTATTGCCGATACCAAACTCCTGATCGACATCGCCGACTGGTGCGATCGCTACACGCCGCTGGTCGCACTCGATCCGCCGCATGGGCTGCTGCTCGATATCACCGGCTGCGCGCATCTGTTCGGCGGCGAAGCAGCACTGATGAAAGCCGTTTGCGCAGCACTTGCCACGCAAGGCTTTGCAGTCAGCGCCGCAATCGCCGGCACGGCGGCCTGTGCCAGAACTCTGTCGCGCGTCACGCATGGCCGAACCGTGCGCGCGGGCGACGAGTCCAACGCCGTGACCTCGCTACCGGTGGCAGCGCTCGGTGCCGACGCAGCGATTACGCGCGGCCTGCGTCGCGCGGGATTGAAGACCATCGGTGATGTCGCGTCGCGTAATTCTAGCGAAATTGCCGCGCGCTTCGGTGCGGATTTTACGAGCTTGCTGGCGCAGGCGCTGGGGCAAAGCGATGCGCCAATCAGCCCACGCAAACCGCTGCCGGATTACATTGTCGAAAAGCGGTTTGCCGAACCTGTCGCGACCGATACGGTGATCGTGGCTACGCTCTCCACGCTGGCGCAGATGCTGGTCGCGGCGATGGAACGGCAAGGCAAAGGCGCACGGCGGCTAGAGGCGCTATTCTTCCGCACCGACGGCGCAGTGCGCAGTCTCAGCGTCGAGACCGGCCAGCCGGTCACGAAGCCTGCCATGATCGACCGGCTGTTTCGTGAGCGGCTCGATGCACTGGCCGATCCGCTCGATCCCGGTTTCGGCTTCGATCTCGTGCGCCTCAGCGCGAGCCGCACCGAGATCGTCGTCCAGCAGCAGCGCGACCTCGATGCCAATGCGCACAATAATGACGAACTCTCCGCGCTGATCGATCGCATCGCGGCGCGGATTGGTGGCCGGCGCGTCGTGGTGCATCTGCCGCAGGACACGCATCTGCCGGAGCGTGCGGTGTGGTCCGCAACGGCGCAGCATCATCTCGCGGTCGCCGCCTTAGCTCAGTGGCCGGAGCCTGTCGCGCAGGATCCGCCGCTGCGGCCGCTGCGGTTGTTCGAGCGGCCGGAGCGCATCGAGGTGCCGTTCGCGCAAGTGCCGGATGGGCCACCGGCCCGTTTCACATGGCGGCGGATGCTTTACATCGTCAATCGCGCGGAAGGGCCCGAGCGCATCGCGATGGAATGGTGGAAGCAGGGCGAAGGCCCGACACGCGATTACTTCCGCATCGAGGACGACCTTGGCTTGCGGTTCTGGATCTATCGCAACGGCCTTTATGGCAGTGAGATTGATCCGACGACGCAGGAGCCTGTCCCGCCTGGCTGGTTCGTGCATGGACTCTTCGCATGACGAGCCTCTTCGCATGAGCGATTTTGTCGAACTCGGCGTCACCACGAATTTTTCGTTCCTGCGCGGCGCGTCGCATCCGCAGGAGTTCATTCATGAGGCCAGCGCCTTGCGGCTGCCGGCGATCGGCATCGCCGACCGCAACACGCTGGCCGGCGTAGTTCGCGCCCATAGCGAATGCGGCAATCGCGATCTGGCATACCCGCCGCGTCTGCTGATCGGCGCGCGACTGGTGTTCACCGACGACACGCCGGACATTTTGGTCTATCCGCGTGATCGTGACGCCTATGGCCGATTGTGCCAGTTGTTGACCAAGGGCAAGCGCGCCGCCGACAAGGGCGAGTGTTACCTGACGCTGGACGATCTGATCGATTACAGCGAAGGGCAACTGCTGATCGTAATGCCTCCCTATCGCGTCATAGCCATCACGCTCCGAGAGATTTTAGACAAAGTAAAACAAAGCCGCGCCGAAGGCATTTGGCTCGGCGCGAACATGCTCTATCGCGGCGACGATGCGCGGCGGCTGATGCGGCTGCAGGACATCGCAGCCGCAGCGCGAGTGCCATTACTCGCGACCAATGACGTGCTTTATCATCATCCTGCGAGGCGACCATTACAGGACGTGCTGAGTTGCGTGCGCGAGAAGACTACGATCGATGTGATCGGCCGCAAGCTCGAAGCCAATGCCGAGCGCCATCTCAAGCCGGCCTATGAAATGGCGCGGCTGTTTCGCCACGCGCCCGAGGCAATCGCCGAGACGACGCGCTTTGCCGCGCGCATCACCTTCTCACTTGATCAGCTCAAATACCAATATCCTGATGAGCCGGTGCCGCCGGGCAAGACCGCGCAGCGCCATCTTGAAGACCTGACATGGGCGGGGGCCAATCATTATTTTGAGGATGAGGTCGACGATGCGTTACGTGCCACGCTGGAGAAAGAGTTGGCGCTGATCGCCGAACTCGATTACGCGCATTATTTTCTCACCGTACACGACATTGTCGTGTTCGCACGTAGTCAGGGCATTCTGTGTCAGGGTCGTGGCTCGGCAGCAAATTCGGCCGTTTGCTTTGTCCTCGGCATCACTGCGGTCAATCCGGCCGAGACGGATCTTCTGTTCGAGCGTTTCATCTCCAAGGAGCGACTGGAGCCGCCCGACATCGATGTCGATTTCGAGCATTCGCGGCGCGAAGAGGTGATGCAATATATCTATCGTCGCTATGGCCGCCATCGCGCCGCCATCATCGCAACCGTGATTCATTATCGTCCGCGCAGCGCCATCCGCGACGTCGGCAAGGCGCTCGGCCTCACCGAAGACGTGACTGCCGCGCTGGCGGATACCGTGTGGGGCAGTTGGGGCCGGGGCCTCAACGCGATGCAGGTCAAGCAAGCGGGTCTCGATCCTGCGAACCCGACCGTCAGCATTGCCGTGAATTTAGCAACCAAACTGATTGGCTTTCCGCGCCATCTGTCGCAGCATGTCGGCGGCTATGTGCTGACGCAGGATCGTCTCGACAGCACCGTGCCGATCGGCAATGCGGCCATGGACGACCGTACTTTTATCGAATGGGACAAGGATGATGTCGATGCGCTGAAGATGATGAAGGTCGATATCCTCGCGCTCGGCATGCTGAGCTGCATCCGCAAGTGTTTTGACCTGATCGCGCTGCATAAGGGTAGGCGCTACCAACTTTCCGACATCGTTCCAAAAGATGACGATGCGGTTTTTCAAATGCTTCAACGCGGCGAATCGCTCGGCGTGTTTCAGGTCGAGAGCCGGGCGCAGATGAACATGTTGCCGCGCCTGAAGCCGCGCACATTCTACGATCTCGTTATCGAGGTCGCGATTGTAAGGCCGGGCCCGATCCAAGGCGACATGGTGCATCCCTATCTGCGGCGGCGAAACAAAAAGGAAAGCGTCAACTACCCTTCTCCGTCGCCGCAGCATGGCGATAAGGATGAGCTACGCAAGGTGCTTCAGAAGACCCTCGGCCTGCCTTTGTTTCAGGAGCAGGCGATGCGGATCGCGATCGAGGCCGCGAAGTTCACGCCGGAGGAAGCCAATGGTCTGCGCCGCGCGATGGCGACGTTCCGCAATGTCGGAACGATCGGTAATTTCGAGCAGAAGATGGTCTCTAACATGATCGCGCGCGGTTATGATCCGGCGTTTGCGAGAAACTGCTTCGACCAGATCAAGGGGTTCGGCAGTTATGGCTTTCCGGAGAGCCATGCCGCGAGTTTTGCTAAGCTGGTCTATGTCTCATCATGGCTGAAACATTATCATCCCGATGCGTTCTGCTGCGGGTTGTTGAACTCGCAACCGATGGGGTTTTACGCACCGGCGCAGATCGTCCGCGATGCGCGGGACAACAAAGTCGTCGTGCGTGACATCGATATTTCATTCAGCCATGGTGACAACACGCTGGAAGAACGATGCGGCGATTATCATGCGGTGCGATTGGGCTTCCGTCAGATCGACGGCTTTCGCGTGCATGATCTTGATAAAGAGCGATTGAAGGATTCGATAGCGGGGCATGACGAAGAAAAATTGCCACCCACGCCCACGTGCACTGTCTCGAATGGTGTTGATCCGGACGCCGCCGACTGGGACCGACGTATCGTCGCCGCCCGCGCGCATGGCCCATTCACATCGCTGGACGATTTTGCACGCCTGACAAAATTGCCGAAACGCGCTTTGGTGCTGCTCGCCGATGCTGATGCGTTTCGCTCGATCGGGCTCGATCGGCGCGGCGCGCTATGGGCCGTGCGACGGCTTCCGGGTAACGTACCGTTGCCACTGTTTGAAAGCGCTGATGCGCGCGAATTGCCGAATGAGCATACGCAAGATCTGCCGCAGATGCCGGATGCCGAACATGTTGTGGCGGATTATCAGACCATCCGGCTGTCGCTGAAGGGTCACCCGATGCAATTTCTACGGCCGATGTTTGATGCAGAGCATGTCACGCCATGCAAGGTTGTGTCAGCCGCGACTGGCAATGGTCGCCGTGTACGATGTGCCGGCGTCGTGCTGGTTCGTCAGCGGCCCGGCAGTGCCAAGGGTGTCGTGTTCATGACGCTGGAAGACGAAACCGGCATCGCCAATGTCGTGGTCTGGCCATCGGTACTTGAGCAGTTTCGTAAGGAGGTGATGGGCGCGCGGCTGGTATTGGTCGAAGGCACCATTCAGGCCAGTGAGGAGGGCGTTGTGCATCTCGTCGCAGTTCGGCTCGTCGATCGGACGTTTGAGATGAATCAATTGTCCGAAGGGCTGTCGCCGCAGCCATCACTGTTGCCGGATGCGTCCAATCGCTATGAGCCGCTCAACGACGACCGCCGCGAGCATCCCGACGCGCCGGCACAGCAGATCCGCCATCCGCGCGATGTACGGATTTTGCCGAGGTCGCGGGATTTTCATTGAGGTCGTCTCTCTCCCCCCGCAACTGCAATACGAGGGAAGAGGTAAGAAAACTCTCTACAACGACCGGCTCACCGATATCGGCGTGATGTTGCGCGGGCCAGGCACGCTGCGCTGGCCATAGGCATTGTAAGTCTGCGGTGCGTTGCGACGCTGCATTTCCGTATTCACGCCGCGCACGATCCCTTCCGTGACCGCGTGTGACGTCGCGAGCACGGTCAAATTTACCTGCAGCATGCCACGAAATACATCATGGTGCTGATGCAAAGCCTTCAGCAGATCCGGTGTCGCCGTCGCCATGTAAGGCTGGCTTATTTTTAGATGTGTGATGGCGCTCGCATAGCGCCGCGATAGATCGGTTTTCTGTGGCTCCAGTCGCATCGCCTCGCGAACATTGCCGGCCCGCACCAATTCGGTTTCACGCTCAATCACGGCCAGCAACGACGTCATCGTATCGAGCAGCGTCTGCGCCACCATCCGTGCGTCTGTCGGTGTCGCCACGGCAACCATTGGAGTCGCTACTTTTAATTGCGGTTGTGATGTCATGCGATGGTCCTCATTGCGTACTGCCAGCCTGTTGCAGGATCAACGTGCGATAGACTTCTTTCGAGATGCCGACGCCGCCGGCCTTCGCGAAGGATTTGGAATATTCGTCGGTTAGCATCGAGCGCCACACGCCGGTGCCGGTGGTGTCGCCGTACGGGCCTTCGCCTTTGACGCCAGCAGTCATCTGCGAAAACATCGAATTCAGAAACAACGCCTCGAAATCCTGCGCCTGTGCTTTGGATTTAGCCTGCTTTTCCGGCGAGACCTGCTTCAGCGCTTCGGTGAGCGCGATGTCCGGTCGGCCGTTGCGCGACGGCACCAGTGCCTTGTCGGGCATCGATGATTTGCCAAGCAGGCTTGCAAAGGCGGATGATGCGGTGGCTGTCTGCATCACATCACCTCGATGTCGGCCTGGATCGCGCCGGCAGCCTTGATCGCCTGCAGGATGCCGATCAGATCGCGCGGGCCAATGCCGAGGCCGTTGAGGCCGTCGACAAGTTGTTGCAGCGACACACCGTCTTTCACGAGCGCGAATTTCTTGCCGTCTTCTTTTACGGCGACGCTGGTGTTCGGCGTCACGACCGTGCGGCCTCGCGACAGCGGACCGGGCTGGCTCACTTGCGGACTCTCGGAAATTGTTACGGTGAGGTTGCCTTGCGCGACCGCCACTGTCGCGACGCGGACGTCGCGGCCCATCACGATAATGCCCGAGCGTTCGTCGATGATGATTTTGGCGGCAAGATCCGGCTCGACCTGCAACTGTTCGATTTCGGTCAGCAATGCGACGACATTGCCCCTGTATTCAGTAGGGATTGATAACTGTACGGTGGAGGGATCGATCGGTTCGGCGGTCTTGCCGCCGAGGAAATCGTTGACCGCAGTGGCGATGCGCTTGGCGGTAGTGAAGTCGGGGTTGCGAAGCGCGAGGCGCACGGTCGGCAGACGATTGAGCGCGAATTCGATTTCGCGCTCGATGATCGCGCCATTAGCGATGCGGCCGACGGTGGGCACGCCCTTCGTGACACTCGCCGCAGCACCTTCCGCCTGAAAGCCGCCAATCGCGAGCGAGCCTTGCGCGACGGCATAGACGTTGCCGTCAGCGCCGAGCAACGGAGTGACGAGAAGTGTGCCACCTTGCAAATTCTTTGAGTCGCCGAGCGCAGAGACCGTGACGTCCATTCGCGTGCCCTGCGTGCCGAACGGCGGCAGGTTGCCGGTCACCATAACAGCGGCAACGTTGCCAGTGCGGATAGTCGCGCCGCGAATGTTGACGCCCATGCGCTCAAGCATTGCTTGCAGCGACTGCTTGGTGAAGGGAATGTTGTTCAGCGTATCGCCGGTACCGTTAAGGCCGACGACTAAGCCGTAGCCGATCAACTGGTTTTGCCTGACGCCCTCAATGTTGGCGAGATCCTTGATGCGCGAGGTGGCGGCGGCTGGCGCGCAGCACAGCGCCCATGCGGCGATGGCTACCCACAAAACCGTCACAATGTTTGGCGTCGAACCGCGTCGCATCCTCTGCTCCCCATAGAGGTCGTCTCCGGACCGCACATCACTCCCATGACGTCGATCCGGGAAACCCTTAGCGAACAGCGTGCCAAATCCTATACTGCTGATTTTGCTGATGAAAATGGATTAATCGATGCGTCAACATTTTCGTCGGGCACGCCAAACCTGCCGCCGGCGGCAAGATTTGCCGGGTCATTTACGGTTCCTTAACCATAAAGACCGATTTTGGCATTCGATCATCACCGACGGGACGCGACGACAATGCGCATCTACGGACCGAACGGCACCAGCTTCGGCGCCCCTGCGGCGTCCACGAAACGCAATGGTACCAGCAGTTTTTTGCTGCCGGACACGACATCGGCGACTGACACGCGCGCGGCCAGCGCACCGAAGCCTGCAACGTCGCTCGACGCTTTGATGGCCTTGCAAGGCATCGAAGACCCGTTGGAGCGGCGCCGAAAGTCGGTTCAGCGCGGACGCGGCGCGCTCGATGTGCTCGAACACCTCAAGATCAGCATGCTGGCAGGATCGTTTGATTCCACGACAATGACCAAACTCCGCGCCGCCGCCGCAGACCTTAAATCATCATCGGGTGACGTCGGTCTGGATGCGGTGCTGTCTGAAATCGAGCTGCGTGTCGAAGTTGAACTCGCCAAAGCCGGACAATTCTGACGGTTTTACATGATTTCACCGCTGCAAGGTTCCCATGAAGAAACCGGGTGACGACATAGTTTCACACACACAGATTTTATTGTCTGTGTCATACCGCCCCTATATAAGCTCCGCGCAGCCGCAAGTCCGCAGCGGCGACGCCAACGGGTTGGCTTTTGAGGGTTGAAGAACTTGGAAAAGTTGAAAAACTACAAGCCCACGGAAAAAGAGCCGTTCATGAACGAGCGTCAGCGGGATTATTTCCGCGGCAAGCTCCTCGAATGGAAGGACGAAATCCTGAAAGAGTCGAAGATTACGCTTCAGACTCTTCAGGAGGAAAACGTCAATCATCCCGACATTGCCGATCGCGCATCGTCGGAAACTGATCGCGCAATCGAACTGCGTTCGCGCGATCGTCAACGCAAGCTGATCTCCAAAATCGACTCGGCTTTGCAGCGTATTGACGACAACACTTACGGCTATTGCGAAGACACTGGCGAACCGATCTCGCTAAAGCGACTCGAAGCTCGTCCGATAGCGACGTTGTCGGTCGAAGCCCAGGAGCGTCACGAAAAGCGCGAGAAAGTTTATCGCGACGAGTAATTTTGCGCGATTTTCGATTCTCGCCGTCGCTAGTAGGCCGATACATGAGCGCGAGACCAGCCACGCTCGAATGTTGCGTGATCATCGTGCGTGTTTTCAGGGCGACCTGACGACCTGCAAGGCAACAAAGTAAATGAAGACACGCAGCAAGACGGTCCTCACGATAGATGTCGGTGGATCGCATGTGAAGGTGATGACCGGACACCAGCGTGTGAAGCGCGAATTTGATTCGGGACCGCATCTGTCGGCAAGGGAAATGGTCCGGAAGGTCAAAAGCCTCACCAAGGATTGGACCTTCGACGTCATCTCCATCGGTTATCCCGGACCTGTTATCGACAATCGCCCACTCAACGAGCCGCACAATCTCGGCACCGGATGGAAGGGCTTCGACTTCACGAGGGCGTTTGGGTGCCCGGTCAAGGTCGTCAACGACGCGTTGATGCAGGCGCTTGGCAGCTACGAGGGCGGCCATATGCTTTTTCTCGGGCTGGGGACCGGCCTCGGTTCGGCGATGATTGTCGACGGCGTCTTGGTACCGATGGAACTTGGGCATTTGCCCTATCGAAAAAAAATGTCGTTCGAGGATTATATCGGTGCAGCCGGTCTGAAACGCCTCGGACGGAAAAAGTGGCGACGACGAGTTGCTGACGTCGTCGATGACCTCACGGCTGCGCTGCGTCCCGAATACGTCGTGCTTGGCGGGGGAAACGTCGATAAGATCGACGACCTGCCGCCGAAATCGCGACGCGGTGACAATGGAAATGCGTTCGAAGGCGGTTTCCGGCTTTGGAAATCCCCGCAGGACAAACAGTCTGTAAGGCGCCGTCGTCCGCCTCCTCGATTTTGAAGTGCCACGCGGATGATTTGCCGAAAAACGCTCGCTCGTATCACGCGCACTGTCAAAACGACCACGACCTCCGTTCAGGGGAGCTGAACGAAGGCCGCAGTTTAGACGTCGCTACCGCGTGGAAGCGTGACAGCGACGTGGGAGCTGTTGAGCCTAGAAGGGCAGGAGAACGTCGAGCACCTGCTGCCCGTAGCGCGGCTGTTGCACGTCCGTGATCTGGCCACGGCCGCCATAAGCGATGCGGGCCTGCGCGATCTTGCTGCTGTCGACGGTGTTGTCGCTCTGGATATCTTCTGGCCGCACGATGCCGGCAACGATCAACTCTCGGATTTCGAAATTGACGCGGATTTCCTGCTTGCCTTCGACAACGAGATTACCGTTGGGCAGCAATTGCGTGACGACGGCGGCAACGCTGGTCTGCAAGGCTTCCTGACGCTGCACGGACCCTTTGCCGTCACTCGATGCGGTGGAGTCTGCCGTGAGCAAGCGACCGGGCAAGACCGCTGCCGCCGCAGTGCCGGTCAACAACTTGCTGCCGGCGAAATCAGTCAGGCCCGAATCTTCCTTGTTGGAGCGGCTGCGCTGGGTCTCGTTCGCAATATTTGCCTTGTCCGTGAAGTTGACCGTGACGGTCAGAATGTCGCCGACCTGATGCGCGCGCTGATCCTTGAAGAAGGCCCGCGAACCATTTCGCCACAGCGAGTTGGCGTTGTACGATGCGGGCTCCGGGCGTGGCATCGGCATCTGCACCGGCTTGTAACCAGGCTGCGCCGTTGGATTTTCGATCGCGGCCAAAGCTGGTTTCTCGCCGATCGCGGAAATACGATCGATCGACGAACAGCCGCCGGCAAAACTAGCCATCGCTAGCAAAGCGGCAGTGGCGATGGAGCGATACGCGTGTGACAAAACAGCCATGATAATTACTCGGCTTTACGGGGTTCGGCGGTGGCATAAGCCACCGATGCGGTTGGTGCGCGCTCAGCCAAATCTGTGGTGCGGGGAGCCGCGACGATGACGGAGACCTGTCCGCGACCGACAACGGTGCCGGACACGGAGCGTTTGGATTGTAAATTCAGCACGTTTACGACGTCGCCTTCGGTCCCGGCGTCGATCGCCTTACCGCGGACGGTGAGATAGAGCCCGGCCGTATCGTAGATCAGCGTCACGGCCTGATCGCGCTGCACGAGGTCGGGCTTCGACAGATCGCTGGCACGAATTGCCTGACCCGGTCGCATTTGCTTGCGGGCCTGCATGCCGATCGCGCGATCGCGCGGGACGGCGTCGAGGCCGATCTCGGATTTCGGACGGCGCTCCAGCACCACGTCGCCGGCCTTGATGATGTCGTTGCGTTCAACGCCATGCGTCAGCACGACAGCCTCGACGGTCTCGATCGCGGTGCCGGTGAAGCGCAGTCTGGTGAGCGATGAAGTTTCGTTTGCGATCGCGAGCGTGACGTCGAAGCGGGTTGAACGGGCATCATAGCGCGCGGACTGGACCGACAGTGTACCGGTGTTGGCGGAGTCCAATTGCACACTTTGCAAATCGCGATCAAAGGTCAGCGCCAGATTTCCGGCCTCGCCGAGGCCGTTGCGGCGCTCCAGCGCCAGCGCGATCTGACGTTCGATCTCTTGTGTGTCGATGGTGCGTGCTGCGCGCGTTACCGAGATATCGTGCAGATCGCGGGTATCGACGCCGATCACCTGATGCGAGCGCAGTGCAGACAGCAATTGTCGCACCGGCAGAGCGCCGGTGGTGCCGAGGTCAGGCGCGCGGAAAATGGCGATTTGCGCGGCCGATCCGGCATTGTCCAGCACATCGCCGATGCGCACAATATCGCCGGATACAGTGACGCTGGCGCGCAATGTCGGGGCAGCGATCGTGGCCGGTGCAGATTGCGCCAGCGCAGCACCGGGAGCGAAAAAAACAGCGGCGAAAAGGAAAGAGCGGAGGGTCATTGTCATTGCCTCAGCGGAACATGTTTGAGGTGGATTGCAGCATTTGGTCGGCCGCAGATATGACCTTGGCGTTCATCTCATAGGCGCGCTGGGCTGCGATCAGGTCGGAGATTTCCGAAACAACTTCGACGTTGGCCTGTTCGAGACTGGACTGCTGCAGATCGCCATAGCCTTCGTTGCTCGCGATTCCGTCCTGCGGCTGGCCCGAGGCGGGCGTATCGGTGAAGAGGTTGTCGCCGATCGGTTGAAGACCAGCCTTATTGATGAAACGCGTGAGGCTGATCTGGCCGAGCACGCTCGGCGTCGTCGAGCCGGGCACTGTCACGGAGACCTGGCCCTGTGAATTGATCGACAAACCTGACGCATTCTGCGGGATCGTGATTGTCGGCTGAACGGGATTGCCTTGCGTCGTCACGACACGGCCTTGTGCATCGCGCTGGAACGTACCGTCGCGGGTGTAGCCGAACGTGCCATCCGGCAACTGGATTTTAAAGAAGCCCTCGCCGCGGATCGCGACGTCCAGATCGTTGCCCGTCTGTGACAGCGTGCCCTGGCTCATGAGGCGAGGCGTTCCGACGGTCTTGACGCCACCCCCGATGTCGATGCCGACCGGCAGTACGGTGCCCTGATCGGATGCCTGCGCGCCGACACGGCGGACGTGCTCGTAAATCAGATCCTGAAATGCGGCACGCTGCTTCTTGTAGCCGGTCGTGCGCAAGTTCGCGATGTTGTTGGAGATGACCTGGACGTTCAGCTCTTGGGCTGCCATGCCGGTCGCGGCTGTGTAAAGGGCACGCATCGGTCTGTCTCCTTAAGCCGGAACGTCGGCGAGTTTATCGAGCGCGGTCTTACGAAGATCGCCCTGCTGCTGAAGCATCGCGGAGATCTGCGTGTAAGCGCGTGTCACTTCGATCATGCGGCTCATTTCCGTGATCGAATTGACGTTTGATTTTTCGATGAAGCCTTGCTTCACGTTGGCGTTGATCGCGGGCTGGGCCGCTCCTGCCTCACCTGCGGCAAACAGATTGTTGCCGTCCTTCAGGAGCTTCTGCGGCTGCGCAAAATTGACGAGGCGCAGTTTGCCGCGCACTGAGTCGGTTCGTGCATTGCCCTCGCGTACCGTCACGCCACCATCGGCGGCGATGGTGATATCGCGGTCGCCCGGTTGGAACACAATCGGACCGCCGGTGCCGAGTACTGGATTGCCGGAAACAGTGACAAGCTGGCCCTGCGCATTGATCTGCAAGCTGCCATCACGGGTGTAGCGTTCGCCACCACCCGTCTGGACAGCGAGAAAGGCGTTGCCATCAATGGCGACGTCGAGCGGGTTCTTGGTCTGCTCAGACGGACCTTGCGCGAAATCGTGGAAGGTGGCGCGGTCCTGTACATAAGACACGCGGCGGTCCCGATAGCCGAAATTGTCGTCCCGCGCGCCCGGGCTCAGGAATTCCTGGAATAGCGACTTGTCGGCTTTGAAGCCGGCGGTGTTGGCGTTCGCAACATTGTTCGCGACGACATCGATCTGCCGTTCAAGCGTCAGCTGCCGCGATAGGCCGATGAGATGCATGTTCTCCATCGGAAATCTCCCCTTTTCCTGCGATCCGGTCCGCTCTCCCAAGCAAAACCGTCTGCGCGTCCGGATCGCTGCGGCTCTCCCAAGCCCGCGTTCCGTCAAAGGATGTAGCGAAGACCGTGCCAATTCAAAAAAATCAACTTTTGCAATGAGTTGATGAGTTTGAGGTCATCGCGGGGCGCGGCAATAAGATCCTGTTGACCATAATTGCCGGCAAAATTTACCTAGCTGCACGGCCGAATAAAGGTTCCGTTAACCATTGCGGCATTAGCGTTCAGATCAAGGCGCAGTGCGCCGGCGGCATTTGTATTGAGTCACGGCAGGCTGGCACGCATCGCGCTTCACCCCGACATTCGAGCAATTTTGGGCAAAGCGGGCGATGGCAAGTAAAGAGACCGAAGATGGTGCCGGCCCAGCCGAAGCGCCGAAGAAGAGCAAGCTCAAGCTTATCATCATTGCTGCAGTCGCCGTGCTCGCACTCGGTGGCGGCGGCTGGTTCATGTTCCTGCGCCATCCCGCCAAGGAGATGCACGCCGAAGCGCCGATCGCAAAGCCACCTGCTTTTATCGACGTACCGGAAATGATGGTGAACCTTTCCGGTCAGCCCGGTGAGCGTGTTCAATATCTCAAGGTGAAGGTCGTTCTCGAAGTGAAGGACGCGCCAGTCGTGGCGCTCATTACGCCGTCGATGCCGCGCGTCACCGATATTTTCCAGACCTATTTGCGCGAATTGCGCCCTGCTGACCTGAACGGATCGGCCGGCCTGTTCCGCCTGAAAGAAGAACTGACGCGACGGGTCAACGCCGCCGTGTCGCCAAGTCAGGTCAATGCCGTGCTGTTCAAGGAAGTCGTGATCCAATGATACGACGGAACGCACATCATGGCTGACGCCGACCAAGTCGATCAGGACGTGATCGCGGCTGAATGGGAAGCCTCGCTGGATTCGCAAGATCCCGAGGAGGCCGAGCGCGAAGCTGCGTCCAACGAACTCACCGGCACGATGGCGGCGCAATGGGCTGCGATGGTCGAGGACGGCGGCCGTGATGTCGTCAGCGCTACCAAGACGTCCGGCGAGCGTGTGCTGTCGCAAGACGAGATCGACAGTCTGCTTGGCTTCAGCGTCGGCGAAGTCCATCTCGACGAAAACTCCGGCATCCGCGCCATCATCGATTCTGCGATGGTGTCCTATGAGCGTCTGCCGATGCTCGAAATCGTGTTTGACCGCCTGGTGCGGTTGATGACGACGAGCCTGCGTAATTTCACATCCGACAACGTTGAAGTTTCACTGGATCGCATCACCTCGGTGCGATTCGGCGACTATATGAATTCCATTCCGCTGCCTGCAGTTCTCAACGTCTTCAAGGCAGAGGAATGGGAAAATTTCGGCCTCGCCACCGTTGATTCCAGCCTGATCTATTCCATGATCGACGTCCTGCTTGGTGGCCGTCGCGGCGCATCGGTGCTTAAGATCGAAGGCCGTCCCTACACCACGATCGAAACCAATCTCGTCAAACGTCTCGTCGAGGTCGTCCTTGCAGATGCTGAGCAGGCCTTCCGGCCGCTCTCGCCTGTCACGTTCAAGATTGATCGTCTTGAAACCAATCCCCGCTTTGCCGCCATTACGCGCCCGGCCAATGCCGCGATTCTAGTACGGCTGCGCGTCGACATGGAAGACCGTGGCGGCAATATCGAATTGCTGCTGCCCTACGCAACCATCGAACCGATCCGCAATGTGCTGTTGCAGATGTTCATGGGCGAAAAATTTGGCCGCGATTTGGTCTGGGAAGGTCATCTCGCAACCGAAATATCGCAGGCCGAAATCGCCGTAGATGCAGTGCTCTACGAAGCGAACATTCCGTTGAAACAATTGATGCAACTCAAGGTCGGTGACACCCTGCCGCTCGATATGCGCGCCGATGCACTCGTCGCTGTGCGTTGCGGCAATGTTACGCTGACCGAAGGCCGGATGGGCCGTGTCGGCGACCGCGTCGCGATTCGTGTGACCAAGCAACTGCGCAAACCCAGTACCAGCTTCGCGATGTTCGAGAAGGCTGACGAGCAAACCAGAATGATGGAGACACCATGAGCCACGTATTCGGACTGGTTATTGAAAGCCTCGTCGCTGTTCTACTGTTGCTCACCATCGCTTATTGCATGATGTTGAACTCGCGGTTGAAGCGACTAAAATCCGACGAGCAATCATTGAAAGCGACGATTGGCGAACTCATCACCGCAACCGAGATTGCCGAGCGGGCGATTGGCGGGCTCAAGCACGCAGTGCGCGACGTGAATGAAAATCTTGGCAACGAGATCGCGACGGCGACGGAGCTCACCGAATTGCTACGTCATCAACTGGCCGCCGGCGACAGCGTGCTGGAGCGTCTCGCACGAATAGCGTCTGCCGCACGTCCGGCACAACAGCCTCAAAATGCCGCACCGATGATGTCGCCGGCTAAATCGCTTGCAGCCGCCGCGCAGGCATTTGCCGAACGCAGACGGATCGATGGCCTCGCAGCATGAGTTTTTTTAATAACATCCGCGTTCTTCCGGTTGTGCTTGTCGCGATTGCTGGTCTGTCGATCCTCAAGATTGCCAGCCTTGCGATCGATGGTGGATATGTGTTCGATGCCGAGCCGGCCCCTGTAAAATCCTCTTGGGCAAGCGATAATTTTGGATTTCCGTCGAACAAGCCGGCATCAACTGCGAGCCGCATGGATAGTGATATTACGGGATCGGTCAGCGCCAAGAAAGAAGAGCCGAAGCCGGAGGTCAAGCCGCCGGAAATGACAAAGCCGCCGGAAGGGTTGGTCACGATTCCGGAGCAGGGGCAGGCGATATCGCCGTCTGAACGCGCTCTGCTGGAGCGGCTTCAGGCACGTCGTCAGGAGCTCGAAGCCCGCGCCCGTGAGATCGATATTCGTGAGAACCTTTTGAAGGCGGCCGAAAAGCGGATCGAAGGCCGCGCCGAGGAATTGAAAGGCACCGAAGCCCGAATTGCTACGGCGACCGAGCAAAAGACCTCCGATGACGGTGCCCGCTTCAAGGGGATCGTCACGATGTACGAAGGCATGAAGCCGAAAGATGCGGCGAAAGTGTTCGACCGGCTTGAGATGGGCGTTTTGTTCGAGATCGCCTCTCAAATCGCTCCACGAAAGATGTCTGACATTCTCGGTCTGATGTCGCCGGAAGCGGCCGAACGCCTGACGGTCGAATTGGCCCGGCGTGCCAGCGGCGACAAATCAACCTCTATGGTTGAACTGCCCAAGATCGAAGGTCGGCCGCCGAGCCGGTGAGCTGGTGGCGGACATTTTTGCGTAGATCATTAACAAATCCTTCAACCGCAGAATCTAAAGTTACGACCGAGCGGGGCGTTTGCTTCGTTGTCGGTGATGTGGGCTGAAAGACAGTTCGGAAATGGGGCGGGCTGCTCTGGCAAAACGGTTCTTGCGTCCTGCGTTTGCGGGCTTGCTGACCGTTGTGCTGTTGCTGTCGAGCGCCGCATCGAGCCGCGCGCAGGCACCACCCGTCAAAGGAGCCGCTGCACTGGCTGTGTCGAACGGCTTTGCGCGCATGCTCGTCAAGCTTGACGAAGATGTCGACGTCGACGCCAGCGTAGCGGGCAATGTGCTCGTCGTGCGCTTCAAACGCCCCGTCGAGATCGATATCGGCAAACTTGTCGATGCGGCACCTGATTATGTCAGTTCGGCACGTCGCGATCCTGATGGCATGGCGATCCGCTTTGCATTGACGCGCAAGGTCAAGCTGAGCGCCATGATGGCCGGAGAGCGGACCTTCATCGATCTGTTGCCGGACTCATGGACCAGTCTGCCGCCCGGTCTGCCGCAATCCGTCGTGCGCGAATTGGCCGAACGCGCACGCAGCGCTGAACGTGCGTTGAAGGAGCAGAAGGCATCAGTTGACACACGCAAACGCGCCACACTGCGCCTGCGCGCATCGATACAGCCGACTTTCGTGCGCTATTCGCTGGAATTACCCGATGGCGTCGGCGTGTCGTCTGCGATGCTCGGCCAGAAATTCGTGTTGTCCTTCAGTGCGCCACTGAGTTTCGATCTCGCTGATGCCAAACTTGCAAGCCCGGCCAATATCGGCGCGATCAACCAGCTTAGCGAAGGCGACATGTCGACCATCGAGTTTGCTTTGATCGGCGACGTCGATGTGCGCGCCTTCCGTGACGATAAGACTTATATGGTCGATGTCGGCGCGCAGCAGGCCGAAAAGCCTTCGCAGTTGAAAATGACCAAACCCGTCACGATGACGCCGACGGTTGTTGACCTACCAACTGCGAAATCCACACCGGTTACGCATCATGATGGATCGTCGGTGCACGGGGAGGCTGAGCGGCCGCAGCCAACATCTGAAAGCATCGCGCATTTGATCGCGCGCGATCCTGTCGAGCCCGAGCCGAAGGCCAAGCCAGTCGCGTTGCCCAAGCCCGTGACGATGCCTGCGCCCCTCATTGCGATCGCGCCCGCCGTACCGGCGCTCGCACCAGAGCCTCCCGTTGCGAAAGTTGCCACGACCAGTTCGATAGACGCTCGCCGCAGCAGCGAAGGCCTCAAACTCAATTTTACGTTTGCGTCGCCGACACCCGCAGCACTGTTTCGTCGTGCGGATGTGATGTGGCTGGTGTTTGACACAGATACAATGCTCGATCTCGCACCGATCAATCATGAGGGTGGTTCACTCATCGGCAACGTCAGCACTTTGAAAACGCCGAGCGGGCAGGCGATCCGCATTCATCTCAATCGTCCGCAGCTTGCGTCGCTGACGTCCGCCGATAGCGATGCCGCCGGCAAGGCCTGGACGCTCAGCTTTGCCGATGCCGCCCAAATCTCGTCGATCGCATTGTCACTGGTTCGCAATGTGGTTGATCCCACCCATGCCAAGGCGACCGTGCCACTTGCGGGCGTGGGTCGTATTCATAAATTCACCGATCCTGATGCCGGCGATGCGCTCACCATCGTGACCGCGCCTCCGCCACCGCGGGGGTTTGTCCGTCGTCAAGACTTTGTTGAATTCTCCGTGCTGGAGTCGATTCACGGGGTCGTCATTCAGCCCAATGCCGAGGACCTAGCCGTCGAAGTCGATTCGAACGGTGTGATGCTATCGCGGCCTGGCGGTCTGACATTGTCGGCGTCCATCGCCGGGCGTGCCCGCTCGTCACTCGCTGTCAAACCGCCCTTCGATTTACAAGAATGGCACGAGAACGAGCAGGGTCCTTTTGTAGCCAAGCGCGATGAATTGATACGTAAGCTTGCACAAGCGCCTGCAGCAGAACGCATGGCGGCACGTAATGATCTCGCCAAGTTCTATTTTGCACAGGGCATGTATCAAGAAGCTCGCGGCATCCTCAACATCATGGTCGCCGAGACGCCCGCCGGCGATGAAGATGGGTCGACATTGCTTCTGCATGCCGCGGCCAGCGCCTTGATGGGCCGACCGGAGCAGGCGCTCAAAGTGATTGCGAACCCGGCGCTCGCCGCATCGCCTGATACGCAATTGTGGACCGGCTTTGCGTTGGCACAGCAGGGCAAATGGGCACAAGCTCGCGAGAAGTTTAAGAATTCGGGTTTCGCGCTCGCGTCGCTGCCATTCGATTTGCAGCGCGCCGTGCTGTTGCAGGCGATGCGAGCGTCGCTCGAAGTGAAGGATTTTGCAGGAGCAGCGGTACGTAGCAGCGAACTCGATTTGGTTGATGTGCCGCCGGCGATGATGCCTCTCGTATTGGTCTTGCGCGGCCGTCTCGCCGAAGCCCTTGGACGCGACCAGGACGCGCTCGACAATTATCGCATCGCGTCGTCGTCAACGAATGCGCCTGCATCGGCAGAAGCGCGCCTCCTGACTGTCACCCTGCGCCAAAAGCGAAACGAGATCGAGTCCGACGATGCATTGACGGAACTCGAAACACTGTCAGCGATCTGGCGTGGTGATACGGTTGAGGTCAAAACATTACATGCACTGGCGAGGCTCTATGCCGATCGCGGTCGCTATACCGATGCGCTCAGCGCGGCACGGGCCGCGACGCGGCTCGACGCCAATTCGGAATCCGCACGTCAGCTGCAGGACGATGCCGCAGCGATGTTCTCGCAGATGTATCTGACGCCGAAGGGCGACGAAATTCCGCCGATCACGGCATTGGCGGCCTTCTATGAAAACAGCGATCTCACGCCGATCGGCCGTAAGGGTGACGAGATGATTCGCCGTCTTGTCGAACGCCTTGTGGCGGTCGATCTGCTCGATCAGGCGAGCGAACTGCTGCAGTATCAGGTTGAAAATCGCCTTGAGGGAGCGGCTCGGGCGCAAGTCGCCGCACGTCTGGCCATGATCTATCTAATGAACCGCAAGCCTGAGCGCGCCATCGCGGCTCTGCACAGCACGCGCATCGCCGATCTGGCCGGTGAGCTGCGTCAGCAACGCATTCTGATCGAGGCGCGAGCGCAAAGTGACATTGGGCGACGCGACCTCGCGCTCGACATCATCTCGAACAGCAGCGGTCGCGAAGCCATTCGTCTGCGTTCAGACATCTATTGGGCGGGGCGGCGCTGGCGTGAAGCGTCGGAGCAGATCGAATTGTATTACGGCGATCGCTGGCGTGACTTCAAACCTCTCAATGCGACCGAGAAAAGCGACGTGATCCGCGCCGCGATCGGGTATGCGCTCGCCGAGGATGCGCTCGGTCTTGCGCGATTCCGCGAGAAGTACGCGCCGTTGATGACCGGCACGGCGGACCGCATTGCCTTCGAGACCGCAAGCAAGCCCGCCTCGACCAACAGTGCCGATTTTGCGCAGATCGCCAAAATGGCGGCGGGCGTCGATACGCTCGATGGTTTCCTGCGTGAGATGAAAGCGCGCTTCCCGGATGCAGTCGTCCGAGCGTCGCTTCCGCAAGAGACCTCAAAGGCCGACCCGATGACTACGGGTACCTTGCCTCAGATCGTCGGACTCAAGCAGGTCGAGGCTAAGCGATAGCGTCGCTACTGACCGTAACTTTGCACAAGCGATCCGGCGACAAGCGACCAGCCGTCCACCAGCACGAAGAAGATCAGCTTGAACGGCAGTGACACCACAACGGGTGGCAGCATCATCATGCCCATCGACATCAGCACCGACGCCACCACAAGATCGATAATCAAAAACGGCAGGAACAGCAGGAAGCCGATTTCGAAAGCTCGCTTCAATTCCGAGATCATGAAAGCCGGCACGAGGATGCGCAGCGACATCTCGGCGGGCGTCGCCGGTGGCGGCTCGCCGGAGAGGTCCATGAACAGCTTGACGTCTTTTTCGCGGACATTCTTCTGCATGAAACCGCGCAAGGGGATCGATGCGCGTTGCAAGGCTTCTTCGACGGCGATCTGGTTGGCGACCAATGGCTTGATGCCGTCGTCATAGGATTTTTGCAGCACCGGCCCCATCACGAACGCCGTCAGAAACAATGCCAGAGCGATGATGACGGAATTCGGCGGCGCGGTCGCGGTGCCCAAGGCCGTGCGCAGCAGCGACAGCA
>JAYUEY010000079.1:0-13530 GCA_043739005.1 Tardiphaga sp.
GATTGCTGCCCGCATTTGACGATCGGTTCGAACACCTTCCATTCCAGCCCCGCCCAATCCTTCGGCACGAAGCGCGTGACGAAGAAAGCGATGACAACAAAATGCAGCACGCGATAGGGCGCGAGATTCGTCTTGTCATTCGGGTTGAAGGCATCGAACAGCCATTGCGGAAACATCGCGCCGAATTCCGGAAAGCGCCCGGCCATCGTCATGACCAGCGCAAACAGCAGATAAGCGACGCCGAAATACAGCACGAAGCTGGATTTGATGACGGACCGCGATTCCAGCGCACCGCCGAGCGCGAACCATGCTCCGAACACGAACAGCAATTGCCACGTATAGGGGTTGAAGTACCAGACGCCCGACGGGAAGCCCTGCAAATTCCAGCCGAACTGGCGGGCCGCGAAATACAGCACCAGCGAGCCAATCATGGTGAGATCAGGCTTGCGCAGCATCAGCCACAGCACCGGCGGAAAAAACGCCATCAGCACAATGTATAGCGGCAAAACGTCGAGGTTCAGCGGCTTGAAGCGCAGCAACAAGCCTTGAGAAAGCGTCTGGATCGGATTGTCGACCAGTCCAGCGACATTGAATTCGCTGATAATGTCGGGGTCGTTATAGCGCTGTGCGACATAGCCGATCGCCGCGATATAGATCACGAACAGCACGATATGGGCGAGGTAGAGTTGCCAGACACGTTTGGTCAGGCGCGTCGCGCCGACCATGAAACCGCGCTCAAGCATCATCTTGGCGTACACGAAGGACGCCGTGTAACCCGAGATGAAGACGAACAGATCGGCCGCGTCGCTAAAACCGTAATTACGCGGCGTGATCCAATTCACCACATTTTCTGGAATGTGATCGAGAAAGATCCACCAGTTGGCGATGCCGCGAAACAGATCGAGGCGAAGGTCGCGGCCTTTGGGCGGCAGTGTGGCGTGAATGTCCATGAGAACCATTTGCGATCAGATGGGGACGAGGATCATCTCGAGTGATTGAGCTGAGATTGTCACGAGGCGGCAGAGCGAATATACCAAATCTTGCAATTCAGACTTCTAGCGCATGATCCGCAGAAATGTGAGCGGTTTCGTCGCCTCCGCAGACAAGGCCATAGTCGCTCATGACCGCACGCATCTACAAGCAAGCCAAGAACGCGATGCAATCCGGGACTGCCAAGACCCGCGATTGGCAACTCGATTACGAACCCGAGCAGGCGCGGGTGATCGAGCCTTTGATGGGTTGGACCTCGTCCGGCGACATGAAGCAGCAATTGACGCTGCGATTCGAGACCAAGGACGAGGCGATCGCCTATTGCGAGCGCGAGGGCATTCCGTATCAGGTGCTGGAGCCAAAAGACTTGAAGCGACGCATTGCCGCTTATTCGGACAATTTCGCGTTCCGTCGCGTCGAGCCTTGGACACATTAGAAGATCTCGGACGCACTCAAATCTGGAAAGTCTGGACGCGCTAAAGTCTGGAGCCACTAAGTCTGAACTGACTCAAACAATGACAGGCCGTGCCGCCCGGCGCATCCCACAGCCTGCGGACTAACCATATCCAGCTTTCGAGACAGGAAGCGGCCAACAAAATAAGCAGGAGGCCCGAAGGCTCATGGCGCTTCGATCCAGCATCGATCCGACCTCGTCGGAGTTCAAGGGCAATGCCGAAGCGATGCGCGCGCAGGTCGCGGACCTGCAAGTCCGGCTGAAGGCGATATCCGGCGGCGGCGGCGAGGCTGCCCGCGCCAAACACACCGCCCGCGGCAAGATGCTGGCGCGCGACCGTGTCGACCTGATGATCGATCCCGGCACCGCGTTTCTTGAATTGTCTCCGCTCGCCGCCAACGGCCTCTATGGCGGCGATGTCCATTCGGCTAGCGTCATCACCGGCGTCGGGCGCGTGTCGGGCCGGGAATGCGTCATCGTCGCCAATGATGCGACAATCAAGGGCGGGACTTATTACCCTGTCACCGTGAAAAAGCATCTGCGCGCACAAAAGATCGCACGACAAAACAATCTGCCTTGCATCTACATGGTCGATTCCGGCGGCGCATTCCTGCCGCAGCAAGACGAGATTTTCCCGGACGAGCGCAATTTCGGCCGCATCTTTTATAACCAAGCCCAGATGTCCGCGCAGGGCATTCCGCAGATCGCCGTCGTCATGGGCTCCTGCACCGCGGGCGGAGCCTATGTGCCGGCAATGTCCGATGAGAGCGTGATCGTTCGCAATCAAGGCACGATCTTTCTGGGCGGTCCGCCTTTGGTGAAAGCCGCGACGGGCGAGATCGTGACTGCCGAAGAACTCGGCGGCGCGGATGTCCATTCGCGGCAATCCGGCGTCACCGATCATTACGCACAGAACGATGCCCATGCGATCGGCATCGCGCGTCGTATCGTTGCGACCTTGAAGAAGCCAGCCCGCGCCGCCGTGAATTGGGAGCCGCCGCGCGAGCCTCTGTTTCCACCTGAGGATGTCTACGGCGTGATCCCGTCCGATCCGCGTAAGCCTTACGATGTGCGCGATATCATCGCGCGGCTGGTTGACGGCTCTGACTTCGACGAATTCAAGAAACTCTACGGCACCACACTCGTAACCGGCTTTGCCCGCATCTGGGGCCATCAGGTCGGCATTATCGCCAACAACGGCATCCTGTTTAGCGAGTCGTCGCTGAAGGGCGCGCACTTCATCGAGTTGTGTTGTCAGCGAAACATTCCACTGATCTTTTTGCAGAACATTACAGGATTCATGGTGGGCAAAAAGTACGAAGCCGGTGGCATTGCGCGCGATGGCGCGAAACTGGTCACGGCGGTGGCGACCGCGGGCGTGCCTAAATTCACGGTCGTGATCGGCGGCTCTTACGGGGCTGGCAATTATGGCATGAGCGGGCGCTCTTACTCGCCGCGTTTTCTGTGGATGTGGCCCAATGCGCGCATCTCGGTGATGGGCGGCGAGCAGGCAGCGATGGTGCTCAGCACGTTGCGTCGCGACAATATCGAGAGCAAGGGCGGGACGTGGTCGCACGATGAGGAAGAAGAATTTCGTGCACCAACGCGACAACAGTTCGAAACGCAGGGCAGTCCTTATTATGCGACGGCGCGGATCTGGGATGACGGCGTGATCGACCCGAAGGATACGCGGCTGATGCTTGGCCTCGGCCTTGCGGCCGCAAGCAATGCGCCGCAGCAGCTGACGAAATTCGGCCTGTTCAGGATGTGATGATGAACTCTCCCGCACAGTATCGCCGCTTCCGCACGCTCCTGATCGCAAATCGCGGCGAGATCGCGTGCCGCGTGATACGCACCGCGCGCGCGATGGGCATTCGCACCGTCGCCGTTTATTCCGAAGCCGACCGCGACGCGATGCATGTCGCGCAGGCCGATGCTGCCGTGTTCATCGGCCCGGCGCGGGCCCGCGACAGCTATCTGAATATCGACGTTATCATCGCCGCGGCGAAATCCAGCGGTGCGGAGGCGATTCATCCGGGCTATGGCTTCCTGTCCGAAAATGCCGACTTCGCCGAAGCCTGTGCGGCGGCGAATTTGGTGTTCGTCGGCCCGACGGCAGCGATGATGACAGCGATGGGCTCCAAATCCGGCTCCAAGGCGCTAATGGAAAAAGCCGGCGTGCCGCTGGTGCCAGGCTATCACGGCGAGGCACAGGACGATGCGACGTTGGCCGCAGCGGCCGACAAAGCAGGTTTCCCGGTGCTGGTAAAAGCCTCGGCCGGCGGCGGCGGGCGCGGCATGCGCGTGGTCCGCGCGGCGTCGGAATTGTCGGCGGCATTGGTCAGCGCCAAGCGCGAGGCCAAGGCAGCGTTCGGTGACGACCGCATGCTGATCGAGAAATATGTCGACAATCCGCGCCACATCGAGGTGCAGATCGTCGGCGATACCCACGGCAATCTTGTGTCGCTGTTCGAGCGCGAATGCACGCTTCAACGTCGGCACCAGAAGGTGATCGAGGAAGCGCCGTCGCCGACATTGAACGCTGCGCAGCGCGAGGCGGTTTGCGCCGCGGCGCGACAAGCGGCGGGTGCGGTGAATTACGTCGGGGCAGGGACGATCGAGTTCGTCTCAGACGGCAAAGACGTATTTTTCATTGAGATGAACACGCGCTTGCAGGTCGAGCATCCCGTCACCGAATTGATTACCGGCGTCGATCTCGTCGAATGGCAATTGCGCGTCGCATTTGGCGAGAAACTGCCAATGACGCAGGATCAGATCAAGCTTAACGGCTGCGCGATCGAGGCGCGGGTCTACGCGGAAAACCCCGCGAAGAACTTCATGCCATCCGTCGGCCATATCAAAACATGGCGCACGCCGCCTGAGACCAACGGCCTCCGCATCGATGCCGGCTATCGCGAAGGCGATACGGTGTCACCGCATTACGACGCGATGCTGGCCAAGGTGATCGCCTGGGCTCCGACGCGCGCGGATGCGATTGATCGGCTCGATCGCGGGCTGAACGACACGGATGTGCGCGGCATTGTCAGCAATATTCCATTTCTTTCGAACCTCATCACGCATCCCGACGTGCGTGCCAACACGATCGACACAGGTTTTATCGAACGCCATCTGAAAGCTCTGACGCCTGTCGCTCCCGCGCCTGCTGATGCAGACATCTGCGCTGCGGTCGCAGCGATTTTAGCAAATGAACGATTAGCCGCTGCGAATGAACCGTCTTCGCCTTGGGCGACGAATGGCTGGATGCCGGTTGGCCGCCGCAAACGCGCATTCACGTTCAAACAGGGAACGGCAGAGTGCAAGGCGGTTCTGGTTTATGGCAACGGTCCGGATTGCATCATCATCGATGACCGCGAACTGTTGATGTCACAGAGCGCCGGTGACGGCGGCAGTTTCGATCTGACGATCGACGGGGTGCGCAGCCGCTTCGCTTATGTCATCGATGGCCACGAGATTTACATCCGCACGCCAAGCGGGCGTTTCGAACTGCATCTGGTCGATCCGTTCGGAGGCGATGACGACGAAGTCACAGGCGAGGATCGTATCGTGGCACCCTTGCCTGGCACGGTCGTGGCGCTGCTCGCCGAAGTTGGTGCGACGTTGGAAAAAGGTGCGCCGATCCTGACGCTCGAAGTGATGAAAATGGAGCAAACCTTGCGCGCGCCTTATGCGGGTGTGCTCAAGAGCATCAAATACAAGGTCGGTGATATCGTCGGCGAAGGTGCCGAACTGGCCGAACTCGAAGCAACAAAATGAGCGACGCGGTTCGCATCGTCGAGGTCGGTCCGCGCGACGGACTGCAAAACGAAAAGACGCCGATTTCGGTTGATGCGCGGATCGCGTTTTCCAAGGCGCTGATCGCAGCGGGCTTGAAAACCGTCGAGGTCGGTGCCTTTGTGTCGCCGAAGGCAATCCCGCAGATGATCGGGTCGGACGAGGTTCTACGCGGTCTCAAAGACGTCGATGCTGAATTGCACGTGCTGGTGCCGAACGAAAAGGGCTATGAGACCGCCAAGGCCTGCGGCGCTAAGATAATCGCTGTATTCGCCTCCGCATCAGAAGGGTTTTCGCGCGCCAACATCAATTGCAGCGTCGCCGAATCGATTGATCGCTTTCGGCCCGTCATCGAGCGCGCGCATGCGGATGACATCAAAGTGCGCGGCTATATCTCCTGCGTGCTCGGCTGCCCGTTCGACGGCGATGTGCCGTTGACCGCAGTCGTCGATGTCGCAAAAACGTTGCACGATCTCGGCTGCTATGAGATTTCGCTCGGTGATACGATCGGCGTCGGCACGCCATTGAAAGCGCGCGAGCTTTTGCGCGCCGTAGCAGGAGACGTGCCGCCGGCGCATCTAGATGCATTTTCACGACACCTACGGGCAGGCATTGGCCAATATTTACGCGGGTCTTGAGCAAGGCGTGCGGGTGATCGACAGCGCTGCCGGCGGTCTCGGCGGCTGCCCCTATGCGCCGGGTGCGACGGGCAATGTCGCGACCGAAGACGTCGTCTACATGCTCGAAGGCATGGGCATTGCAACGGGCGTTGATATGCATCGGCTGCTTGCGGCGACGAACGTCGTCAGTGCGATGATTAGCCGACCACCAGTGAGCCGAGTGGCTAGAGCGCTAAATGCGAAGGCCGCCAAGCATGTTCAAGATCGCGCTTGAGATCTCCGGCGCGGTCGCGACGATCATACGCGCGTGATGCGATCCGCGTATTTTCAGACCTGACGTCGAAAATCAAAAAGCTGAGCTAAAACCCCGCCACGACTCCGTGCAAATCATATTGATCGGCGCGCTCGATCTTGGCGGTGACAATCTCGCCGACCTTCAGCGGTCGCCGGCTCGACAGGTAGACCGCGCCGTCGATCTGCGGCGCGTCGGATTTGGAGCGGCCCTTCGCGACAGTTGGCCCGACCTCATCGATGATGATCTGTTGGCGTGTCCCCACTTTCCGCTTCAAACGCTTTGCAGAGATTTTCTGCTGACGCGCCATCAGTGCGTTCCAGCGCTCCTGCTTGATCTCCTCAGGCACGGCAGGGCCGATCTCATTGGATGTGGCACCGGCGACCGGCTCGTATTTGAAGCAGCCGACGCGGTCAATCTCAGCCTCGTCCAGCCAGTCGAGCAGATACTGGAAATCGGTTTCGGTCTCGCCGGGAAAGCCGACAATGAACGTCGAGCGCAGCGTCAAATCAGGACATTCCACGCGCCACTTTTTGATCCGCGCCAGCGTCTTGTCTTGCGCCGCCGGGCGCTTCATCTGCTTTAATACTTCGGGTGACGCATGCTGAAACGGAATGTCGAGATAAGGTAAAATCTTGCCCTCATTCATCAGGCTGATGACCTCGTCGACATGCGGATAGGGATAGACATATTGCAGCCGGACCCACGCGCCGAACTCGCCGAGTTCACGCGCCAGATCGTAGAATTTCGCGCGAACTGCGCGATCCTTCCACTGACTCTCAGCGTATTTGATATCGACGCCGTAAGCCGACGTATCCTGCGAAATGACCAGCAATTCTTTCACGCCGGCGGCCACGAGTTTCTCGGCCTCGCGCAGCACGTCATTGGCCTGCCGCGAGACGAGATCGCCACGTAGCTTCGGGATAATGCAGAACGAGCAGCGGTTGTTACAGCCTTCCGAAATCTTCAGATAGGCATAGTGCCGCGGCGTCAGGCGGATGTCTTGGTTTGGCATCAAATCGAGATGCGGATTGTGAACCGGCGGCAGCGCGCGATGCACGGCATCAAGCACGCTGTCATATTGCTGCGGGCCGGTGATCGCCAGCACGCCGGGATAGGCGGCCTCGATCTGCTCGGGCTCGGCACCCATGCAGCCGGTGACAATCACCTTGCCGTTTTGCGCCATCGCCTCGCCGATCGCTCCGAGCGATTCTTGCTTGGCGGAATCCAGAAAGCCGCAGGTGTTGACGATGACAATATCCGCCCCGTCATGTTTGCGCGCGAGTTCATAGCCTTCGGCACGCAGCCGCGTAATGATGCGCTCGGAATCCACCAACGCCTTGGGGCATCCCAGCGACACAAAGCTGACTTTCGGCGCGGCGGCCTGTTGCATATTGATACTGTCCGGTTGATGGGCAGGAGCTAGCGCCGATCTACCGCAATTACAAGACTTTAAGCCAGACGGTAGCGTGCTATGGGTAGCTGGTTCCGGTCGCGAGACAGCCGAAAACAGGCGAAAATATTCAATGGGCGCGGACGCCTCTCCGAAAATCGTGATCGTTGACGGCAGCCCGATCCGTGCTGCAATCCTTGAAGAGGGGCTGCGCGAGGCGGGCTTTACGCATGTCGAGCACATTCGCGAGATGCAGAACCTGCTGGTCAAGATCTATGCGATGGACCCCGATGTCATCGTGATCGATCTCGAAAATCCGAGCCGCGACGTGCTGGAACAGATGTTCCAGGTCAGCCGCGCCGTACGGCGGCCGATCGCGATGTTCGTCGATCAAAGCGACACGGAATCGATCCGGGAATCGGTCGATGCCGGGGTGTCCGCTTATATTGTCGACGGGCTGAAAAAGGAGCGGATGAAGTCGATCCTCGATCTGTGCATCTCGCGATTTAACGCCTTTTCGAAATTGCAGGACGAGCTGGAACGCACCAAATCGGCGCTTGAGGACCGCAAGGTCATCGACCGCGCCAAGGGCGTGTTGATGAAAATGAAAGGCCTCACCGAAGACGAGGCCTATGTGCTGCTGCGATCGACGGCGATGCGCGAAAAAAAGAAAATCGGCGAGATCGCGCAATCGATCGTAACGGCGGCGGAGTTGCTGAAATGACGGCTCATTCGCTCCGGATCGGGTTCATCCCGCTGATCGACGCGGCCGCAACCATCATCGCGGCCGACAAGGGTTTTGGGGCGGCCGAAGGCCTCGACATCGAACTGGTGCGCGAGGTGTCGTGGTCCAATGTTCGCGACAAACTGAATCTCGGCCTGTTCGACGCTGCGCATCTTCTTGCGCCCGTGGCGATCGCGTCCAGCCTTGGGCTTGGTCACATCAAGGTGCCAGTCATTGCGCCGTTCACGCTCAATCTGAATGGCAACGCGATCACGGTGTCGCCGACGTTGCATGACGAGATTTCGGCTGCGCTCAATGGCGAGGCGTCCGATCCGCTGAAGACCGCGCAGGCTTTGGCTCGTGTGGTTGCCAACAGGCGCACATCGAATGCCGAACCGATCACCTTCGGCATGACGTTTCCCTATTCGACGCATAATTATCAGTTGCGGTTCTGGATGGCAGCCGGCGGCGTCGATCCCGATCAGGATGTGCGACTGGTGGTGCTGCCGCCGCCTTATATGGTTGACAGCCTTGCCAGCGGACAGGTCGATGGCTTTTGCGTCGGTGCGCCATGGAATGCGGTCGCGATCGAGCAGGGCATCGGGCGCATCTTGCATTTTGGTCCGGATATTTTGAAACGCGCTGTCGAAAAGGTGCTAGCGGTCCGACGTCGTTGGGCCGACGACAATCCGGAGCGCCTGAGTGCGCTGATCCGGGCGCATCGCGGGGCGGCGTTGTTCATCGAGGACACCACCAATCACGACGAGGTCGCCACCATATTGGCGCGACCGGATCGCGTTCACGCGCCGGCGTCTGTCATAAAGGCGGTCCTCGGCGGCCGCCTGACGATGAAGCCCGGCGGCGATGTTCGCGTGAGTTCGGATTATATGCTGTTCGGCCGTGACGGCGTCGATCGGCCCGATCCATCGCAGGCGGTGTGGCTTTACGCGCAGATGGTGCGATGGAATCAGGCGGTGTTGTCGCCGGACGGCATCGCCGTCGCCCGCGCGACATTCAGGCCGGACCTTTACGATGCGGCCATCGGCGCGAGCGTGTCGCGGTCGCCTTTGGACATTGGTGCCTTCTCAGGGCCGGCGCTTGTCGGCGACAACATCGCCGCCTATTTGGCGGGATTTTCGCGCCGCGACTAATTTTTGTGCGGTGCGGTCTAATCGCGTGCAACGACTCAGCGTGCGCGGGTCCTGGTTCCCAAAACCTGTCGTAAATCATTGAGTTAACGACGAGATCGGTCGCCTGAACGGTGGCACGGGTCTTGAATGGACATGTCTGCCGGCAGCCGCTGTCGCCTGCCGGCAGGAATCGCGATGGATTTCCGTAGCAACGATGCTGAACGGACATCTTCCCAGCCTCGCGCGATTGAGGTTGCGAGACGACCGAAATCCAGACCCGTTGACGCCGCGCCTGATGCCGGCAGCAGGAATGTCCCATGAAGCTCGACACTTTCACCGCCGATTTTAGTGACGAACAGAAGCGCTATCTCGAAGGGTTTGCATCGGGCATTCAAGTCGGACGCGGCGTCGGCCTGCCGAAAGCCGGTGGTGGTGATGCCAATGCCGAACCGACAGGGCCGGAAGCGAGCCACATCAAAGCGCAGGACCGGACGATCAAATCCGGCAAGAAACTCGTCGATCAGGAAAAATGGAAGCGCGAGGGAAGTCCGTTCGACGTCTATCCGCGGCTGCGCGAGCAGGCGGCCCTCGATGTTGCGCCGTCGCCGGCCGATAATTTCAGGTGGCGTTATTTCGGTTTGTTTTATGTCGGGCCAACGCAGGACTCGTACATGTGCCGGCTGCGGATTCCGAATGGAATTCTGACGCATTGGCAATTCGCCGCGATGGCGGACTTTTCGGAAAAATACTGCGGCGGCTTTTCGCATGTGACGACGCGCGCCAATCTGCAGGTCCGCGAGATTCCGTTTCGCCATGCCGTCGATCTGATCGAAGGCATTCAAGATATCGGCCTATGCTCGCGCGGTTCCGGCGCTGACAACATCCGCAACGTCACGGGCACGCCGACCGCCGGCATCGATCCGCAGGAATTGCTCGATACCCGACCCTATGCACGTGAGTGGCATTACCACATTCTCAACGACCGCTCGCTTTACGGCCTGCCGCGCAAATTCAACGTATCGTTTGACGGCGCGGGTAAGATCGCGGCGCTCGAAGACACCAACGACATCGCCTTTCAGGCGGTCGTCGTGAAGGACGGTTTCGGCGTGGAGCCGGGCGTGTGGTTCAAGCTCGGCATCGGCGGCATCACTGGCCACAGGGATTTTGCGAAAGATACCGGCATCATCGTCAAGCCGGATGACGCTACCAACGTGTCCGACGCCATCATACGTGTGTTCATCGATCTCGGCGACCGCACCAATCGGCTCAAGGCGCGGTTGAAATACGTCGTGGACGGCATGGGGCTGGAGAAATTCCTTGAACTGGTCGAGGACAAACTCGGCCGTAAATTCACCCATGTGCAGTCGGAAGCCTTGGAGCCGCGACCTTCCTTCGATCGCATGGCGCATATCGGCGTCCACAAACAGAAACAGGACGGTTTGAACTGGCTCGGCGTCGCGCTGCCGCTCGGCAAAGTCACGGCCGACCAGATGCGAAGTCTTGCGAAAATCGCGCAAGACTTCGGCGACGGCGATATCCGCCTCACGGTGTGGCAGAATTTGCTGATCCCCGGCGTAACCGACGCCAAAGTCGATTCCGCGATCGCCGCCATTCGCGCGACCGGGCTCGATATCGAGGCCTCGCATATCCGTGCCGGGTTGATCGCCTGTACGGGGGCTGCGGGTTGCAAATTCGGCAATGCCGACACCAAGCGCAGCGCTACAAAAATAGGTGACTGGTGCGAGCCGCGCGTGGCGGTCGATCTGCCGATCAACATCCATCTGACCGGTTGCCATCACTCCTGCGCGCAGCATTACATCAGCGACATCGGCATGGTCGGCGCGAAGGTGCCGATCAATGAAGAGGGCGACACGGTCGAGGGCTATCATCTGTTTACGGGCGGCAGCTTCGGCCCCGGCGCAGATGTCGGGCAGGAGGTCTATCACGACCTCAAGGCTGAGGATGCGCCTCAATTCGTCGAACAACTTTTGAAAGCCTACATGGCGCATCGTAATGCACCGGACGAAACGTTCCTGACATTCGCGCGCCGCCATGATGGCGCGACCTTGCGCCAGATGGCCGAAGCGGAGGCCTGACATGAACCAGATGACACCCGCCCCGAAGCTCGAAATCATCCCGTCGTCCGCGCCGTTTTCCGAACAGCAGCGCTCCTGGCTCAACGGCTTTTTCGCAGGCCTGTTGACCTCCGAAGGGGCCGCGCCTCTGTCGGGCGATCAAAGCGCGTCGATGCTAGGCGGTGCCGCCGAGGACGATGACGGCGCGCCGTGGCACGACCAGACCATGCCACTGCCGGATCGCATGAAGCTCGCCGAAGGCAAGCCGGTTCGCCGCAAGATGATGGCGGCGATGGCGCAGCAGGATTGCGGCCAGTGCGGCTATAACTGCAACGACTATTCGGATGCGATCGCGGCCAAATCGGAAGCGCGTCTCAATCTTTGCGTGCCCGGCGGCAAGGAAACCGCGCGGATGCTGAAGTCGCTTTATGAAGACCTCGACAAGGCACCCGCCGCAAGCGTGTCCGGCAGCGCGCCGTCGATTGACGCCGCAACCGCGCCGGCACTGGTCAGCGTTGGTCCGATCGGGCGGTCACGCGACAATCCGGCACCCGCCAAATTCATCTCGCGTCGCAAGCTGAACAAGAGCGGCTCCGAGAAGGAAACGTGGCATATCGATTTCGATCTGTCAGGCTGCGGTCTCGATTACGTGGTCGGCGACTCCTTCGGCATTTTTGCCAGCAATGATCTTGGTCTCGTCGATCAGATCATCGCGATGCTCGGCGCGTCGCATATGACGGAGGTGCGAGGCAAACCTTTGCGCGAAGTCTTGCACAAGGACGTCTCGCTGGCACCCGCGCCGGATTCACTGTTCGAGTTGATCTCCTTCATCACCGGCGGCGCACAACGCGAGAAAGCACGGATACTGGCACAGGGCGGCGATCCGGACGGCGATGCCGCGACGCTCGACGTGATGGCCGTATTGCAGAAATTTTCCGGCGTGCGGCCGCATCCCGAAGCCTTCGTCGAAGCATTGGAGCCGTTGCAGCCGCGATTATATTCGATCTCGTCGTCACATAATGCGACGCCGGGCAAACTCTCGCTCACGGTCGATTGCGTGCGTTACGTCATCGGCAAGCGCAAGCGTGCAGGCCTTGCATCGACGTTCCTCGCAGAACGCATCCAGCCCGGCGACGAGCTGAAAGTCTATGTGCAAAAAGCGCATGGTTTCGCGCTGCCGGAAGACCCGAACACGCCAATCATCATGGTCGGGCCGGGGACCGGGATCGCGCCGTTCAGGGCATTTCTGCACGATCGTCAGGCGACGAAAGCGCCCGGCCGCAACTGGTTGTTTTTCGGCCATCAGCGCAGCGCGTCTGATTTCTTCTATGACGACGAACTCAACGCGATGAAGGCCTCAGGCGTGCTGACGCGGCTGTCGCTGGCGTGGTCGCGCGACGGCAGCGAGAAATTCTACGTTCAAGACCGCATGCGCGAGGTTGGCCGCGAAGTCTGGAATTGGCTTGCCGACGGCGCGCATGTCTATATCTGCGGCGATGCCAAGCGGATGGCGAAGGATGTCGAGCGCGCGATGGTCGATGTCGTCGCGCAGTTCGGTGCGCGCACAACCGACGAGGCGGTGGCATTCGTCGCTGACCTGAAGAAAAAAGGCCGCTTCCAGCAGGACGTCTATTGAGGGATCGCTGATGTCATCCTGAAGTGCTTGGCCGATCGCGCTGTTGCGCGAATGGATAAGACTTGAAGAATGTTTCGGACCACGCCTTGAAGCTACTTTGGATGGCAACCTCAGGATGATGGCGGCAAGTCCGGCAAACCGGCCGCGAAAAATCTTCTTTTCGAAAACGCCCGAAGAGAAAAATTATCTGCTTCAGGTGTCCGATGCGCGATGCATGTCGCTATTTTCGCCGATAGCTTGTTTTATCTGAGTTCAGCGTTTCATGATGGTGATCGAAGACGATCGGAAAACACCATCATGCAAGCGCCATCGACCGAGAATACCAGACTGTCCGCTCGCGTCCTACCGAGCCGCGCGCCCGGCCGAATCGAACTTGCGGTATTCTACGGCGCGTTTGCGCTGATTGCCCCGATCGTGTTCGGCA